>HF985770.1:34946-55094 GCA_000432375.1 Firmicutes bacterium CAG:103
GTTCTTCAGGTGTGCAGGTCGGTCTTGATCTTTGTCGTGGAGATCTCGGGCGTGCGGGGGAGGTAGACAACCTCGCATTTGTCCTTCAGGAAGTCGAACTTGCCCTTCCAGTCGTCGCCCATGACGAACACATCCACGTGGTATTTGTCCACGTCGGTGATCTTCTGATCCCAGCTCTCCTCCGGGATGACGAGATCGACATAGCGGATCGCCTCGAGCATCCGCTTGCGGTCCTCGTAGGAGAAGTAGCTCTTTTTCTGCTTCTCGTTCCAGTTGAACTCGTCCGTGCTCAGGGCCACGATCAGGTAATCGCCCTGCTCCTTGGCGCGGCGCAGGAGATTGATGTGCCCGTAGTGCAGCAGATCAAAGGTGCCGTAAGTGATAACACGTCTCATGTGTGTTCCCTTTCCCGGAGGCGCTCGGCCAGAAACGCGGCGACGCGCTCGGCGGAGTGCCCGTCTGTGTATTGGTTGGTCAGCTTCATGAGCTGCAGGCGCTTGGCCCGCAGCGGATCATCGCCCGCGGCGAGCTGCTCGAAAAACGTGCGGAAATCGTCCGGCGTGTCGAGCATGGCCGCGCTTTCGCGCAGCGGCTGCGGGTCGATGGCAAAGCCCGGCTGCTTGGCGTAGGCGTCGATGTCCTCGAACGTCAGCCCCACGGGCTTGCCCGTGAGCAGATAGTCAAACAGCACGGAGGAATAGTCCGTGATGAGGGCATCCGTGCAGGCGAGAAATTCGTAGGACGTGATGCCGTGCGCGGCGAAGAGCCCGTCGTCGATGAAGCGGAGGTGGCTTAGCTCCAGCGCGCGGATGCGCGACAGGTCCTGCGCCGGGTGGGGCTTGACGATCACAAGCGTGTTCGTCGCCCGCGCGGCCTCGTTCACGGCCGCGGCCGCCGCCGGGTCATGGATGACGGGAATGGAGATGTCCGTCGTCGTAATGAGGTTGTTCTTGTGCTGGCGGTACGTGGGATACCAGACGACGAAGCGGTCAAACTCCGCGCCGAAGATGTCCTTCAGGTCGCATTTGTGCGTGAACAGGTCGTCGTTGCGCGGGAAGCCGAGCGTGACGAGCTTTTCCGGCGGGATGTGAAATTCATAGCTGTTCACGGCGTCAAAAAACGGGGCCTGACTCAGCGCCCAGTCGGTCGTCGGGTCGCAGAAATAGTAGTCGTGCACGCTCTTGAGCGGGCTGCCGTGCGTCAGGTACAGGTGCACGGTCTCCGGCCGGAGCTTCTGGATCGGCTGCGCATTGCAGTCAATGATGGCGACGGTCTTTGTCCGCAGCACAAACAGCCGCAGCGCCGCAAATTTCCCTTTGGTGGCGACGAAGGAGACGTTCTTTTCATGTACGTTCCGAAAAGCGGCCGGATCCGGCACGACCCACACGAGCCGGTACCGGTCGTTCCAGCCCTGGGCCAGCAGCGTCCGGTACAGGGCGCCGGTGTTGTCACCGAGGGGCGGCGCGCTCTCGAGCAGGATGACCGGCTTGCCGGGCAGCAGGCTCAGCAGCCGCACGAGCAGGCGTTTCAAGCGTTGTTTCATTTTCTCAGCACCTTTCGCACCATGCCGCCGACAAGGGCCTTTTCATATCCGTTCATGGACAGCAGCCACACAGAGGCACAGTAGATCGCTGTGTACACGACGATGCCGCCGAGCAGCATCGGAATACTGTAGAGGTTTACAAACAGCATCATCAGCACGCCGCACGCGGCGGGCGGCAGCAGGCCGAGTGCCATGCGGCCGATGTTCTTCCAGAACACGGTCACGTCGATGTTCAGCCGCCGCTGATAGAAGATGTTCATCACGAGTCCGTTTGCCAGCACGACGGCGACGGCCGTGCCGATCGCGCAGCCGATCGCGCCGAGGTACTGGCACAGCCAGATGCTGATGGCGAGGTTGCCGATGGCCATCGCCCCGTAGATGATCGAGCGGTACTTGTGCAGGTTCTGCGCACGCTGCATCTCGATGCCGAGGTTTTGCGTCAGCGGCACCATGCCGGGGATGATGAGCAGCAGCACAATGATATACGCATCGTCATAGCCCGGTCCGGCCCAGAAATAGATAAACGGCTTGCCGAAGAAGATGATGCCCGTGCACACGAGCGACAAAATCAGAAACTGGATGCGCCCCACGCGCACGAACAGCTCCGTGAGCACGGTGCGCAGGCGCGCTTTGTCGTCCTTGTTGTCCTGCACGAGCTGGTGGATGCGCGGCGTGAACACGGACGACACCGCCGTCGAAAACGAGATGAAGTACGTGTGCAGCTGCTGGCCGACGGCGTAGACTGCCGTGGCGGCCGTGCCGCAGTAGCGCGTGATGATGAGCTTGTCGAGGTTGTTGTTAACCTGGTCGACGACCATGTTGATGGCGATGAAGCCAGAGAACACAGCAATGTCCTTGAGCACGGCGCCGTCAAAGTTCCGGAACGAGACCCGAATGTGCAGCTTGCCGAAGCAGTAGATCAGCCGCAGCACGTCCACGAACACGGAGATCGTCACCGTGACGACGACCATGCCGATCGAGCCGTAGCCCGCCAGCAGCACCGGCAGCGTCACGAGCGGGGACACGACCGTGCGCAGGATCTCCGTCGCCTTCAGGAACACGAACTGCTCCTGCGCGCTGATGATGTTGCTGAACACGCTCATCGGGAAGCTCACGGCGAGGTTCGCCGTCAGCAGCAGCATGAGAATGCGCGCCGTGTGGTACTCGGCGTCCGTCAGGCCGGTCTTGAACACCATCTCCAGATGGAACGTCAGGTACAGTCCGCACGCGAGCGCGATCAGACCGATGACGGAAAACACGATCAGAAACAGGCCGTTGAGCCGCGCGATCTTGTCGTCCGCCTTTTCCTTGCGGTAGAGGATGTAGTAGCGCACGTAGCTGCCGCCGAAGCCGAGACTGAGCACCGACAAAATGGCGATCGTCGAGGCGACGGTGGAGTACAGGCCGTACTCGCTCTTGCCGAGAATGCGCAGCATGAACGGCGTGTAGGCGACCGAGACGATGATGTTGAGCGTCATCTGCACATACGTGAGCAGAGAGCCGGAACGCAGCTGATTGTGATGCTTCATAGTGTCAGTGCCCGGCGGCGGCGAACAGCAGGTGCACCGCCCGGTACTGCTTCTTCCCGAGCAGGGACAGCACCAGCTTCTTGCGCGCCGGATAGCCTTTCAGATAGGGGTTGTGCCGGTAGTCGGGGAAGCGCGCGGCGGTAAAGTCCAGCAGCTGCGGCAGCAGCGGGTGCGTGCTCTGTGCCTTGAGGATGCGCACGGACGGGTCATAGAGCACGTTGTCCACGCAGAGCTTGCACAGTTCGTTCCGGTATTGGTCAAACAACCCGTGCGCCTGAAACCAGGAGAGCACGTCGTCCAGCGCATCGATGATCTCGGCATTGGCATCGAGTGTGCGCTTGGTCACGGAGCCTTCATGCTGCCTGTAGCGGTAGAGCGCATCCGGCAGGAACACAACGGACTTTGCCGCCGTGAGCATCTTGCGCGTCATGCACAGATCCTCACCCCAGCCGCGGGCGCGAAAGCGGATGTCCGTGTCCGTGAACAGCGTGCGCCGCCACGCGGAGGTGCAGGCCGAAGGGCGTCCCAGCAGCAGAGCCGGCGTGGTGCTGAGTGTCAGTGGCGTGTTGAGGGGAAAATCATCCGTGAAAACGACGTCCACACCGTCATCCGTCATGCGCATGCCAAAGCTGCAGATATCGGCCTGGCAGAGCACCAGGTGCTCTGCCAACACGGAAAAAGCCTCCGGCGCGAAGGTGTCGTCACTGTCGAGAAAGAGCACATAGTCTCCCTGCGCGAGCGGGAGCGCCGCGTTGCGCGCATCGCCCGCGCCGCCGTTGGGCTTGTGCAGCACGCGGATGCAGTCCGGATGCTCGCGCGCGAGCGTGTCGCACAGTGCGCCGCTCTCACCGTCGGTCGAGCCGTCGTCCACGAGCAGGATCTCAAAGTCTGCGCCGGTCTGCTCCAGCACGGAGTCCACGCACTCGCGCAGGTATTCCCGGCTGTTATAGACCGGGATGATGACACTGAATTTCATAGCTTCCTCCAGTCCGGGCGCTCAGCTGAGCTTGTCCTTGACAGCAAAGAGTGCGCGCACGGTACGGTATTTATGCTGACGCAGCAGACGCAGGATCAGCTTGTGGCTGCGGGAGAGCTGCGCAAGCAGGGGATTGTCGAGATAGTCCGGGAACTGCGTCTGCACATAGTCCTGAAAGCGGCCGAGCAGCTCGCTGTCCGGGTCGATGCGCAGCACGCGCACGGAGCCGGCAAGCAGCACATGATCCACCGTCAGGCGCGACAGCTCGTTGTAATACTGCGCGAACAGGCCGCTGCTTCGATACCAGCCAAGCAGGTCGTCAAACGCATCGAGGATCTCGGCGTTGCGTGCGACGTTCGGGTTGCGTGTGATGGAGCCCTCGCGCACGACATAGTAGTAAAACACGTCCGGAACGGCGCAGATGCTGCCCGCCGCGGCGAACAGCTTCGTGGTCGTGCGGATGTCCTCATACCACACGCGGGAGGGGTAGCGGATGCCGGTGTCGAGAAAGAGCGAGCGCTTCCAGCAGCGGCTCCAGGCATTCGGCTGCGTGAGCAGCAGCTGCGGCAGCTCGGCGAGCGTGAACGTCCGGTCGTGCGGCAGATCGTCGACGAGCTGCTTTGTGATCGTGCCGTCGGTGTCCACGGCGAAGCCGAAGTCGATCACATCGCTGTGGAAGCGGTCAATCGCTCCGGCGAGCGTCCGGAACATTCCGGCGCCGATGTAGTCGTCGCTGTCGATAAAGATGAGATACTCGCCCGCGGCCGCTTCGAGGCCGACGTTGCGCGCATCCCCCACACCGCCGTTCGGCTTGTGAATGACGCGGATCCGCTCCGGATGCGCTGCGGCGTAGCGGTCACAGATCGCGCCGCTCTCACCGTCGGTGGAACCGTCGTCCACAAGCACCAGCTCGTAGTCGTCGAAATCCTGCGCCAGTACGGAGTCGACGCATTTGGGCAGATAGTCTTTTACGTTATAGACGGGGATCACAACGCTGAAAATCATGCGGTTTTCTCCTCTCCGTCCGGCAGTGCGTCCGGCTGCTCACTGCGCATCTGCGTCAGGTAATACACCACGGCCAGCAGAATCGACATATAGATCGAGGCGTTCGGCCGTCGGAGCACGCCGGCCGTGCGCGGAGCACGCCGGCGGTGCAGTAGGCATTGACCAGGCACAGGCAGAAAGCAATGCCGATTGCGCCGGCCTCCAATGTGAAGTATTTGTGGAAGTCCTGAACCAGATACTTGATAATCAGATACACGAAGTAGCCGATGAAAGCGATTATCATGGCAAGTCCCACCCAGCCGTAAAGGAAGCAGATGCCGTGGAAGTCATTTTCCACGTCATAGATCTCGCCGTCATAGGCGATGCTGCCGAGCTCCATGCCGAACAGGCGGGAGGTAAACGGCTGCTCGTCGAGCATCATCTCGCAAAAGACGATCTTGCGGTGGCGGGTCGCCGTGATGTCCGTGACCTGATCGGAATAATGGTAGGCGGACATGACGCGTGCGGTGCCGAAGCGTTTGCACATATTCGGGGAGTAGTTGTTATAGATCGTGCACAGGGCGTGATAACGCTCCCGCGGATCGAAGGTTTCGTTGCTTTCGGTCTTTTCGCCCTCTGCGCGGCGGATCATGGTGTCGGCGTCATTCTGTTTGTAGCTCATGGCCTCCAGATAGCGGTTCTGGTTGATATACATGGGCGACTGTTTGTAGAAAGCACAGCAGACGACAAGCGCCAGCAGCACCACGGCGATGTAGCGCTTGGAGGTACGGGCATTTTTCGTCAGCAGCAGTACGCTCGGTATGCCGAGCGCCGTCACAGCAATGGCGAGGAAAGCCAGGCGGGTGCCCATAAAGTAGAGCTGCGCAAACGCGGCGATGGCCGTGACAAGAAACAGCGGGAAGTTCTTTTTCCGGTAGCAGAACAGCAGCACGATCGGCGAGAGAATGCTCATGATGGCGCTCTGCGAGTTGCCGAATGTGAACCAGCCGAGGATACCGACGTTGGTAAACGGGTATGTCGGCGAGTCGGTGTGCGTGAGCACACTGATGACAACGCTGGCCGTAATGACCCAGAAGTTGACGATCATGCCGGTTTCCAGCGCCGCGTAGCACTTTTTGTTTGCGCGCAGAAACGAGATGAAGCACAGCACAAACAGCGGCATCTGCACGACACGCACAAAGTTGGTCAAATCGTAGACGATGCGCTCATAGCCGACGATGAAGCAGGCAATGCAGTGTCCGATGAGCAACAGACCGCAGGCGATGACAGCAATGCCATAGGCTTTCTTGCGCGAGGAAGCAAGAAAACCGAGCAGGCACACGGCTGCAAAAACGACGAAGCGAAGCAAAAGCGTGAGCGTGTTGGACATTTCAAAATGATCCATCCAGTAAGACAGCATGTCCATCAGCGGCTGGAGGATCATGATCACGAGCAGGAAAGTGGGCAGCATCGGCGTAAGACGCTCGCGCAGGGTGTGTTTTTCTTCGGACATATCAGTTCTCCTTTGTGTTGTCATAGTCTTTGATATAGATCAGGTACCAGATGGATGCCAGAATCAGGCAGAGATAAAAAGATGCATTTGGGCGGCGCAGTACGCCGGAGGTGTTATAAATGTGGGCGAGGGCGGTGCACAGCGCAACGCCGCAGGCGCCGGCCTCGACCGTGAAGTAACGCCTGGCATTGCGGATGAGCGCGCACACGATGATGACCAGGAAATACCCCAGAAAAGCCAACAGGCACGCAAGCCCCGCCCAGCCGTACAGATACGCGATGCCGTGGAAGTCATTTTCCACGTCATAGCAGCACCCATGGTAGGTCATCTCGTCGTAGCTCAGGCCGAACAGGCGGCTGGTAAACGGTTCAGTGTTCAGCATCAGGCGGCAGTAGTTGATCTTGATCGTGCGGACATTCGTGATGACGGCGGCCTTGGTGGAGTATCCGTACATTTCCGCCGTGGCCTCGAGCCCATAGCGCTCGACGGTCCCGCCGAGGTATTCGTCATAGGCATAGGTGAGGTAGGCATACCCCTGATCGCCGAATTCCGCCTTGCCCTGCGCGACCAGCCGGTCGATGTTCTCCTGCTTGCGCACGGCGTTGGCCGCAACGGCCTGCTGGTTGCGGTGCATGGGGGACACGGTGTAGCCCGCCGCACAGACGGCGGCACACAGCAGCAGCACGGCGCAGACCTTTGCGCTGCCGCGCTTTGTGAGCGCAAGCGTGATGACCATGCCGATCGCCGTCACGAACAGGGACATATAGGCCAGACGTGTCGCAAAGCAGAATAGTTCCGCGAAGCCGACGACGGCGACGGGTAGCCAGCGCCGGATATTCCCGCTGCGCAGTGCCGGGCACAGCGTGAGCGGCACGAGCATCGACAAAATCGCACTCTGGGTGCTGGCACAGTAAAACCACCCGCGCAGACCGATGTGCTTGCCCGAATATGTATAAGGATCCGTGCCGGTCAGGGCGCTGAGCAGCTCGACGGCGGCGATGATCCAGAAGGCGATGGTGATGCCACGCTCAAAGCTGGCAAAGCCCTGCCGGCAGCAGCGCAGAAACGTGATAAAAGCGATCGTAAACAGCGGGATCTGCGCGACGCGGATAAAGTTGGTCGCATCGGAGATCAGGTTTGCCGCTGTAAATGCTTCGTTGGCGCGCAGGCACGCCAGCACATGTGCAGCATAGAGCACGGCGCACACGGCGGCGGTGATCCAGTAGGCGCGCTTGTGCCCGGAGAGCACGAAGCCTGTGAGCACCACGCAGAGAAAGAGCAGCAGCCGCAGCGCCAGCGTCAGCTTGCTGCCCCAGGCCAGATCCTGCGTCCAGAACGACAGCACGTCCAGCAGCGGCTGGGCGGCGCACAGGGCGACGAGCGCACCGGGCAGCCAGCGTGGACAGCCCCGCTCCTGTGGCGATAACGATTGCATAGTTTTTCCCCTTTTTCTCTCAGGATAGTTACACCCAATCATACGCTTTTTTCGCGGTCAGGTCAACTGGCACGGCCGTTTATTCATATATTTTTAGAGAATATAGTATGCAGACACCCCCGGCCGGAGATAAACTCCGTCCGGGGGTGTTTGCGGCATCGGGTCACAGCAGCTTGTCCGCCTCGTGTGCATAGCTGCAGATGAGCTTGTCGAGCAGGCGCTGCAATTCGGCGGCCTTCGGGTCTGTGACCGCCTGTGCATGCAGGCGGTGCAGGCCGTCGATGGCCTCCTGACTCAGGCCGAGGGAGCTGTAGACGTCGCTCTCGCCGGCGCGCTGCGCATCCTTGCTGTCGGCCGCTTCGTCAAAGCCGAGCAGGAAGTTCGGCGTCGTGCGGAAATACCGCGCGATGCGGCTTACGACCAGCGCCGACGGCACCGTGACCTCGCGCCGGTCGTTCGGCTTGAGATACTTGCGCACGGCCGGGCGGCTGATGTCGATCTCATCGGCCAGCTCCTGCGTGTTGACGGGCTTGCCGTACACGTTGTTGCCGTTCATCAGATAGGTCAGCCGGTCACGGAACACGCTGCCGAAACCGCCGGCGGCCTCGTCGTTGTCTTTGCCCATGAAAATGACCTCCCATTCCGTAAAGCAAATTTTTTCAAACTTTTTTTCGGAAAAAGGCTTGACAAACCCGTAGAAATGGTTTATACCAAAGTTACGTTAATCAAAAACGAAACTTTGGTTTCTTACTACAGGCCGAATCAAGCTTTTCTGACCCTCAGTAAAGCACAACCGGCCGCAGAAGTCAAGACATACTCCCCCAAAAACGACAAGGAGGTATCGCTATGAGCAAAGATCGTGATCTCATTTTTGATATGACCGAGGACCCGGAGGTCCTGACGTACCCCGCAGCGGACAATGAACCGCTGCAGCTCGGCGGTGTGGGCGACGATGCGGCCGCCGCCGCGGACCGCCAGGTGACGACACCGGGCGACGTGCACGTCGCCCCGCAGATGCCTGCGCCGATCGACGGCACGCTGCGCCAGTTTGCGCTGCGCGTACCGAGCGTGATCGACGAGTGCAGCGGCATCATGGTGTTCGGCAAGCGCATCAAGTCGCTGGTATTCTCGACAGACCTCTGCATCATCCGCAATGTCAACGCCGACGCGGTGTTTGCGGTCTACCCGTTCACGCCGCAGCCGGTCATCACGCAGGCGCTGCTCATGGCGAGCGACCTGCCGGTGTTCGTCGGTGTCGGCGGCGGGCTGACGACGGGCAAGCGCGTCGTGAACCTCGCCATGTATGCCGAGATGCAGGGCGCGACCGGGGTCGTCGTCAACGCGCCGACGCCGGGCCGCATCCTCAACCGCATCCGCAGCAGCGTCGACGTGCCGGTCGTGGTCACGGTGGCCAATGCCGACACGAACTACCGCCACCGCATCGAGGATGGCGCCGCGATCCTGAACGTAGCCGCCGGCGCGCAGACGCCGGAGATCGTGGCCGAGATCCGCGAGCGTTTCCCGGACTACCCCATCCTTGCGACCGGCGGAGCGGATGACGAGAGCATCCGCGCCACCATCCGCGCCGGCGCCAACGCCATCATCTGGACGCCGCCGACCAGCGGCGAGCTGTTCCGCGACGTCATGAAAAACTACCGCGAGGGCAAGCCGCACCCATGATCCGACATCGCTTTTTGCTTTCTCTTTCTGATTTTGCTTTCTCTTCCTGTTATCCAAGCGGAAGGACGCATCCATTCGGATGCGTCCTTTTGTTGTCTTGTTTTGTCCTTCAGAGCCGGCAGAGCATGGCGCACGCCTGCTCGCGGGTCGCGCTGCCGCGCGGGCAGAAGCTGCCGTCGGGCATGCCGTTGATGACGCCGGCGCGGTGCAGCGCCTGCACGGCGGGCAGTGCATAGGCGGCAATGTCGGCTTCATCCGTGAACGTCACGGCCGCATTGTCCGTGCCGAGCACGATGCCGGACTGCTGCGCATAGCGGTCGAGCATCACGGCCATGTCCTGGCGCGAAATGTCGGCGTTCGGCGCAAATTCGGTGCTCGAAATGCCGTAGACGATGCCGTTGGCAGCCGCCCAGTTGACGTAGGGCGCATACCATGCGTCGGCCGGCACGTCCTCAAACCCGGCACTCCGGTATTCGGAGACGTCCGCGCCCTGCAGTCTGGCGAGCATCTTCACGAACTGGGCGCGCGTGACGTCGCCGGTCGGGACGAAGGTCGTCGGGGTCATGCCGTCGATCACGCCGGCTTCATAGAGCTGCCTGATATACGAATAGCTCCAGCGGCCGGCCGCCACGTCCGTGAACGGGAAGGGCTGCTCCTCCGGCTGCCCGGAGCCGTAGGTGCCGTAGATATCGTCCATCAGGTTTCGATAGAACAGGTGCGTCTCGATGACGCTCTTGTTGGCGATGCCGCCGACGAACTGCATATGGTCGGCGCGCGTGACAGGCATGACGTACCAGATGCCGGGCTGGAAGGTGATGTCGGAATAGCCGTCATAGTGAATCCAGCCCTGCGTACCGTCGCGCTTGAGACACTCGGTGGTGTTTTTGTCCGTCGTGGTCGGGTAGAGCGCGGACACGGTGTTGACAAGGCCGTCGTTCGGCAGCCAGCTCCGGTCGATGTAGATGCCGCCGGCGGTGTACTTGTCATAGTACTTGCCCATGTTGATCGAGCCGGGCATCATCAGCGCGGACATACCGTTCGACGGGATGGCCGACACGGTGGGGTAGTGGTTGCCAGTGAGCGGATCGGTCGAGGTCTGGTCGCCCGCGTAGGAGAAATAGTAGACGTTCGGCTGGATCTCGATGCCCTTGTTGATCTCGAGCGATTTGTCGATCGTCAGGTCGAGGAAGGCGTTGTCGTTGTGCGACAAAAAGTCGGATCTCAGCACGCGGTCAAGCGCCTGGGCAAAGGTCTCGTTGTCGTCCTTGCGGATGCCGAACTGGTCGAGCTGGAAGTCGTACACGCCCTTGAGCGACGACAGGCCCAGCGCCTTGGCGGCGCCTGTGGCCAGGTTGGCGGCGAGCTTCGTGAAATCGCTGTTGGCCTCAATGAACGTCGTGCCGTTGTGCGGCGCGGCGATGGCGGTCAGCGAGTGGACCCAGCTGCCCTTGCCGCCGAGGAAAAACGGGCTCGGGGCCACACCGGCGGCTTTGGCCGCAGCGACCTCCTCCGGGCAGCCGTTGGTAAGGATCTCGAGGAACAGGCGCGTCGTCGCGCCGCCGAAGCTGTGGCCGACGAGGTTCACGGCGCGCTGTGTGCCCCAGCCTTCGAACAGCGGCGTCTCATAGTCGATGCCGTAGCGCTCGTGGCCGAAGTCCTGTGCGTGCTTGACGCCGTAGTCCGTGCGCGCACCGACGAGCTGCGCGTACAGCTCGCACGCGCGGTCCCACGCGCTCGAGAGCGGGCCGACGGAGGCGGCGTAGGTCTCATAGCCCTGCGTGGCCAGATAGTCCGGCAGGCTGCCGGTGGTCATGCCCCAGTAGGGCATGATGCTGAAAATTTTGTCGCGCTGACCCCAGCCGAACAGGCCGTGCACGAACACGACCGGGTCGTCCGAGCGGGTCTGCGTATCTGCCGCGGCGGCCGGGATGGCGCACAGGCTCAGCGCCAGCACGAGCGTCAGCAGCAGGCACAAAAATCGACGTGTTTTTTTCATGGTTTTCCCCCCTGTCTCATAGATCCATATGGTTTTCCTTCTCACAAAACCGGCGATATACCCATATTATACCGGGCGCAGCCGGCGATTGCAAGACACTTTGACGGAAAACTGTCGCGCGCTTGCGCAAAAAACGCCCCGCGCCGCGGCGCGGGGTGCTTAGTCTGCAAACAGGCTCCAGGGGGAAATGTCCGGCGGCTGCTGCTCGAAATAGAGTACCTCGCCGGTGTCCGGATGGGCAAAGTGCAGGCAGTGCGACCAGAGTGCGATCGGCCCGTCATCGGGCAGCGTGCTGTACTTTTTGTCGCCCCAGAGCGGCAGACCGCGTGCGGAAAACTGGCAGCGGATCTGGTGCGTGCGCCCGGTCTGCAGGTAAATGCGCACGAGCGAGAGCTCCGCGCGCGTGCCGAGCACGTCATAGTCGAGCACGGCCTCCTGCACGCCCTTGGCCATTTTATCCGTGACATAGGTCTTGCGCTCAGCGGGGTCGCGCCGCAGCAGGTCGCGGTATGTGCCCTGCAGGGCGTCCGGCTCTCCGTGCACGACGGCGAGATAGGTTTTGCCGAAGTCGTGCTCGCGGATCTGCGCCGAGAGCTTCGACGCGGCCGCCGGGGTGCGCGCAAGTACCATCAGTCCGCTGACCACGCGGTCGAGCCGGTGCACGGTGCGCACGCAGGCCTTCGGGTCGCCGAGCGCCTGCCGCACCAGCTCGGGCACGCCGCCCGGTTCGTCCGTGGACAGCACGCCTGCCGGCTTGATGCACACGAGGATGCTGTTGTCCTGATAGAGAATGTCCATGTCGTCGCCTCGTTTCGGTGTCTGCCGTGAGTATACCACACCGGCGGCGCGCGGGCAATGAAAAAGCGGCGGTCATTGCGTTTTCGCCTCCGGCCGGTAAAACGGGATGCTCAGCGCCATGATGACCGCGAACACGCTCAGGTAGGCGAGTACGTCCCGGCCGTGCGACACGACGGCCGCCGCGCAAAAGAAGATGCAGCACGCGGCCGTTGCCGCCGGTCGCGGTGAGGATCTTCTCGGCTTTGAAAAACACGCCGCTGCCGATGACGATGCCGACGACGAGCGCGATCGCCGTCGGCAGACCGTATTTTTTCTGCAGATCGTTTCCCATGGCGTCTCCCTCCGCTGCGTGTGTGCAGAGAGATTTTACGCACCGCCGCCGGGAGAATCCAAGGGAAGTGTGCGCCGGACGTAAAAAATGCCCATCCGGATCGCTCCGGATGGGCAAAATTCTGGCTTGTGGGATGCGTTACAGCGCGCACAGCACGATGCAGGCCTGCTCGCGTGTCGCGGTGGCGTACGGCTGGAAGCTGCCGTCCGGCATGCCGTTGATGACGCCGGCGCGGTGCAGCGCCTGCACGGCGGGCAGGGCGTAGGCGGCGACGCTGCCCTCGTCCGTGAAGGCAGTGACCGTCTTCTGGTCAAGCTGCACGCCGAAGTGCTGCGTGTAGTTATAGAGCATGACGGCCATGTCCTGACGCGAGATCGTCGTATTCGGATCAAACGTCGTGGCGCTTGTGCCGTTGACGATGCCGTTCGCGGCCGCCCAGTTGACGTAGGGCGCGTACCAACTGCCTGCCGGCACATCGGCAAACGGGCCGGACGCATAGCCGGACACGTTCGCGTCGGCGAGCCGGGCGATCATGGTCACGAACTGCGCGCGCGTGACGTTCGCGGCCGGGGCAAAGGTCGTGGCGGTCATGCCGTTGATGACGCCGGCATCATACATTTCCTTGATGTACGAATAGCTCCAGCGGCTCTCGGCCACGTCCGTGAACGGCAGGCCGACGGGCTGATCCGGCGTGGTCGGCGCCGAGGTCACGTGGGAGAGATTGCCCATCAGGCTCAGGTAGAACTGGCGCAGGGCCGTTGTGCTCTGCGAGGACAGGTTGGGCACCGGCATACCGGCAATGAAGTTGCCGTGGTCATAGTGGCGCACGGGCATCACGTTCCACACGCCGGGCTGATAGCTGACGTTGGAGTAGCCGTCGCGCTGGATATAGCCGGTCTGGCCGCTCTTGGTCAGGCACTTTCCGGCGCTGTTGGTCGGGTACAGGGCCGAGACGGTGTTCACAAGGCCGTCGTTCGGCGCCCAGCTCTTGTCGATCTGGAAACCGCCGGCAGTCGTCTGGTTATAATAGCTGCACATCTGGTTTGCAAACGGCACGAACAGCGGCGTCATATCGGCGGCCGACGTGCGCTCGCCGGTGAGGGCGCTCTGGCGCGTCTTGTCGCCGGCGTAGGAGAAGTAGTACACATTCGGCTGGATCTCAATGTCGTCGTTGAGCTCCAGCGCGCGGTCGATCGTCAGGTCACGGAACACGTTGTCGTTGTGCGACAAAAAGTCCGAGTGCAGCACGCGGTCGAGCGCCTCAAGCACGGTCTCGCCGTCCTTGCGGTAGAAGCCGAACTGCTCGAGCTGGAAGTCGTACACGCCCTTGAAGTCCGAGATGCCGAGCAGCTTTGCCATGGTGGTCGAGACCTCGGCGGCGAACTGCGTCATGTCGCCGCAGCATTCGAGGAAGGTCGTGCCGTTGTGCGGGGCTGCCAGCGTCGTCAGCGAATAGACCCAGTCGGCCTTGCCGCCCTGGAAAAACGGGGAGACCTCCGTGCCGTCGGCCTTGGCCGCAGCCTGCTCCTGCGCAGAGCCGTCGGCCAGAATGTCCAGAAACAGGCGGATCGTCGCGCCGCCGAAGCTGTGGCCGACGAGGTTGATCTTCTTGTCCGCGCTCCAGCCTTCAAACAGCGGCTTGTCATATGTCACACCGTAGCGCGCGTGGCCGTATTCGGCCGCGTGGGCCGCGCCGTAGTCAACGGTCGTGCCGGTGAGCTGGGCATAGAGCTCGCACGCGCGATCCCACGCGCTCGACAGCGGACCGACGGAGGCGGCATAGCTCTCATAGCCCTTGCCCGTCAGGTACGGCATCAGGTCGCTCGTCAGGCCCCAGTACGGAGTCACGGCGTAGATCTGGTCGCGTGCGCCCCAACCCATCAGGCCGTGGACGTAAACGGTCGGGTAGCGTTCGGCACCGGACTGCTGCGTGTTTGCGGCGGCGGCCGGCAGAAGCAGCAGGCTTCCGGCCATCACCAGCGCGAGCAGCAGACACAGAAACTTCTTGCTCTTTTTCATGGTATTGTGTACATTCCTTTCCGGCGCGCCGCAGCGCGCATTTATTTTTTGAGTATTATAATTCCGACCGCACCGGTTTGCAATCCGGGGAACGCAGAAGATTTTGTGTCAGATTAGGATGGATGTGAGGTTTTTGGACACACGGCCGCATCTGTCGCACAACCGCGCGGACAGCTGTGCACAAATGCAAAAAACGTCCCCCGGCCGAAGCCGGGAGACGTTTGCGTTCTGGTGCTCAGAGCGTGCACAGCACGGCGCAGGCCTGCTCACGGGTCGCGGTGTCGTAGGGGCGGAAGCTGCCGTCCGGCATACCGTTGATGACGCCGGCGCGGTGCAGCGCCTGCACGGCGGGCAGGGCGTAGGCGGCGACGCTGCCCTCGTCCGTGAACGGGGCTGCGGTCTGCTCCGGAAGCGCGATGCCGTACTGCTGCGCATAACGGTAGAGCATGACGGCCATATCCTGCCGCGAGATCGTCGTATTCGGATCAAACGTCGTGGCGCTTGTGCCGTTGACGATGCCGTTCGCGGCCGCCCAGTTGACGTAGCGCGCATACCAGGCGTCGCCCGGCACGTCGGTGAATGGGCCGGACGCATAGGCGGACACGTCCGCGCTCTGCAGCAGGGCAAGCATCTTCACAAACTGCGCGCGCGTGACATTGCCGGCCGGCTCGAAGGTCGTCGGCGTCATGCCGTCGATCACGCCGGCTTCATACATCTCCCGGATGTACGGATAGCTCCAGCGGCTCTCGGCCACGTCCGTGAACGGGAACGTGGCGCCGGTCGGCGCGGTGGTATAGGTGTTGTAGATATCCTCCATGACGCCGCGGTAGAGCGCGTGCGTCTTGACAAGGCTGCCGTTGAGCATACCGCCGACGAACTGGATGTGGTCAAATGACTGCACGGGCATGACATACCAGATGCCGGGCTTGAAATGGATGTTGGAGTAGCCGTCGTAATTCGTCCAGCCCTGTCTGCCGTCGCGCGTCAGGCAGGTGCCGTCGCTGTGGATGGGGTAGAAGGCGGACACGGTGTTGACCATGCCGTCGTTCGGGCGCCAGCTCTTGTCGATGTAGAAGCCGCCGGCGGTGTACTCGTCATAGTACTTGCCCATGTTGATCGCGCCGGGGTAGAACAGCGTCCACATCCTGGCCGACGGGATGTAGTTGCCGGAGACCGGGTCCTGCACGGTCTGGTTGCCGGCGTAAGAGAAGTAGTAGACGTTCGGCTCGATGCCGATGCCGTCGTTGATCTCGAGCGATCGGTCGATCGTCAGGTCGAGAAAAGCGTTGTCGTTGTGCGACATGAAGTCGGTGCTGAACACGCGCTGCAGCGTCTCAAGCACGGTCTCGTTCGGATCCTTGTAGATGCCGAACTGCTCAAGCTGGAAGTCATAGAGATTCTTAATCTCCGTGATGCCGAAGCCCTTGGCGAGCGTCTCGGCCAGATTTGTTGCCACGTCCATGATCGTGCCGTTGGACTCGATGAAGGTCGTGCCGTTGTGGGGCGCGGCGATCTCGGTCATGGAGTGCACCCAGCTGCGCTTGCCGCCGGTGAACAGCGGGCTCGGCGCAGTGCCGGCGGCCTTGGCCGCGGCAACTTCCTCGGCGCTGCCGTTGGCCATCAGCTCGAGGAACTGGCGCGTGGTCGCGCCGCCGAAGCTGTGGCCGACGAGGTTGACGGCGCGCTTCGTGCCCCAGCCGGCAAAGAGCGGCCGATCATAGGTGATGCCGTAGCGCGCGTGGTCGTGCGCCGCAGCGTGCGCCGCGCCGTAATCGACCGTCGTGCCGGTCAGCTGGGCATAGAGCTCGCACGCGCGGTCCCAGGAGATCGGGCCGACGGTGGCCGAGTACGTCTCATAGCCGAGCGAGTTGAGGTAGCTTGTCAGGCTGCCGGTGGTCATGCCCCAGTAGGGCAGCACGGCGTTGATGCCGGCGCGCTGCCCCCAGCCCATCAGACCGTGCACGAACACGACCGGGTCGTCCTTGCTGCTCGGGCAGGTCTGGTCTGCGGCCGCCGCCGGAAAGACGCACAGGCTCGCGGCCAGAATGAGCGTCAGCAGCAGACACAGAAAACGTTTGCTGTGTTTCATCATGTTTTCCCTCCAAAGTATATCAGTTTTCATGCTTTCTTATCATCACAAACTCCGCCGAATGACGTAAAACGGACGAAAGTCGGGGAATTGCGGTTGTGTATGTTATAGCACATAATCCAAAGGAAATCCTGTTTTTGCGCTTCGCGCACAGTTGCTGTATATTACTCTAATGTTTTACAACGCAGTTATAATGCATTGGGACTGCGAAAATTTCCAAACTGTGTCACTCGACAGGCGTGTGTGAGAAAAAGCAGGGAAGGATATTTTTGCATTTTTGTCTGTTATCATTCACAAAAAATCATAAATTCTGTATTTGGTTTCGGAAAATTCTACGAATATGGGCATAATCTTGCAAACTGCATAAAAACAGGCTCCTGACATTGTGAAGATTTGGACGACTTTGCGCACATTCATTCTGGCGGGGTCGCCCCGGTTTTGCTATAATAATAACGAAAAGAAATCGCCAAAAACCAGAACAGATGGAGGTAATGGAATGAGCAAAAAGTATCTGTATTATTTCAGCGAAGGCAGCCAGGCGTTCGGCGGCGACAAGACCGCGATGCGCAACATTCTCGGCGGCAAGGGCTCCGGCCTTGCGGAGATGACCGCGGCCGGTATGCCGGTGCCGCAGGGCTTCACCATCACCACCGAGGCCTGCACAGGGCTTCACGATCACGACCGAGGCCTGCACGCAGTACTACGCGGACGGCCGCCAGATCAATGCGGAGATCCAGGCGGACATTTTCGCGCACGTTAAGGGTCTGGAGGAGCTGACCGGCAAAAAGCTCGGCGACGTGGAAAACCCGCTGCTGGTGTCCGTGCGCTCCGGCGCGCGCCAGTCCATGCCCGGCATGATGGACACCATCCTCAACCTCGGCCTGAACGACGCGTCCGTCGAGGGCCTGGCCAAAAAGACCGGCAACCCCCGCTTCGCCTACGACAGCTACCGCCGCTTCGTGCAGATGTTTGCGGACGTCGTCATGGGCGTGTCCAAGAGCCTGTTTGAGGAAGAGATCGACAAGATGAAGGCCGCCAAGGGCGTCACGAACGACGTGGATCTGGACGCCGATGATCTCAAGCAGCTCGTCGTCATCTTCAAGAAGATCTATGAGGACAATGAGCACAAGCCCTTCCCGCAGGACCCGAACGAGCAGCTCATCGAGGCGGTCAAGGCCGTGTTCCGCAGCTGGGATAACCCGCGCGCGAACGTCTACCGCAAGATGAACGAGATCCCTTATGAGTGGGGCACCGCCGTCAACGTCCAGCAGATGGCGTTCGGCAACTCCGGCGACCGTTCCGGCACGGGCGTGGCCTTCACGCGCGACCCGGCCACGGGCGCGAAGCGGCTCATGGGCGAGTACCTCATCAACGCGCAGGGCGAGGACGTCGTCGCCGGCGTGCGCACGCCGAGCCCAATCAGCCACCTGCAGGAGCAGATGCCGGAGGTGTACGACGAGTTCGTCGCCATCGCCAACCGGCTCGAGCACTATTTTCAGGATATGCAGGACATGGAGTTCACCATCGAGGACGGTAAGCTCTACATGCTCCAGACCCGCAACGGCAAGCGCACCGCGCAGGCGGCGCTGCAGATCGCGTGCGACCTCGTCGACGAGGGCATGATCACCGAGCGCGAGGCCGTGCTGCGCGTCGAGCCCAAGCAGCTCGATACGCTCCTGCACCCGCAGTTTGACGCCGAGGCGCTCAAAAAAGCCGACGCCATCGGCAAGGGCCTTGCCGCGTCCCCCGGCTCTGCCTGTGGCCAGATCGTGTTCTCCGCCGAGGAGGCCGAGGAAGCCGTCAGAAACAAGACCATGCCGAAGGTCGTGCTCGTCCGCCTCGAGACCAGCCCCGAGGACATCGTGGGCATGCAGGTCTCGCAGGGCATCCTGACCGTGCGCGGCGGCATGACCAGCCACGCGGCCGTCGTCGCCCGCGGCATGGGCACGTGCTGCGTCTCCGGCTGCGGCAACGACAACACCGTCCACATCAGCTATGCGGATAAAGTCTTTGAGATCAACGGCCACCGCTTCACGGAGGGCGACTGGATCTCCCTCGACGGCAGCACCGGCAACATCTACGCCGGCCAGATCCCGACCGTCGCCGCCACCGGCAACAAGAACTTCAACCGCCTCATGGGCTGGGCCGACGCGGCCCGCCGCCTGAACGTTGAGGCCAACGCCGACAACCCGCGCGATGCGCAGCAGGCGGTCGATCTCGGCGCCGAGGGCATCGGTCTGTGCCGCACCGAGCATATGTTCTTCGCCGAGGACCGCATCAAGGCCGTCCGCGAGATGATCTGTGCCCGCACCGTCGAGGCGCGCAAGGTCGCGCTGGCGAAGGTCGAGCCGTTCCAGCAGGGTGACTTTGAGGCCATGTACCGCATCATGGGCACGCGCCCGATGACCATCCGCTATCTCGATCCCCCGCTGCACGAGTTCCTGCCCACCCAGAAGGCGGACATTGAGGAGCTGGCGCAGGAGATGGGCATGACGTTTGACGAGCTGCAGGACGTCGTCGTGTCCCTGCACGAGTTCAACCCCATGATGGGCCACCGCGGCTGCCGCCTGTGCGTTACCTATCCGGAGATTGCCGAGATGCAGACCAACGCCGTCATCAAAGCGGCGCTCAAGGTCAGCGCCGAGACCGGCACGATGATCACGCCGTACATCATGATCCCGCTGGTCGGCGAGCGCAAGGAGCTCAAGTTCATCAAGGACATCGTTGTCCGCACGGCGGACGCGCTGATTAAAGATGCTGGCGTGGACATGAAGTACCACGTCGGCACGATGATCGAGATCCCGCGCGCCGCGCTCACGGCCGACGAGATCGCCAAGGAAGCGGACTTCTTCAGCTTCGGCACCAACGACCTGACCCAGATGACCTTCGGCTTCAGCCGTGACGACGCCGCGAAGTTCCTCGGCGCGTACTACGATACGAAGATTTACGAGAACGACCCGTTCCAGCACTTGGACGTCAACGGCGTCGGCAAGCTCGTGGAGATGGCCTGCAAGCTCGGCCGCCAGACGAATCCGGGGCTCGAGCTCGGCATCTGCGGCGAGCACGGCGGTGACCCGTCGTCCATCGCGTTCTGCCACAAGGTCGGCCTGGACTACGTGTCCTGTTCGCCGTTCCGCGTGCCCATCGCCCGCCTCGCCGCCGCGCAGGCTGCCATCCGCGAGGAACAGTGACCCGGCGCTTTGCGCGCACCAATCGCAGCCCCGCTTCAAACGGCCGCATTCCCAAATTGGGAAT
>HF985770.1:55122-57414 GCA_000432375.1 Firmicutes bacterium CAG:103
TTTTTCGTATAGCGAAAACCACTCGCTAGGCGAGTGGTTTCGTTTGCCATGGTGTTAGCTCCTTTCGGCCGGGGTCTTTCCGGGCAAGAAAAAACGGCCCCTGTCCACGGAAAGACCAAAAGTGAATTTGATCCTTGGGACAAAAGCCGGAAAACTTCTGCGGTGCCACCCAAATTGGCGCAAATGCGCCCGCTCGGCGACGTGCCATCACACGTCTTTCCCTGGTAACGGGGGAAAAGCCCGTCGGACTTTACCGCCTCCTGGCGTCTCGTCCGCCCTCCGCAGTCCATTCAGCGAGACCGTCTCTGCTGCCATCACACCAACCGGCAGCTCTCTGGGAAAGACGCAAACCCTCGCTTACTCCTCTGCATCTGTGGTTTGCTGCTTTGAACTTGGCGCAAGCGTACGCCCCGGACAGGCGGTTTGTCAAGCGGGCAAACGCACTTTTCCGCTTTTCACAAACATGGGCGGCTGCGCGCAAGCATCTTCCGCCATTTCAACATAAGGCCGAACGGAAAGAAAACCGGATGCTGCTCACACGTTCCATCCGCCTGAAGGTCAGCGGCGGCGAGATCGCCCTGCTCTGCGGCAGATGCGCCGGGCGCGTTACGGTTCGGGTGCTTCATGCCCCGGCTGCACAAATACGCCGGGGCGGATCCGCCTGACGATCTTGCCGACGCCGCGGTGCAGGGCATACATGGCGCACGGGATCAGGCAGAACACATACGGATAAATGTACTGGCTTTTGCCCTCCCACGCCGTGTGAAACAGCAGACCGCCCATGAAAAAGAGAAAGAAGATCTCCCAGCCGGAATGCTTTTTCCTGCAGAAGAACAGAAATGCGGCCGCGCATCCCCACAGCGTCAGGGTCAGGAACTTGCTGAAGGATTCGGCCATGTTTTCGACCGTACCGCCGTTGTACAGCGACGCCAGGATCCTTGTGTGCGTATACTGCCCGCAGGTTTCCAGCGGGCCGGTCCAGACGGACTGATACATGGGCTCGCACCACTGAGAAATGGTCTTGTCGCGGAAAAAGCGGTAGGCGCGCGCGGGATCCTGCCGCATGTCCGCAAAGTTTTTCGCAAGCTTTTCCTTCCCGATCGCAGCGGAGGCGGCCCGGCTGCTGCCGCAGTCGGTGTAAATGTCGTAATTGGACGCATCATACCAGCCCGGCGCGCGCTTTGTGTTGTCCAGATCCGTCCCCATGGCAAGCCACAGCACGGAGGGGGCGCCCTCATTGAGCTGCGTGCCGGAAACGGCCTCAAAGCCGGAGATCAGCAGCTGCGACGGTACCACCATGCACACAGCCAGCACGCAGGCCGCCAGAAGATACCGCCAGTTTTTCCGTTCCAGCAGTTTCAGCAGGAAGAAGATGGCCAGCGCCATTACGCCGATCATGAAGTTTCGCTTCAGGAGGACGGCTGCGGCGGCGCTGAGCGCCAGCACCACCAAATCGCGCACGCGCAGGCGCTCTGTAAATAGAAGCGCTTTGTAAAACGCGAGCATGAGAAAGAAAAAGCCCGGCGTCAGGCCATAGGCGAACAGGATAAAAAACAACTGCGGCAAAAATGCAAAGGTGCAGACGATCGTGAGGAGGTTGACGGCTTTGTCGTGAAAGAGCGCATCCGAAATTTTGCAGCTCAGATGGTTGATGCCGATGACAAACACAAAGTTCATGACGAAATTGAACGCCGGATCCGCACGAAAGAGCATCAGGATGCAGTCATACAGCATCAGACCGAGCTGATGCGGATAGCGGTATATATATCCGCCTTTTTGCAACATGGAGCGGTCGCCGAGCCGGAACGCCTTTGCGGCATTGAAGACTGATTCGGCGTCTGCGCGCAGCGTGGTATCTACGTTCAGGATCAGGTAGAAGGCGGCGACCGCATAGAGCGCCGTCAGCAGGCAAAACAGCTTTTTTTCCTCGATGCCGCGCACCGGAAACCGGCCGCGCACAAAAGCGGCCGCGACGATCAGGACGGCCCAGACGACGAGCACAAGCAGGCTGAATTTCAGACTGCCGGAAATGGTCGTTACCTCATATTCGGTATAGCTTACTTCGGATTGGTACAGCACGTTGAGCAAAAAGACCAGTACCGTGAACAGGCAGGCCAGCGCCGTCATGATGCCGTGGCTCAGACGATACAATCTGTTGTGCATGGCAGTGATCCTCCGGTCATGCAGGATGAGCCCCAAATGGGGGAAAATGCAAAATATTGAATTTTATTATATCACTTCATGCCGGCAATGTAAATTTCTTTACATCGCCATTGCAAATGCGGCCGGCGC
>HF985771.1 GCA_000432375.1 Firmicutes bacterium CAG:103
CACGAGCGCGCGCGCCGCGCCGGGCGTCAGGCGCGTGTCGGCGTCGAGCGTCAGCAGGTATACCGTGCCGCTCAGGCCCGCCGCGTCCCCGGCGGCGCACTGCAGCGTGCCCGGCCGGTCGAGCACCAGCCGCGCCAGCTCCAGTAATGCGCCGCGCTTGCGCTCCCACGCGCTCCATTTCCCATCGGGGGTCTGTACGCGAGGGCGTGTGAAGAGATAAAACCGGCTGCCCCAGCGCGCGTTGAGCGTCTCGATCTCCGCGCGCGCCGCGCGCAGGATGGCGGGGTCGATGGGCGCGTGCGCCATGTCCGCCTCCGGCAGGTCGGCCAGCAGGCCGAACGTGAGCTGCCCAAGCGCGTCGCGGTTGCAGAGGTAGTATTCCTCCAGCCGCGCGCAGAGCGCGTGCGCGTCGTCCGGGGAGGTGAGCAGCGCCGCGATGACGCACAGCGTCCGCCCCTCCGGCGGGATGCCCCGGCGCAGCGCCAGCCGCGGCACGAAGCGCGGCTTCGTCACGCGCAGCAATACCGCATCGAGCAGGCCCTTGACTACCTCCGACACCGGGATGAGCAGCAGCACCGCGCCCGACACGCTCTTTGTCGCAAAGCCCAGCAGCAGCGACAAAAACAGCGTCCCCACC
>HF985772.1 GCA_000432375.1 Firmicutes bacterium CAG:103
CGCTGGTCTACGGCGCGCTCACTCGGCGCAAACGTGCTCTTTCTGCGCATGCCGCACCGCATGCAGACGACCGACCCGAACGTGTTCGCCGACGTGGCGGCTGTGGTCGGCGACTATGGCTATGAGCTGCTCGACCTGCACGATCGGGCTCGACCGCTGCGCCGATTTTATGGACTCCGACCACCTCAACGCCATCGGCATAGAGACGTTCACCGCCTGGTTCGGGCAATATCTCTCGGAACACTATGACCTGACGACTGCGCACAGCGAGACCGTCACCGCCGAGTGGCAGCGCTGCGCCGATTTTATGGCGCAGATCCTGCCCACCTGCCAGCAGCAGGCGGCGGACAACACCAAACAGACCCTCAACGAGTTTTCGGCGGCGTTTGACGCCTACCGCTGACCCGATGATTCGACCGTGCCGCCCCGGCACAGAAAGCGCAAAGCCTATGCAGCAACGTTCCAAGCCCAAAAAACGCGCCCTGCGTGCCGTCATCTTTCTGCTCATCGTCGTGCTGCTCTACAGCGCCGCGACCAATGTGCTGAGCGTGAACAACACGTGGGATATGCGCCATATCCGCGGCTTTTATCTGGAACCGCAGGATTCGCTCGACGTCGTCATGCTCGGCGCGAGCGAGCTCTGCACCGGCTTCAGCTCTCCGCTGGCGTGGCAGCAGTATGGCTTTACGAGCTATCCGCTGGCCGTGTCGAGCATGCCGTCATGCCTGTATGACTCCATGCTCACCGAAACCATGCGCCGGCAAACACCAAAGGTCGTCGTCGTGGAGATCAACGGCTTTTTGTACGACTTCAATCAGGACGAAACGGACGCCGGCCTGCACAAATGGCTCGACAACATCCCGATGTCGCGCAACAAGGCACAGACGATCGCAGACTGCGTGCCGAAAGACCAGCAGTCGTCCTATTTTTTCCGCATGGAAAAGTACCATGACACCTGGATCGAGCCGGACGTCTGGGGCGGAGCTGCCAAAGATCAGCTGACCATGCGCCGGACCGGCTATTCGCTGACCAAGTCCTTTGAGGTTATCCCGAAAGTGGAGACCGGCGAGCGTCAGGTCAAATCTCTGGAGCTGAGCGCGGAAAATGAGCAGACGCTGCGCGATTTCTGCGAGCGGGCCAAACAGCTCGGGGTGGAGAATGTGCTCTTCGTGCGCTTTCCGCACCGCACGGTGCTCAGCGACCCCTCTGTCCTTTCGCAGCTTGCGGACATTGTGCGCGAATATGGCTACGGCTTTCTCAACTGCGACGAGCAGATGGACAGCATCGGTCTGGAGCTGGACGGCGACTTCTGCGACAACGAACACATGAACGTATTCGGCATGGAGAAGTTCACCGCCTGGTTCGGGCAGTACCTCTCCGAGCAATACAGCCTGACTGCCGCGCATAGTGACGCCGTTACGGCGGAGTGGTCGCGCTGCGCGGAATTTGTGGCGCACATGCTGCCCATCTGTGAACAGAAAACACCGGGCGACGGCGAAAACTACAACGAATTTTCACCGGAATTTTCGGTCTACCGCTGACCCTGTATCTTCGAGGACGTTATGAATCAAAACCGTTCCAAAACCAAAACCGTCGTGCGCGTCATCGCGTTTCTGCTCGTGGCGGCGCTGGTCTACGGCGCGCTC
>HF985773.1:0-141 GCA_000432375.1 Firmicutes bacterium CAG:103
TGTTGATCTTCAGGTTCGAGACCATGGCGCAGTAGTACAGCGTGGACGACACCTGGCAGATGCCGCCGCCGACCTCCTGCACGACCTGGCCGTTGGAATAAGCGCCGGCCTCCTTGAAGCCGTTGGCCTTCGTGCGCTGAC
>HF985773.1:164-868 GCA_000432375.1 Firmicutes bacterium CAG:103
CGACGTCGTTATACGAAAACGTCTGGCCGGGCTGGAGAATGACGCCGTTGATCTTCTCGGCGGCGAGCTTCACGTTCGTGATGCGGTTGCTGCTGCTGCCGGAGAGCGAGGTGGTCTTCGTGGCGAGCTTGTCGGCCAGGAGGTGCTGCTGCAGGCGCTCCTGGCTGCTGCAGGCGCTCCTGCGTCATCTCGGGCTGCGTGAGCGTGGCCGGGATGGTGACGGTATCGCCGTTGGCGGCCGCGTCCCACAGGGGCTGGGCGGCGGCCACGTCAAACTGGATACCGACCTTGCTCTCGGTGGCGGACTGGGTCTCGGGGTCGTAGCCTGCGTTGACCGGGTCGCCGCAGACGGCGTCGTGCAGCTCCTGCAGCGTCATCTTGTCATCGCCGCTCATGTCGACCGGGTAGGCCGACGTGCCGAACTTGCCGGCGCAGATGTCGCTGAGCATGCGGTCGGCGACGGCGGCGGGGTCGAGCGTGATCATGCTCGCGCCCTTGACGACGAGGATGGCGCTGTGCGCCTCGTCGATCTCGATGCTGCCGGCGGAGAGGCTGACGTTGATCTCGGCGGCCTCGCGCTCGATGCGCGTGCGCAGGGCGTCGGCGTCCATGTCGGCAAGGTTGTCCGAGGCGACGTCATGCCCCTTGAAGGCGCAGCGCAGCCACGTGAAGAAGTTGGTGAACACATTGCCGCTGCGGCCGTA
>HF985774.1 GCA_000432375.1 Firmicutes bacterium CAG:103
CCGCCGCCTGCGCGCAGCGCGTCCATCACGTTCAGCGCCAGCACGACCGGCACGCCCAGCTCCAGCAACTGCAGCGTCAGGTACAGGCTGCGCGCCGGGCACGTCGCGTCCGCGATGCTGATGACCGCGTCCGCCGCGCCGCCGAGCAGATAGCTGCGCGTGACGCGCTCCTCGTCCGAGTACGGCCGCAGCGCGTAAACGCCCGGCAGGTCGACGAGCGTGATCTCCGGCCGCGCGCGGCACACGCTCTCGCTGCGCGTGACGGTCACGCCCGGAAAGTTGCCCGTGCGCGCGTTTGCCCCCGTGAGGGCGTTGAAAAGCGTCGTTTTGCCGCAGTTGGGGTTGCCCGCGAGCGCGAGGATCATGGCCGTGCCTCCTTTTTTCGGATAGCACAGCCTATGCGCAGACAAAATGCGGTAGACTTGTACACGCGCGGGATGGTAAAATAAAGCCGCGGCAAATGAAAATGCCGCCCGAAAGGGCGGCGTGCCGTTTGCTGAGAGGATTCGATCCCCGGCAGGATGACAGAGCGGCGGGGGCGCTCGAGGGGGGCGAAGGGCCCGCCTCGAATGAGATCTGATTGCTGCCTGTGCGCGGACCTATCCGGGCACAGGCAGCAAAAAGCCGCCCTTTCGGGCGGCATGATTCGGCTTTGACCTCAGCGGAAGGTGGCGGCGCAGTCGCAGATGTGCACGTCGATGCCTTTGCCGGCGGCGTACTCATTGAGCTTGCGCATGAGCTTCTCGCGGTTGGCGTTGACGATCTTCGTGGCCAGACGCTGCTTCTGATCCTGCGACATGGTGCGCAGGATGCCCTTGACGATGCGCGACGAGGCCTCGGGCGTGTTGCAGGCGAGCTTGAGCACGGGGTTGATATTGCCACTCTGGCTCAGCGCCTCGAGCACGAGCGGGAGCTGGGAATCCAGCTTGTCGGTATAATCCAGACTTTCGATCCGGAACGTGACTTCGATCATGATAAAAACTCCTTTGATATATACGTGAATGGGCAGCATTATAGCAGAAACTTTTTGCGATTTCCACCGTTGCGGCACAAAAAAGCTGACAACATTTCCACAATCACACGCGGGAGGTGACCCGGATGTACGATAACGATCACTTGGATGAGCAATGGCTGCGTCAAACGCCGCCGCCGCGCCGCCGCGGTGCGGGCTGCGGGCTGACGCTACTGCTGGTGCTGCTGCTTGTGCTGGCGGGCGCGGTGTTTTGTCCGCGCATCCGCGCACGGCTCACGCCGGTGCCGGCCGTGCAGATCCAGGTGGAGTCGTCCGTCCTGCCGGACACGGCGCCGAACTGCACGGCCAACCCGCGCACGGCCGCCGTGCTGCGCTTAGCGATGCGCGACCAGACGGACGCCGCGGTCTACGACTGCGACGCCGCCACGCTCGAGGCCTGCATGGCAGAGCTGCTCGATGACCCGGAGCTCTGGGTGCGCTCCTATCAGTACACGGTCCACGGCGGGCTGAACGCGCACATCACTGTTACCTTCGACTGGGTCTATCCCGACGACGGCCCGGCGCGCCGCGCGCAGCTTGCCCGGACGGCGGACGGCCTGCTCGCCGCCGCCCCGGCGGGGGACTATCCCCGCGCGCTGTATCTCTACGACTGGCTGCTGACGCACGTGCGCTACGTCGCGCGCGAGACGTATGACCAGACGGCCTATGCCGCCGTCTGCGAGGGGGAGGCCGTCTGCGGCGGCATTGCCGACGCCTACGTCTACCTGCTCGAGCGCGGCGGCATCCCGGCGCGCGTCATCACGGGCACGTCCCGATCGGCTGACGGCACGGCCGACAGCCACGCCTGGGTCGCGGCGGAGCTCGACGGCGCGGTCTATTACTTTGACCCCACCTGGGATCTGCAGGACGACGAGAGCGAGGTAGCGCTGCCGGGCTACCTCAGCCACACGTGGTTCGCCCTCACGGCCGAGCGCATGGCCGTGCGCCACACGGCCGACAATCCCGCTCTCTGGCCGGGCAGCCGCGCCAACGCGGATAATTACTACGTCCGCAGCGGCTACACGGCGGCGGAGGCCACCGTCGCCGCCGCGGCTGCCGCCGTGCGCAGCCAGTGGGACGACGGGCGCGCCGTGCTGGAGTTTCGCTGCGAGACGCCGGAGGTCTACGCCGGCATGCAGTCCCTGCTCTTCGAACGCGACCGGCTCTGGGATGTCTACCGCGCGCTCGGCAGCTACGTGTCCTCGTCCGGCTACCAGTGCGCGGACGACCAGCAGATCATCCGCCTTATCCCCGCACGATGAGCCTGCCGCCTGCGGGCGGCAAACGCTGCGAGGCTTTTTGATGCACAAAGCGCCGCAGCCTGTCCGGCTGCGGCGCTGTTACGTCGATAGATTATTTGTTCTCCTTGTCGGCGTTCATGCTCAGGTAGGCGTTGATGAAGCCGTCAATGTCGCCGTCCATGACGGCCTGAATGTTGCCGTTTTCATAGCCGGTGCGATGGTCCTTGGCCAGCGTGTACGGCATGAACACGTACGAGCGGATCTGGCTGCCCCACTCGATCTTGAGCTGCACGCCCTTGATGTCGGAGATTTTCTCGAGGTGCTCGCGCTCCTTGATCTCGGCCAGGCGCGCGCGGAGCATGTTCTTGCAGTTTTCGAGGTTCTGGAAGTGGCTGCGCTCGACCTGGCTGGACACGACGATACCGGTCGGGATGTGCGTCAGACGCACGGCGGACGAGGTCTTGTTGACCTTCTGGCCGCCCGCGCCGGACGAGCGGTACACATCCATCTTGATGTCCTCGTCGCGCAGCTCGATCTCGCTGTCCTCGGTGATCTCGGGCATGACCTCCACGGCGGCGAACGACGTGTGCCGGCGGCCGGAGGCGTCAAACGGGCTGATGCGCACGAGGCGGTGGATGCCGTTTTCGCTCTTGAGGAAGCCGTAGGCGTTCTCGCCTTCGATCATGATCGTCGCGCTCTTGATGCCGGCCTCGTCGCCGTCGAGATAGTCCATGAGCTTGACGGTGTAGCCGTGGCGCTCGGCCCACATGTTGTACATGCGGTAGAGCATGCTCGTCCAGTCCTGCGCCTCGGTGCCGCCCGCGCCGGCGTGGAAGGTGAGGATGGCGTTGTTCGCGTCATACTCGCCGGTCAGCAGCGTCTCGAGCCGCATGGATTCGAGCGTCTCCTCGAAGCTGTGAAATTCGCTCTCGAGGTCGGGCAGCATCGAGTCGTCGTCCTCTTCGATGGCCATCTCGCACATGGTCAGCATATCCTCCCACGCGCCGGAGAGCTTGGCGTAGCGATCGAGCTTGTGCTGGAGCGTCTTGATGCGCTTTTGCACGCGCTGGCTGTTTTCGGTGTCGTTCCAGAAACCGTCCTGCGCGCTCTCTTCCTCGAGCTTTTCGACCTCGTTGCGCGCCTCGTCGAGATGCAGCGCGCCGCCCAGATCGTCCAGCGCCGGGCGGAGGTTGTTGAGCTTGTTTTTATACTCTTCAAATGCAATGGATGCCATACGTTGAATCCTGCCTTTTTTCAGTCTAACTTACTTATTATAATCAAAATCGCCGCGCTTGTAAAGCAAAACCGCGCTCATTCGGCCTCGGCCTTCGGCTGGATGGACTCGTCGTTGACGATCCAGTTCTGCACGTCGATGATCTCAATGCCGTCGTCGCCGATGCGGTTGACGACGCGCGTGATGCCGGAGTTGATGATCATGCGCCGGCACATGGCGCACGAGGTCGTGTCGTGCAGCAGCTCGCCGCTGGCGGCGTCGCGCCCGACGAGGTAGAGCGTGCCGCCGATCATGTCGCGCCGGGCGGCGGAGATGATGGCGTTGGCCTCGGCGTGCACGCTGCGGCACAGCTCGTACCGCTGGCCGCTGGGAATGCGCAGCTGCTCGCGGTTGCAGTAGCCGAGCTCGGAGCAGTTGACGCGCCCGCGCGGCGCGCCGTTGTAGCCGGTGGAGAGGATCTCGTCGTTCTTGACGATGATCGCGCCGTATTTGCGCCGCAGGCAGGTCGAGCGGTCGAGCACCGCGTCGGCGATGTTGAGATAATATTTGTCCTTACTCATGCGCTGGTCCATGACGGACGCGCCTCCTTTGTATAATTTCCTACTTTATATCATATCGGAAATGCCCCGCCGCGTCAAGGCCCGCACTGGTATTCTGCGCGCGGGTGTGCTATACTGTCCGGCAGGTGACGCTTATGAAAGAAAACTATCAAAAACAGCTCGATGCGCTGCTCGCTGCCCTCCCGCCGGAGGGCAAGCCGCGCCTGCTGCTGCAGAGCTGCTGCGGCCCTTGTAGCAGCTACGTGCTCGAGTACCTCACGCGGTATTTTCGCGTGACCGTGCTGTATTATAACCCGAACATCCAGCCGCGGGACGAATATGACCGCCGCCTCTACTGGCAGCGGGAGCTCATCCGTCAGCTCCCGACGCCGGAGCCGGTGGACCTGCTCGCGTGCGATTATGACGGGCAGCGCTACATCGACGCCGTCCGCGGCCTCGAGCGCGAGCCGGAGGGCGGCGCGCGCTGCACGGTGTGCTTCCGCCTGCGTCTGGAGGAGACGGCGCGGCAGGCGCGCGCGCACGGGTTCGACTTTTTCGGCACGACGCTCACCGTCTCGCCGCACAAGGACGCGCAGCGGCTCAACGCCATCGGCGCCGAGCTTGCGCAGCAATACGGCGTGCGCTGGCTGCCGTCGGACTTCAAAAAGCGCGAGGGCTATAAGCGCAGCATCGAGCTGTCCAAACAGTACGGCCTCTACCGGCAGGAATACTGCGGCTGTCTGTACAGCAAACCGGTTGACAACGCGGCGGCGGGGGAGTAGAATAACCGCCGTCACAATTCATCATGCGCAGGTGCCATACCCCTGCGCGCACAACGTGTGCAATGAAAAAAATGGGAGGAATTGAATTATGCACATCACCACGAGAAAGCTGACCGCCGCGGCGGTCACGGGCGCGGCCTATGCCGCATTGACGATGCTTCTGGCGCCGATCAGTTACGGAGCGATCCAGTGCCGGGTCTCGGAGGTGCTGTGCATTTTGCCGTTTTTCATCCCCTGCACGGCGTGGGGGCTGTTCGTCGGCTGCGCGATCGCCAATCTGCTGAGCGCGGCGGGCATTTTTGACGTGGTTTTCGGCTCGCTCGCAACGCTGCTGGCGGCGCTGTGCACGGCGTGGCTCGGCCGCGGCCGCGGTGCGCAGTCGTGGGTGCGGTGCATCCTCGCCGCGCTCATGCCGGTCGTGTTCAATTTCGTGCTGGTCGGCGCGGTGCTCACGTGGTCGCTCACGGACGCCGTGTTTCCGCACCTGAATGCATCGTTCTGGGTCTTCGGCGGCCAGGTCGCGCTCGGCGAGGTCATCGTGCTCGGCGTGCTGGGCCTGCCGCACCTGCGCCTGCTGCCGCGCTCATGCGCCTGCTGCCGCGCAATCCGAAGTTCCGCGAGATCATCCGCAGCTATCAAAAGGAGTGACGGAGCATGAACCGTTCCAGCGGTATCCTGCTGCCGGTGTCGGCCCTGCCGGGGCCGTGCGGCATCGGCGACCTGGGTGCAGACGCCCGGGATTTTATCGACTTTCTCGCTGCCGCCGGGCAGCGCTATTGGCAGATCCTGCCTCTCAACCCGCCGGACGGTGCACACTCGCCGTACCTGTCGGCCTCGACGTTTGCCGGCAGCACCGACCTGCTCTCGCCCGAGCCGTTTCTGGCGCGCGGCGCGCTCACGGCCGGCGAGGTGCGCGCCATCGACTGGGGCGCAGACCCCATGCGCGTGGACTATGATCGCGTGTACGCGGGCAGAACCGCGCTCTGGGACGCGGCGTTCGCGCGCGAAAAGGCATCCGCCGCGCCCGCGCTGCGCGCCGCACTCGCGGCTGAGCCGTGGCTGCGCGACTACTGCCTGTACATGGCCGTGAAGGAAGAGCAGGGCGGCGCGCCGTGGTATGCCTGGCCGCAGCCCCTGCGCGACCGGGAGGCTGCCGCGCTCGCGGAGGCTTTAGAGCGGCTCGACGACCGTGTGCTCCTGCACGCTTATCTCCAGACGGAGTTCACCCGCCAGTGGGACGCGGTGCGCGCCTACGCGCACGCGCACGGCGTGCGCATCATCGGTGACCTGCCCATGTACGTCGCGCCCGACAGCGCGGACGTCTGGGCGCAGCCAGCGCAGTTTCGCCTCGACCCCGACGGGCAGCCGAGCGCCGTCGCCGGTGTCCCGCCGGACTATTTCAGCGCCGACGGCCAGCTCTGGGGCAACCCGCTCTATGATTGGGATGCCATGCGTGCGGACGGCTTCCGGTGGTGGAAGGACCGCACCCGAGGCGCTGCAAAGCGCTATGATGTGGTGCGTCTTGACCATTTTCGCGCCATTTCAAGCTATTGGGTGGTGCCGCGTGGCGAACTGACCGCCCGCGGCGGCCACTGGGCGCCTGGCCCCGGCCCGGCGCTGCTGCAGGCGCTGCACACGGCGGCGCCGGAACTGGAGCTGATCGCCGAGGATCTCGGCACGATCGACGACGACGTGCGCCGCCTCGTCGCGCGCTCCGGCTGCCCCGGCATGCGCGTGCTGCTGTTCGGCTTTGACCCCAGCGGCACGTCCGAGCACCGGCCCGACCGCGTGCGCGCGCACAGCGTC
>HF985775.1:0-770 GCA_000432375.1 Firmicutes bacterium CAG:103
TGTTCGACGGGCATGCGGTATTCCGGTTTGACGTGGTAGGCGACCTCTGCATACTGCCGCGCACGCGCGCGCAGCGAGAAGTTACCCTTCTGACTGCACCAGACATAGAGTTCGTGGCAGACCAGATCCGTTGCGATGCGCGAGAGCAGATCCGGCGGCTCTTCCGTGTCGATAATGCCTGACTTGGCACAGTTTGTGGCCAGTGTCGCAAACAGATCATCGAGCGCGTGCACAGCTGCGCGTATCCCCTCGGGGGATTCGAACTGCATGATGAACAGCGTGCTGGTCAGTTCCGGGCCGAAGTCGTAAGCGATCGTGATGAACCGGTCGAACAGCTGCCAGATGCGCTCAAAGTCATTGTCCGCGTGCGCAAACTTCATGAAGCTCGCATCGTCATTGTGCTGCGGTTTTTCCACCATGTATTCGAGGATGCTGCGCTTACCGTTGAAAGAGGAGTAAAACACGGAGCGGGAGATACCGCACGCTTTGCAGATATCATTGACGGTCACGTTGTTATATCCGTCGCGCTTAAAGAGGGAAATGGCTGTTTTCGCGACTTCCTCTTTGAATTTCCAGGAAGAATCTTGCACTTCAAACACCCCTGACGAAAAATGTTTGCGTTTTTTAAACATTATACGACTTTTGTTTCTGTGATTCAACACACATAAGATTTTATTCGCAATTCTTTTACAACTTTTTTGTGACTTGTTTCAAAAATGCCATGGAGGCATTGACATTGCAGGGTTAATAAATTAACATGGCGCCGTTGT
>HF985775.1:780-1577 GCA_000432375.1 Firmicutes bacterium CAG:103
TGGCGCCGTTGTAAGCCGTTCAAGTGTCCGAACGGCCAGTCGTTATTTGGATGTAAACTATCAGAGAAGGAAGCGAGAACATGACAAAAGACGAGAAGATTGCAAAGCTCGGCAAAGAAATCACGGATCGCGCAACGGTCCTGCTCGGCAAGGACAAGATCACGCCGGATGCCCCGGAGTATCTGGGCATCAACTCCGCCCTGAAGTTCACGGCGGTGAAGTATGATGAGAAGATGGCGGACGATATCCTCGACATCGCCCTGACGATGAAAAAGCGTGTGCCGCTCACGATCGAGCAGCTCGCAAAGAAAAACCCGCAGTTCGACAGAGCCTATCTGGAAAAAGCGATGCAGGCTATCAGCGAGAGTGGTCTGGTCGAGTTCCACTGGGAGAACCTCGACGGCAAGAACCCGAACCATGAGAAGCGCTGGGTGCTGGACATGTTCGTCCCCGGCAGTGCCGAGATCATGATGATCAATCCCGAGCAGTCGGATATGTTCCCGGAGACGGCAGACTTCTTCGAGCGCATGGCGTATCTGCCGCTGGCGGGCATCACCGAGATGGTGCCTCCCGGAGGTGCCGGCGTCGGCATGCACGTCATCCCGGTCGAGAAGGCCATCCCGGCCGAGAGCAAGTCTCTGCCGATCGAGCACCTGTCCCACTGGCTGAAGAAGTACGAGGGCCACATCGGCGTGTCCGTGTGCTCCTGCCGCAAGCAGCAGCGCATCCGCGGCGAGGGCTCCGGCGACGTGGAAGGCGAGTGGTGCATCGGCGTCGGTGATTTTGCCGACTACTGC
>HF985775.1:1597-11935 GCA_000432375.1 Firmicutes bacterium CAG:103
TGCCGTGAGACGAACCATGGCCACGACATCACCTATGAAGAGGCCATGGAGATCCTCCAGAAGGCCGAGGACCGCGGCTATGTCCACCAGATCACGAACATCGACGGTGAGAACAAGATCTTCGGCATCTGCAACTGCGCCGTCGGCGTCTGCAACGCGCTGCGCACTTCGCAGCTGTTCAACACGCCAAACCTGTCCGCCTCCGCCTACGTGGCCGAGAGCGACCCGGAAAAGTGCGTTGCCTGCGGCAAGTGCGTAGAGACCTGCCCGGCTGGTGCTGTCCGCCTCGGTCAGAAGCTCTGCACGAAGGAAGGCCCCATCCAGTATCCGCACCATGAGCTGCCGGATGACACCAAGTGGGGCGAGGATCACTGGAACAAGAATTACCGCAACGAGAACGGATGCATCCAGACCTGGCCGACCGGCACGGCGCCCTGCAAGGCTGCCTGCCCGGCGCACATCGCCATCCAAGGCTACATCAAGATGGCGGGCGACGGCCGCTATGCTGACGCGCTCAAGCTCATCAAGAAGGATAACCCGTTCCCGGCTGTCTGCGGTAGCATCTGCAGAAAGTACTGCGAGGATGCCTGCACCCGCGGCACCGTCGACGAGCCGCTGGCCATCGACGAGATCAAGAAGTTCATTGCCGAGCAGGACATGAAGGCCGAGCACCGCTACGTGCCGCCCATGAACTCCTGTACGCATGAGAAGTTTGACCAGAAGGTCGCCATCATCGGCGGCGGCCCGGCCGGTATGTCCTGCGCCTACTTCCTGGTCATCGAGGGCTACAGCCCGGTCGTGTTCGAGAAGGAAGCCGTGCCCGGCGGCATGCTCGTCAACGGCATTCCGAGCTTCCGCATCGGCAAGGACGTGGTCAAGTCCGAGATCGATGTGCTGCGCGAGATGGGCGTGGAGTTCAAATGCGGCGTCGAAGTCGGCAAGGACATCACCATCCAGCAGCTGCGCGAAGAGGGCTACCAGGCGTTCTACGTCGCGGTCGGCCTGCAGCAGGCGTCGAAGCTCAACATCGCCGGCGAGGATCTCAAAGGCGTCAAGAGCGGTCTCGACTTCCTGCGTGAAGTCAACGCCGGCAAGCTCAAGAAGCTCACGGGCGATGTGGTCGTCATCGGCGGCGGCAACGCGGCCATCGACGTGGCGCGCGCGGCCCTGCGTCTGACCAAGGGCAGCGTGAACATGTACTGCCTCGAGAAGGACGAAGAGATGCCCACCGTTCCGGACGAGAAGAACGCCGGCATCGCCGACGGCGTTGTCATCAACAACTCCTGGGCGCCGAAGGCCATCCTCGGCGAGGGCGGCAAGGTCACCGGCATCGAGCTGATGCGCTGCGTGTCCGTCCGCGACGCGAGCGGCAAGTTCGCCCCGGTCTATGACGAGAATGAGACCATCACCGTCCCGTGCTCCAACGTTCTGGTCGCCATCGGCCAGCGCTCGGTCTACGGCGACGTTCTGGCCGGCACCGCGGCGGAGACGGCTGACGGCCGCCTGATCGCACACGACGCCGTGACGTTCCAGTCCAATGAGCCCGATATCTTCGTCGGCGGCGACTGCGCCACTGGCCCGAAGTACACGATCGACGCGATCGCGACCGGCCGCGAGGGCGCGGTGTCCATCCACCGCTTCGTCAACAAGGGCCAGACCCTGACGATCCACCGCAACACCCGCGAGTTCAAGGAGCTCAACAAGGACGATATCGTTCTGCCGACCGAGAAGATCAAAAAGCCCGCGCGTGCCGCCGTTGCCATCGACAGCAAGAAGGTGCGCACCATGCAGGACGACCGCGTGACGTTCACCGAAGAGCAGATCCGCTCCGAGGCGTCCCGCTGCCTGAGCTGCGGCCGCAGCGTCGTCGATCCGAACAAGTGCATCGGCTGCGGCATCTGCACGACCAAGTGCGAGTTTGACGCCATCCACCTCAAGCGCGTGCGTCCGCAAAACAGCAAGATGATCCCGGCCGAGGACAAGTTCAAGGCCATCGGCCCCTACGCTGCCAAGCGTCAGGTGAAGATCATCAAGAAGTCTCTGGCGGAAAAGAAAAAGTAATCCATCATTATGAGGCGGGCACAGAACCCTTCCCGCTGTGCCCGCCTGCTTGAAAGGAGCCCCCATGCACGAGCTGAGTATCGTTACTTATGTTGTCAAGCAGGTGCAGGAGATTGCCAAGGAAAACAACCTCACCGAGATCGAGTCGGTCACGCTCGAATTCGGTGAGGTCTCCGGCATTGTGCCGGAATATCTTGAAGATTGCTGGAACTGGTATACCAAGAAGGAGCCGATCATTCAGGGCACGAAATTCCTGTATGAGATCATTCCGGCCGTCACCTGGTGCGACGACTGTAAGACCACTTACCCGACCGTACAATACGGCAAGACCTGCCCGCACTGCGGCAACGGCAACACCTGGCTGCAGCAGGGCAATGAGATCAATATCAAACAGATCGAGGCGCGTTGATTCCGGCACGCCTCCCTGCCTATGGGCAGCAAAAGAGACAGAAGCGGTCGCGCAGCCGCTTTTGATAGAAACACGAACGAAGAGGGAGTGAACCATGAAAGACCTGAAACATCTTTTGTACTTCGAAAACCTTTTGCAGGAAGCGCACAATGACCTGATTGCTCAGGCGCAGAACGAGGGGAAGATCTGCGTTGCCTATGCCTGCGAAAACACGCCCGAGCCGCTGCTGAACCTGCCCGGCGCGTTCTCAACGCGCCTGCGCGCGCCGCGCACCGGCTCTATGGAAATGGCCACATATTATATGACCAGCTTCCTGTGCGAGTACAGCCGCGCGCTGCTCGAGCGCGCCATTGAAGGCGGCTACAACTTTGCCGACTGCATGATTACGCCGGACGGCTGCTCGATGATGAACCGCGCCGTGGAGAACATGGAGCTGCTCAAGACCATGGGCAAGGACAAGCCGAAGTTCTTCTTCGAGTACATGGAGATCCCGATGAAGGCGGACGACAACGGCCTGAACCTGTACGTCCTGCAGTGCCGCAACCATATCCTCACACCGCTGCACGATGTCTACGGCATCGACGTCTCGGATGAGGCCATCCGCAAGTCTGTCGCCGAGCACAACCGCGTGTGCGAGCTCATCCGCGCCATCGGCGAGTACCGCAAGGGCCCCAATCCGCGCATCACGGGCTACGAATTCCACGTCATCACGCTTGCGACCTATGTCGCGCCGAAGTATCTGCTCATCGACAAACTCGAGGAGACGCTCAAGGAGCTCAAGACCCGCCGCCCGGACAAGAAGAATCCGTACCGCGCGCGTGTGGTCGTCGTCGGCTCTGAGGTCGATGACATTGACTTCATCAAGCTCGTCGAGGAGACTGGCGCGTACGTCTGCGCCGACCGCTTCTGCTACGGCTCGTTCCCGGGCCGCGACCCGATCGTGCTGACGGACGATGAGGACGCGCTGACCCAGATCTGCCGCCAGTACATGAACCGCGCCCAGTGCCCGCGCTATATGAACATGCCCAAGATGATCGGCCGCCGCGAATACGTCAATCAGCTCGCCAAGGAGTACGAGGCCGACGGCATCATTTACGAGCAGATCAAGTTCTGCGATCCGTGGGCGTATGAGCGCATGCTCGGCTCGCACATCCTCAACGATGACTACGGCTATCCCGTTTTGTCCGTTGACCGCCCGTATAACATCGCTTCCTCCGGCCAGATGCGCACCCGTGTGCAGGCATTCGTGGAAAGCATGGAGATCAAGAAGATTCAAGGGGGGAAACAGTGATGTCCAACAAGAGAATCGGCTGTGAAAACTTCGGTAAGTTCTATACCGAGGGCAAGGTCCGCAACCGCCGCGAGTGGCGCGGCGTGACCGACACGCTCTATGATTATTCCCGCTGGCTGCACAACTGGATCACCATGGCGAAGATGGTCTCCAAGCCGCGCAACATCAAGGCCATGTTCCGCTATCGCTGGATGGCCAACTATCTGGCCGTGCCCATGATGGTCGACCGCCACACCCAGGGCCTGCGCGATGAATATCTGCGCATCTGCCACCTGGAGCAGGATCTTATCATCGAGGACGTGGCAAAGCTGCTCGATGGTCTCTTCCGCGGCGACCGCCGCATCGGCAAGGACAAGAAATTCTCCGACAAGGTCGTGCTCGTGGACGAAAACGAGATGACCGCCGTCATGATGGGCTTCCCGACGCTCAAGGGCCTGAGCCGTGAGACGCCGTCGACCTATGTCTCCGTGCTGCTCAACCAGCACGCCGCCGAGCATTATATCGACGTCGCGCAGGAGTACGGCCTCGCGGGCGATGTCTGCCCGATGCCGGAGGCGGAGGCCGGTGTGTCTATCGACGACGACGCGCCGGTGCTCGGCGCGTGCGCCGTGCAGTGCAACACGACGTGCGACGGCTCCCTGCTCGGAAACGGCGTCATTTCCAAGCGCCTCGAGCTTGAGGACGGCATTCCGGTGTTCCAGCTGGCAGCGCCCCTGCGCCACCGCGAGGACGACGTGCAGGATTACGCCGCGCAGGAGATCAAAAATGCCATCGCCTTCATCGAGGAGCACACCGGCGAGAAGTGGGACTGGAAGGCGTACTTCGAGTGCGCCGAGCGCGTGAACTACGCCACCAAGTGCCGACTCGAGTGGCTGGAGATGAACAAGACCGACTATCCGCAGGTCTTTGGCTCCAACCTCGCGCTTTACACGGAGACGAACTACATGGCCATCTGCGGCAAAGTGCCCGCATTCCGCGAGGTCGACCGCAAGATCACCCAGCTCGCCGAGCGTGCCTACCGCAAGCAGAAGAAGGCTGCCAACGAGTACCGCCACCGCGCCATCGTCTGGGGCGTGCAATCGCACTTTTATATGGACTTCCTCGTCTGGCTGCTCAACTGCTGGGGCATCGTGCCGCTGACGGATATGCTCTCCATGGTCTCAACACGCGAGCTCGCCACGACTGACACGCCCAAAAACCGTGAGCAGGCGTATTACGATATGGCATGGCTGACCGAAAACATGATCATGCGCAACCGCACGCACGGCGGCTACAAGGTGCTGCTTGATGAGCTGTGGGAGTTCTGCGAGCAGTTCAATGCCGACATGGTCATTCTCTGGGAGCACATGAGCTGCAAGGCACTCGACGGTATGCACGGCCTGTTTGAAGAGCGCGCCCGCGAGCACGGCATCCACCTCGTCTGGGTCACGCACGATCTGTTCGACCCGCGTGTCATCTCGCGGCAGGGCGTGCGTCAGCAGGTCAATGACTATATGCGCACCGTCATGCAGGAAGAGCCTGTGGATCCGAGCCTGGAGATCCTGAAGGACGAGAAGTCCTGGTAATCAGAGAGGAGATCGAACATGAACAATTTGAAATGCAAGCTGCTCAAGGCCCTTGCGGGTGTGTCGCTCGGCGCACTCGGCGCGTTCGTGGTCACGTTTGTCATCTATTTCTGGAACCTGGACATGAAGCTGACTTCCGTCATGGAGGGTATCCTGCTCAAGCACTACGACAAGATCGACCGCGACCAGCACCTGTAATCTTTTTCTGTACAGCCCGTCTGCTTCGGCAGGCGGGCTTTTTTCGCATGTAAACAATTTGTGACGCCTCTTGACGATAAAAAATATTATCGCTATAATGCGTAGCGTGCTACACATTTGGAGGTGCATCATGGAGCAATTCCAAATCGGATGTCTATTAAAAATGATCACGGATAAGATCAAAATGCGGGCAGATGCCGATCTCGCGCAGCAGGGGCTGACGCTGACGCAAAGCCGCGTGCTGGGTTATCTGAACCGCAACGGCGGTCAGGCGACGCAGAAGGAGATCGAAGGGTTCCTGCAGGTGTCGCACCCGACGGTGGCGGGTATCATCAGCCGCATGGAGCAAAACGGCTTTGTGCGCTGCCGGCTCGACCCGGCGGACAAACGCAGCAAGATCGTCGGCCAGACGGAGCGTGCTGACGCGATCGCGCACGAGATGCAGGCAACGATCAACGCAACGGAGCAGCAGATGCTGCGCTCGCTGACGCCGGAACAGATCGCGGCGCTGGAATCGGCCCTGCGCACGATCTATGCCGACCTCGGCTGATCGGTCCGCGATTCAGGAAGGAGGAAATCCATGCTTCATACATTGTCCCGCAGCCTGCGGGAAAACAAAGGCCCCGCGCTCGTGACGGTCCTGCTCTCGGCGCTGGAGGTCGTGTTTGAGATCGTGATCCCGCTGTATATGTCCAACCTCATTGACTTTGGTATTGAGGGCGGCAGTATGGCGGCGGTCTGGAAGTTCGGTGCGTTTTTGCTGCTGCTGGCGGCGTTCCAGCTCGCGACCGGCGTGCTCGCGGCGCGTATCGCAGCGCGCGCTTCGGTCGGTTTTGGAGCAAACCTGCGCGAGGACATGTACAACAATGTGCAGACCTTTGCGTTTTCCAACATCGATAAGTTTTCCACTGCGTCCATCGTCACGCGCCTGACGACGGACGTCACGAACGTGCAGAACGCCTTTCAGATGCTCATGCGTATGGCGATCCGTGCGCCGGTCATGCTGGTTTTTTCCATGATCGTGTCGTTCCGCATCAGCCGTGACATATCCATGACGTTTCTCATCATTCTGCCGATCCTTGCCGTGGCGCTGTTTTTCATCATCCGCAGCGTGTTCCCGGTCTTCACGCGCGTTTTCAGCACATATGACGAGCTCAATAACGTCGTGCAGGAAAATGTCCGCGGTATCCGTGTCGTGAAGTCCTTTAATCAGGAACAGCACGAGATCCGCAAATTCGGCGCCATTTCCGAGCGCATTTACAAGGACTTTTCCAAGGGCGAGCGGCTCATCACGCTCAACGCGCCGCTGATGCAGTCATGCATCTACGCGTGCATGATCATCATCTCCTGGCTCGGTGCCAAGGCCATCATCGCCAGCGGCAACGATCCGGCGCTCGGCCTGACGACCGGCAACCTCACTGCGCTCATCACCTATGCCATGCAGATCCTCTCGAGCCTGATGATGCTCTCGATGGTCTTTGCCATGCTGACGATCTCGCTCTCGTCTGCGCGGCGCATCGCCGAGGTGCTCGAGGAGCGGACGGATATCCGCCAGCCGGAGCACCCGGTCATGACCGTGCGCGACGGTGCGGTCGACTTTGACCACGTGAGCTTTGTCTACGCCTCCAAGGCGGACAAAAAGGTGCTCGATGACATTGATCTGCACATCCGTTCCGGCGAGACGATCGGCGTCATCGGCGGCACGGGCGCGTCCAAGTCCTCGCTCGTGCAGCTCATCCCGCGTCTGTACGATGTCACCGGCGGCAGGCTGACGCTCGGCGGCGTGGACGTGCGCGATTATGATCTGGATACTCTGCGCGGTGCCGTTGCCATGGTGCTGCAGAAAAACGAGCTGTTTTCCGGAACGATCAAGGAAAACCTCCGCTGGGGCAACGAAAACGCCACGGACGAGGAGCTCCGTCACGCCTGCGTGCTCGCGTGTGCGGATGAATTCATTTCCGCCATGCCGGACGGCTATGACACCTATATCGAGCAGGGCGGCACGAACGTCTCCGGCGGCCAGAAGCAGCGCCTGTGCATCGCCCGCGCGCTGCTGAAAAAGCCGAAGGTGCTCATTCTCGACGACTCGACGAGCGCCGTCGACACGCGCACGGATGCGCAGATCCAGCAGGCGCTCTCGACCTACATTCCCGACACGACGAAGATCATCATCGCGCAGCGCATCAGCTCGGTGCAGAATGCAGACCGTATCATCGTGCTCGATGACGGGCGTATCGACGCCGTCGGCTGCCACGATGAGCTGCTGCGCACGTGCGAAATTTATCGCGAGGTCTATGAGTCCCAGCAGAAGGGAGGCGAGGACGATGCGTGAACGCCCGAAATTTGACAGCCGGACGCTCAAGCGCCTGCTGTCGTATATGCGCGCCTATAAGGGCACGCTCGTGCTCGTGACGGTCTGCATCCTGCTGAGCGCGGTCGCAGGCGCGGCCTCGTCCATGTTCCTGCAAAAGCTGATCGACGGCTATATCGTGCCCATGCTCGGCACAGCGTCGCCGGACTATTCCGGCCTGATCCGTGCGCTGATCACCATCGGCTGCGTATATCTTGTCGGTACGCTTGCCACATGGCTGTATAACCGCCGCATGGTCACGATCGCGCAGGGCACGCTCAAGCGCATCCGTGACGAGATGTTTGAGAAGATGCAGAGCCTGCCCATCCGCTACTTTGACACGCATACGCACGGCGACATCATGAGCCTGTATACGAACGATACCGACACGCTGCGCCAGATGATCGCGCAGTCCATGGCCCAGCTCGTGTCGTCCGTGTTTACGCTGACGGTCGTGTTTTTCTGTATGCTGTACATCAGCGTCTGGCTGACGCTGATCGTGTGCGCCGTCATGGCGCTCATTCTCGTGTTCGTGCGCAAGCTCACCGGCCGCATCGGCGGCTACTTCATGGCGCAGCAGACGGCGCTGGCGGATCTCAACGGCTATGTTGAGGAGATGGTCAACGGCCAGAAGGTCGTCAAGGTCTTCTGCCACGAGGAGCAGAGCAAGGCGGAGCTGCACCGCCGCAACCGCGTCTGGGCGGAAAACGCCGCGCGCGCCAGCGGCATGGCCAACAGCATGATGCCGATGATGAACGCCGTAGGTTATCTGCAGTATGTCATCATCGCCGTCATCGGCGGCACGATGGCGATTGCCGGCACGCCGAACCTCGGCCTGACGGGCATGAACACGCTCACGCTCGGTATGATCGCGTCGTTCCTGACGCTCTCGCGCGGATTCACCAACCCCATCTCACAGATCTCCAACCAGTTCAACTCCATCGTCACGGCGCTGGCCGGCGCATCACGCATTTTCGCGTTCATGGATGCCAAGCCGGAGACGGACGACGGCTATGTGACGCTTGTCAACGCCAAGGAGGAAAACGGCACGCTCGCCGAGGCCGACCACCACACCGGTCTCTGGGCGTGGAAGCACCCGCACGGCGACGGCACGGTCACGTACACGAAGCTTGCCGGGCGCGTCGTGTTCGATCACGTGGACTTCGGCTATACGCCGGACAAAGAGGTCCTGCACGACATCACGCTCTATGCCGAACCCGGCCAGAAGGTGGCCTTCGTCGGCGCGACCGGTGCCGGAAAGACGACGATCACGAACCTTATCAACCGCTTCTACGACATTGCCGACGGCAAGATCCGCTACGACGGCATCAACATCAATAAGATCCGCAAGGCAGATCTGCGCCGCAGCCTCGGCATCGTGCTGCAGGATGTGAATCTCTTTACCGGTACGGTCATGGAAAATATCCGCTACGGCAATCCGGACGCGACGGATGATGAATGTATCGCTGCGGCGAAGCTTGCCAATGCCGACCATTTCATCCGCATGCTGCCCGACGGCTACAACACCGTGCTCAAAGGCGACGGCAGCGGCCTGAGCCAGGGCCAGCGGCAGCTGCTGAGCATCGCACGCGCGGCTGTGTCCGATCCGCCGGTCATGATCCTCGACGAGGCGACCAGCTCCATCGACACCCGCACGGAGGCGCTCGTGCAGAGCGGCATGGATAAGCTCATGGAGGGGCGCACGGTGTTCGTCATCGCGCACCGGCTCTCGACGGTCAAGAATGCGGACGTCATCATGGTGCTTGACCATGGCCGCATCATCGAGCGCGGCAACCATGCAAAGCTCATCGCCGAAAAGGGCGTGTACTACCAGCTCTATACCGGCGCGTTCGAGCTCGAATAATTTCCTGCGCCCCCTTGCGGCCGGCAGGGGGGCGCGGTATAATTGCGGTAACGAAGCAAAGGAGGAGAACCATGGAGTATCGAAGATTTGGAAACACCATTGTCGCCCGCATCGACCGTGGGGAAGAAGTGCTTGAGCAGGTTGCGGCCATTGCGCAGGCCGAGCAGATCAAGCTAGCGAGCGTGCAGGCGCTCGGCGCGGTCGGGGAGTTTACGGTCGGCGTGTTCCACACGGCCGAAAAGCAGTACCACGCCAATTCGTTCGCGGGCGATTTCGAGATCGTCTCGCTGACCGGCACAATCAACACGATGGACGGCGCATTTTACACGCACCTGCATATGAGCGCCGGTAATGAGAAGGGCGAAGTGTTCGGCGGTCATCTGAACCGCGCCGTTATCAGCGCCACCTGTGAGATGGTCATCACGGTTATCGACGGAAGAGTGGATCGTTTTCACAGTGAGGAGATCGGCCTGAACCTGTTCCAATTCTGAGCATCTGTGTCAAAAGCACGCACGGCTATTGAGTCGTGCGTGCTTTTTTTGCTGCCTTGATCCAATATTCCTATTGACATCATAGGAATATGGGCATATAATTCACATC
>HF985775.1:11943-14783 GCA_000432375.1 Firmicutes bacterium CAG:103
ATGGGCATATAATTCACATCGATGAGGTAGGATTTTGTGCCGGACCATCCTGAGCCTCTCTGAATTCGTGTATACGTATGCAGCCGTGCCGTCAGGCACGGTTTGCCATTGGGAACGGAGGATACATATATGAACAGCAACCTGCTTGAAGTCAGCGGCCTGCACGTGAGTGCGGGCGAGAAAGAGATCCTGCACGGCGTGGACCTGGCCGTCGGCAAGGATGAGACGCATGTGCTCATGGGGCCGAACGGCACCGGCAAGTCCACGCTCGGCTATGCGATCACCGGCAATCCGGAGTACACGGTCACGGCCGGAAAGATCGTCTTTGACGGCGAGGACATCACGGAGCTGCCGGTCAATGAGCGCGCGAAGAAGGGTATTTTTCTGTCGTTTCAGAATCCGCTCGAGGTGCCCGGCGTGACGCTCAGCGCGTTTATCCGCAGTGCGCTCGAGCAGAAGACCGGCAAGCGCATCCGCCTCTGGGACTTCAAAAAGAAGCTTGCCGAGACGATGCAGCTGCTGGCGATGGACGCTTCCTATGCTGAGCGCGACCTGAATGTGGGCTTTTCCGGCGGTGAGAAAAAGAAAGCGGAGATCCTGCAGATGCTCATGCTCGAGCCGAAGCTCGCCATCCTCGACGAGACGGACTCCGGTCTGGACGTCGACGCGGTGCGCACGGTCTCCAAGGGCGTGCAGCTCTATCGTGAGCGCGTGCACGGCTCGTTGCTCATCATCACGCACAGCACCCGCATTCTCGAGGCGCTGACGGTGGACGCCGCGCACATCATGGAGCAGGGCGTCATTGTGAAAAACGGCGATGCATCGCTTGTAGATACCATCAATGAAAACGGCTTTGGCGGCATCCGGGCAGACTGAAAGCGAGGCGATCCGAATGAAGGAAAAAAGTCAGGTCGCGGACATTGACCGCAGCGTCTATGACATCCGCGACAAAGAGGACGATGCCTATCGTATGCAGGAGGGCCTGACGCCGGAGATCATCGACAAGCTTTCCAAGGAAAAGGACGATCCGGTCTGGATGCAGCAGTTCCGGCTGCAGTCGCTGCAGATCTATAACGAGATGCCGGTTCCGGACTGGGGGCCGTCCATCGAGGGGCTGGATATGGATCACATTGCGACCTATGTTCGCCCCAAGACCGACATGAAAAGCGACTGGAAGGACGTCCCGCAGGATATTAAAGACACCTTTGAGCGTCTCGGCATCCCGCAGGCGGAGCGCAAATCGCTTGCCGGCGTCGGCGCACAGTACGATTCCGAGCTCGTGTATCACAACGTCCGGGACGAAGTGGCTGCACAGGGCGTCGTCTATACCGACATGGAGAGCGCGCTCAAGGGCGAATACGCCGACATGGTGCACAAGTATTTCATGAAGCTCGTCACACCGCGCGACCATAAGTTTGCGGCCCTGCACGGCGCGGTCTGGTCCGGCGGCTCGTTCGTGTATGTGCCGAAGGGCGTGCAGGTGTCCATCCCGCTGCAGTCGTACTTCCGTCTGAACGCCAAGGGCGCGGGCCAGTTTGAGCACACACTCATCATTGTCGATGAGGGCGCGAGTCTGCATTTTATCGAGGGATGCTCGGCACCGAAATATAACGTTGCGAACCTCCACGCCGGCTGCGTGGAGCTGTACGTGAAGAAAAACGCCAAGCTGCGCTACTCGACCATCGAGAACTGGTCGAAAAATATGTATAACCTCAATACAAAACGCGCGCTCGTGGAAGAGGGCGGCGTGATCGAGTGGGTTTCCGGCTCGTTCGGGTCTCATGTCGGCTGCCTGTACCCGATGAGCGTGCTCAAAGGCGATAACTCCAAGATGGAATTCACCGGCGTCACGTTTGCCGGCGCGGGGCAGAACCTCGACACCGGCGCGAAGGTCGTGCACATCGGCAAGAACACAAGCTCGTATATGAACACGCGCTCGATCAGCAAGAGCGGCGGCATCAGCACGTTCCGCAGCAGCGTCGTGGTGCAGAAGGGCGCCAAGCACGCAAAATCCTCCGTGTCCTGCCAGTCGCTGATGCTCGATTCCGAGTCCCGCTCCGATACCGTTCCGGCCATGGACATCCGCACGAAGGACGCTGCCGTCGGTCATGAGGCCAAGATCGGCAGCATCAGCAACGAGGCGGTGTTTTATCTCATGAGCCGCGGCATGAGCGAGGAGGACGCCCGCGCGCTGATCGTCAGCGGCTTTGCGGACAACGTCTCCAAGGAGCTGCCGCTGGAGTACGCGGTGGAAATGAACAATCTCATTCGTCTCGAGATGAAGGGCAGCATTGGCTGACCCACATTCCGAAAGGAGGGAATATCGTGAATACGAGTGAACAGCTGGTCGTCAACAAACTGCCGACCAGAACGTGGAACCATCTCCAGGTCAACGAAGCGACCATCCCGTGGAATGTGGCCGACACGGCCGATCTCGGGACGGATTCATATGCAATTACAGCGGAAAATCAGGCACAGCCGCTGCACATCGACCTGACCGGTGCGGCCGGCTTCAGCCGCAAGCACATCGCGGTCGATGTGGCCGCCGGCGTGCAGGCAACGGCGTATATGGTGCTCGATACGCAGGGCAGCTTCGCCGTAGAAACAGCGCTGACGCTGCACGGCAACGCATCTCTGCGCCTTGTGCAGGTGCTCGGTGCGCAGGACAGCGCGCTGCTCTACGCCAAAACGGACGCCGACTGTGCGCCCGGCGCCGGCGTGGACATGACGCAGATCCTCATGGGCAGGGGCGACCTGTATTCGGACAATGACACGGAGCTTGTCGGCGACGGCAGCCATTATTCGGCGCAGATCGGCTATCTCGGCCGCGACAGCCAGAC
>HF985775.1:14824-18464 GCA_000432375.1 Firmicutes bacterium CAG:103
CAACCACTACGGCAAAAACACCGAGTGCGAGATCGACACGTCCGGCGCGCTCAAGGATGCGGCGAAAAAAGTTTTCCGCGGCACGATCGATTTCAAGACCGGCTCGTCCAACTCCGTCGGCAACGAGAAAGAGACGGTGCTCATGCTCGGCGACGATGTCATCAACAAGACGGTGCCGCTCATTCTCTGCGCCGAGGAAAATGTCGTCGGCAACCACGGCGCGACCATCGGTGAGCTCGATGACGAGACGCTGTTTTACTTTGAAAGCCGCGGCATCTCCCGCGCTCAGGCCGAAAACATCCTGGCCCGCGCATCGATCGAGCGCTTTGCGCGCACGGTGGACGACGAGGCGCTGCGCGCGCAGATTCTTCAGACGCTGGAGGAGGAACTCAACGATGACGTATGATTATAAGCGGGATTTTCCGATCTTTCAGCACACGGACGTCGCCTATATCGATAACGCGGCCACGGCGCAGCGCCCGCAGTGCGTGCTGGACGCGGTGGCGGATTTCTACCGCTGCCACAATGCCAACCCCCTGCGCGGGCTGTATCCGCTGAGCGTGGAGGCGACCGATATCTATGAGCAGGCGCGCGAGACCGTGCGCGATTTCATCGGGGCACGCTCGGCGCGTGAGATCGTCTTTACCCGCAACACGACCGAGAGCCTGAACCTCGTCGCCTACAGCTACGGCCTGACGCACGTCAAGGCGGGCGATGAGGTGCTCGTGTCTATCATGGAGCACCACAGCGATCTGCTGCCGTGGCAGATGGTCTGCCGCCAGACGGGCGCGGAGCTGAAGTTCATCGAGTGCGCGCCCGACGGCAGTGTGGATCTTCAGCAAATCGAATCGCTCATTACCGAGCGCACGAAGATCGTCGCCATGACGCAGGTGTCGAATGTTCTCGGCCGGAAGTACCCGCTCAAGGAAGTCGCCGCCATGGCGCACAAGAAGGGCGCGGTCATGGTCGTGGACGGCGCGCAGAGCACGCCGCACATGCCGGTGAACGTGCAGGAGCTGGGCGCGGATTTCTTCGCCTTCTCCGGGCACAAGGTCTTTGGCCCGATGGGTATCGGCGGGCTGTACGGCAGGGAGGACCTGCTCGAGGAAATGCCGCCGTTTCTCTCCGGCGGCGAGATGATCGAATCCGTCACGCGCACGGGCGCTGTCTATGCCGAGCTGCCGCATAAGTTCGAGGCCGGCACGGTCAATGCCGCCGGCGCGGCCGGTCTGGCTGCCGCCATCCGGTACGTGCAGAGCGTCGGCTTTGACACCATCCAGCAGCGCGAGCACGACCTGACGGCCAACGCCCTCGCGCGCGTGCTGGCCGTGCCGCACGTGCACGTGCTCGGTACGGACCGTCCGGAGGACCACAACGGCATCATCACCTTCACGGTCGACGGCGTGCACCCGCACGACATCAGCGAGATCATGGCGTCCGACGGCGTGAACATCCGCGCCGGCCACCACTGCGCGCAGCCGCTGCTCGCGCACCTCGGTCTGAACGCGACGGCGCGCGCCAGCTTTGCCTTTTATAACACCGATGAGGATGTCGACCGGTTCCTTGAGAGCCTCTCGACCCTGAGGGAGCGTATGGGATATGGAAAATAGAAGCTTCTATAATGAGATCCTGACCGAGCACAACATCCATCCGGAGTTCAAGCACGACATTCCGGACGCGGACATTGAGCTCGCGGGTGTGAACCCGAGCTGCGGCGACAACATCGTCCTCAAGCTCAAGACCGACGGCGATGTCATCACCGATGGCGGCTTTGTCGGCGACGGCTGCGCCATCTCGCAGGCGTCGGCCGATATCATGCTCGGCATGATCGTGGGGCAGAAGAAGGAAAAGGCGCTGGAAATGGGCCGCACCTTCCTGCGCATGATCCACGGCGAGGCGACCGAGGAAGAGATCGAGAGTCTCGAAGAAGCCTCGGCGCTCAAGGACATTGCGCACATGCCCGCGCGTGTGAAATGTGCCATGCTCGGCTGGCGCACGCTCTCGGAGGCGCTGACCGGCAAGGTCGAAGAATAAGCCGTTCCCGCCGCCGGCGGATGCCGATGCGGTGTCTGCCGGCGGCTTTCTGCACGCTGGAAATCCCCGGTTTGACAGCACGCGCCTGTGGGATTATGATAAGACATCCTCTTAACGGCAGGTGCTGTGTATGACTGATTTTGAACCCGCTCTTCTGCGGCGCATCCGTGCGCTCGCGGCCGCGCAGCCGCGCGTGCTTGTCGCCATCGACGGCCGCTGCGCCGCCGGAAAGACCACGCTGGCCGCGTCCCTGCAGGCACAGTTGGCGTGCAATGTGTTTCATATGGACGACTTTTTCCTCCGCCCGGAGCAGCGCACGCCCGAGCGCCTGCGTCAGCCGGGCGGCAATGTGGACTTCGAGCGTTTCCTGACTGAGGTGCTCCGTCCGCTGCGCGATGGTGCGCCGGTGACGTATCGCCCTTATGACTGCCGAACGCAGCAGCTGTGCGCGCCGGTTCACGCGGAGGCAAGGCCGGTCAATCTCATCGAGGGGTCCTATTCCTGCCATCCGGCGCTGTGGGATCTTTATGACCTGCACGTGTTCCTCTCGGTCGGCCCGGAGGAGCAGCACCGCCGCATTGCTGCGCGCAATGGTGAAAAAATGCTGCCGATGTTTACAAACGTCTGGATCCCGATGGAGGAGACGTACTTTGCGCGGTTTCAAGTCGCGGAGCGCGCCGACATTTGCCGGGAAAATTGAATCAGCCTGCGGATGACCGCGCGGGGCTTGTGTCCCGCGCGGTTTTGTGCTACATTAAAGAGACATACACAATGTGAATTTTCACAGAAAGGCGGGAACCCCATGGATGTTCTGCGTTTCAAACAGGCCAACTGCAAAAACTGCTACAAATGCGTCCGGTTCTGCCCGGTCAAGTCCATCCGCGTCTATCAGGGTCACGCACAGATCATTTCCAGCGACTGCATTCTCTGCGGCAACTGCGTGTCCGTCTGTCCGCAGCACGCCAAGGAGGACATCAGCGACGTCGCGCAGATCCAGGAACTGATCGCGTCCGGCCAGCAGGTCGTTGTGAGCGTCGATTCCTCCTACATCGCCTATTTTGATACTCCTGGTTTTGCGGGCATCGCCGAGCCGCTCAAAAAGCTCGGCTTTGCAGCGGCGCACGAGACGGCGGAGGGCGCCTACCTGGTCAAGAAGGAGCTGGAAAAGCTCGCTGCCCAGCCGGGTGATGCGCCAATCATTACGTCCGGCTGTTCGACGATCGTGCTCTATGTGGAAAAGCACCTGCCGGAGGCACTGCCGTATCTGGCCCCGGTGCTCTCACCGATGCAGGCGCACGCCGTGCTGCTGCGCAAGCGCTATCCCGGCGCGACCATTGTCTATGTCAGCCCCTGCATTTCCAAGAAAGAGGAGACGACGCGCTTTGAGAGCGTCGGCGCCGACTATGATATTACGTTCACGGAACTCGAGGACTGGATGCACGAGGCCGGCGTTGCCGTCAACCCCAATGTGCCGGCGGATGAGCCGCTGCTCTCGCGCGGCTACACGATCACGAACGGCGTTCTGCATTCCATGTCGCTCGATTCCGGGCGCGATTATCTGTTCCTCGACGGTCTGGACGACAGCATTCAGACGCTCAAGAGCGTC
>HF985775.1:18483-25666 GCA_000432375.1 Firmicutes bacterium CAG:103
GCGTCGTCAACGGTGAACTGCGCAACTGTTTCATTGAAATCGCCGCCTGCCACGGCAACTGTGTCGGCGGCCTTGCTTTCCGGCAGAAGCACACAAACCTGCTCGAATCGCGCCGCCGCGTGATCAAGAGCGCCGGCGGCGGAAAAAACTTTGACATTCAGGAGCCGGTGGATATGCGCCGTGTGCTCGTGGACAAGAAGCACCCGACCGACCTGCCGCCCGAGTCCGTCATCAACGGCATCCTGCGCAAGATGGGCAAATTCAGCCCGGCGGATGAACTCAACTGCGGCCTGTGCGGCTATCGCACCTGCCGCGACAAGGCCATCGCCGTCTATGAGGGCCGCGCCGAGATCAGCATGTGCATGCCGTACATGAAAGAGCGCGCCGAGACCTATTCCGAGAAGATCATCAACGTCTCGCCGGAAGGCATCGTCACCGTCGGCAAGAAGCTGAAGGTCAAGCAGATCAACAAGGCTGCCTGCAAGATCTTCGGCATCAAGGATCCGGCGGACATCATCGGATATCCGGTGTCGCGCATCATGGATGAGTATGACTTCGTGAAGATGATCAGTCAGGACGAGACGCAGGTCACGGACGAGGTCTTTCTCGCTGACTACAACGTCTATCTCGAGCGCATCTTCATCTGCGATCCGGAGCGGACGCTCTTTACCTGCATCATGCGCGATGTGACGAAAGCACGCCAGCGCCGCAACAAGATCCAGAAGACGAAGATCCATGCGGCCGATCTGGCGGACGATATCATTGCCAACCAGCTGCGCATCGTGCATGAGATCGCAAGTCTGCTCGGTGAAACGGCGGCGGAGACCAAGGTGGCGGTCCACGATCTGAAGGAAGCCATCATGCTTGATGAGGACGGCGATGATGATGCGTAAACGAACGAATCGCTGCAGGAACACGGTCTGGGACATCAGCGTCATCAGCCGCAACAAAAACGGGGAGACGCTCTGCGGCGATCAGTGTGCGCTCGAATGGGACGACAATGACGCGACGGTCATCCTCTCCGACGGTCTCGGCAGCGGCGTCAAGGCCAACATCCTCTCCACGCTGACAACGACCATGCTCACGACCATGCTCAAGGGCAACGTGCCGATCGACGAGTGCGTTACGACCGTGGCGGAAACGCTGCCCATGTGCAGAGAGCGCAAGCTCGCCTATGCGACCTTTACGATCCTGCAGACGGCCGGCACCCGCGCGCGCCTGATCCAGTATGACAACCCGAACGCTGTGTTCGTGCACAACGGCGCGATCGGGAAATACAACTATTCCGTCAACTTCATTCAGGAAAAGGAGCTGCACGAGAGTTACCTGCATTTTGACGTAGGCGATATGCTTGTGCTCTTCAGCGACGGCGTGTCGGAGGCCGGACGCGGCGTGACGACGGACGCCGGTTGGGCGCGGCAGGACATTGAGGATTTTATCCTGCGCAATTATTCACCCACCGTCTCCTCACAGCGCATGGCGGCCAGTATCCTCTCGACCGTCAAGACGCTGGACATGGACGCCATGCATGATGATACGACTGTTGTTGTCGCGCGCCTGCGTGAGCGTTGCCCGGTCAACGTCATGATCGGCCCGCCCGAGAGCAAGGATGATGATCTGAGCACCATGCGCCTGTTTTTCGGCAAGGATGGCAAGCATGTTGTCTGCGGCGGCACCACGGCCAACGCTGTCGCGTCATATCTGGGCGTAAAGGTGCATACGCTGCCCGGCAGCGGCACGGAGGAGGTGCCGCCGATGAGCGAGATCCACGGTGTGGATCTGACGACCGAGGGCGTCGTTACGGTCAATGTGACGATGAAACGCATCAAGGACTACCTCGCGGATGGCATGTACACGCTCGAGCTCGCCCGCATGAAGGACGGCGCGTCCAAGCTCGCGCTCGTACTGCTCGAGGAGGCGACGGAGGTCAATGTCCTCTTCGGCAACGCGAGCAACCTCGCCCAGCAGGATACGGAGTTCAGCTTTGAGCGCAAGCTGCAATTGGTGCAGGAGCTGCGCGATATGCTGACTCTGGCTGGAAAAACAGTAAAAATGAGCATCTGCTGACAGATGCCGATATTCACGGAGTGACCCTAACGAATGAAAATCCGAACTTTTTTTGCAGTATTGCTGTGTAAGCTTGCACGCGGGCTGCTGCGGCTGCTGCGCCGCGGCGGCACGGCGTTTCCCGGCCGCGTGGCGCTGAAAGTATACCCGCAGGTACTCGGCGTGCTCTCGCGGGGGGTGCGCATCATCCTCGTCACCGGTACGAACGGTAAGACGACCAGTTCCCGCATGATCGAGCAGGCGTTCGCCGATGCGGGCCTCAATTACTTTGCCAACCGCTCAGGCGCGAACCTCATCTCCGGCATCACGGCGGAGTTTGCCATGCACAGCACCCTGACCGGGCGGCCAAAGTGCCAGTTTGCCGTCATTGAGTGCGACGAGGCTGCATCCAAGACCGTGCTCAAATACCTCAAGCCGGAGGTCATCGTGGCCACGAACGTGTTCCGCGACCAGCTCGACCGCTACGGTGAGATCACGCACACGCTCAACAACATCATCGAGGGCATCCGCCACACGCCGGAGAGCGTTTTGTGCATCAATGCCGACTGCTCACTCATCGCGTCCATCCCGGAGCATGTACCGAACCCGGTCGTGCGCTTCGGCGTGAATGTGCCGCTCGGCGGTGACGACCTGACGGAGATCTCCGACGCGCCGCACTGCATCCACTGCAAGACGGAATATGTCTATGACTACCGCACTTATGGGCATCTCGGCGCGTTCCGCTGCCCGAAGTGCGGCTACCACCGCGAAGCCCCGCAGGTCGCCGTCACGGCGGGTCAGAACCTCGGCGTGGATACGAGCGATGTCACCATGGCCATCGGCGGACAGGAGTACGCCGTGCACATCAACCTGCCGGCAGCTTATAACATCTACAATGCCGTCGGGTCGGCGGCTGCGCTGTACGCATTCGGCTTCACGCCGGAAGCGATCGTGCACGCGCTCGGCGCGTTCGGCTGCGGCTTTGGCCGTATGGAGAAATTCGACCTGCGCGGCACGCCCGGGCGCATGATGCTCGTGAAAAACCCCGCGGGCTGCAACCAGACCATGCGCTATCTCGCCGGGCTGAACGAGGACGCGACGTTTGTCGTCTGCCTCAACGACCGGGACGCCGACGGTACGGACATCTCGTGGATCTGGGACGCGGACTTTGAGCGGCTCGCCGCCATGGGCGAGCATCTTCGCCACGTGTTCGTGTCCGGCACGCGCGCCGACGAGCTGCGCCTGCGCCTGAAATATGCGGGCGTGGATGAGGCGCGCATCGAGGTGTTTTACGATTATGACCCGCTGATCGACGCCATGTGCGCATCGGAATACCCGGTGTTCATCATGCCGACGTATACGTCCATGCTGGATCTGCGCGGCCGGCTGCAAAAGCGGCTCGGCGGAAAGGAGTTCTGGGAATGAACGAGAAGACCCTGCGCATCTGCCACCTGTACCCGGATCTTCTGAACCTCTATGGCGACCGGGGCAACATTCTCTGCATGCGCCGCCGTCTGGAGTGGCGCGGCATCGGCGCCGAGGTGACGGAGGTCACGGTCGGCGAGCAGGCGGATTTTACGCAGTTTGACCTGTTTTTCATCGGTGGCGGTCAGGATTTCGAGCAGGAGGTGCTCCTGTCTGACCTGAAAGCCGGAAAGGGCAGCGAAATCAAGGCCGCCATCGCCGACGGCAAGACGTTTCTGACCATCTGCGGCGGCTACCAGATGCTCGGCAGCTACTACCGCACGTGGGACGGCAAGCAGTGCGACTTCATCGGCGCGATCGATTATTACACCGTTGGTTCGAAGGAGCGCATGATCGGCAACTTCCTCTTTGAATGTCTGCCGGAGTCCGGCGGCAGCACGGTCGTCGGTTTTGAAAACCACAGCGGCAAGACCTATCTTGGCAGCGGCGTGTCGCCGCTCGGCAAGGTGCTCGTCGGCGGCGGCAACAACGGGGAGGACGGCTTTGAGGGCGTGCGCTATCAAAATGTCTTCGGCACATACAGCCACGGCCCGGTGCTTCCGAAAAACCCCGCGTTTTGCGACCATTTGCTCACGACAGCGCTGCAGCAGCGCTATCCGAATCTGGAACTCCAGCCGCTGGACGATGCGGCCGAGCTCGCCGCGCACAATACCATGCGCGACCGGCTGCTGAAAAAATAACTGCATGGAAAATGGGCGCATCCGTCTGGATGCGCCCACCGTGCGTCTCATATTAAAAATCCGGCGGAATCGGAATGTCCGCGCGCGGGACCTTGTCCCAGGAAAAGTCCGCTGCCAGCTCGATTGCCGTCACCGGCGCGTCCGTTGGCCGCAGACCCGCGAGCTTGGCGAGCATTCCGGTCAACTGCTCGGGTGTGTATTTCTGCCGCAGGGCCTCCATGTTCAGGTCGCCCTCGCGCTTGGAGAGCTTGCGCCCGTCCGGCGCGACGAGCAGCGGCGCGTGTGCGTATTCCGGGGCCTTGCCGCCGAGCGTTTCCATCAGCCAGATCTGCCGCGGTGTGGAGTCGAGTAGGTCGCGTGCGCGCACAACGCGCGTGATGCCCATGTCGAGATCGTCCACGCTTACGGCGAGCTGATAGGCGAACACGCCGTCCGAGCGACGGATGAGAAAATCGTCGCGCCCGTGCCGCAGTTCGGCTGCCTGCAGACCGTAGTGCGCGTCAACGAAGGCAATGTCCGCGTCCGTGACCGCAAGCTTTTTCGCCGCGCGGCGACCCATGCGCAGGCGCTTTTGCACCTCCTGCTCTGACAGCGTCCGACAGGGGCAGCCGGCCTCGCGCGGCTCGCCGGGGTGCGGTGCGCTCGCGGCCAGACGCTCTGCGCGGCTGCAATAGCAGTCATACACCATGCCGCGCGCGGTCAATGCATCCAGCGCGGCGGTGTAGCGCTGTGCGCGCGTGCCTTGACGGCAGTCCTGCGAGCCGGGACGCCAGCCCTCGTCCCAGTCGAGCCCAAGCCAGAGGAGGTCGTCGGCCATCAGGTCAGCATAGTGCTCCCAGCTGCGCTCCGGGTCGAGATCCTCAAGGCGGAACACCATCGTCCCGCCGCGTGCGCGCACGTCCAGCCATGCAAGCAGAAATGTCAGCATATTGCCCAGGTGCAGCCGCCCGCTCGGGCTGGGTGCGAAGCGGCCGCGGATCGTGTTATCCGGCATCGGTCATCCCTCCGGTTTCATACTGAGCGTATTATAGCATAACCGCGCCGGTTGGCAACGCTTTTGCGCCAAATCCCTTGAAACTATGCGGGAAATCGGATATAATAAAGCGTTATTATCAGCGGAGGAATGTCTCATGGCGAAATCATCCATCGAAAAAACAAATGTCATGCGTCTGCTCGACCAGAAGAAGGTGCCCTACACGCCACACACATATCCGCACGGCGACGATGCGGTGGACGGCGTGACCGTCGCACAGATGACGGGCATGGACCCGGCGAAGGTGTTCAAGACGCTGGTTGCCCGCGGCGCGAGCAAGACGCCGTACGTGTTCGTCATTCCGGTCGCGTGCGAGCTCGACCTTAAGAAGGCGGCGAAGGCCGTGGGGGAGAAGTCCATTGCCATGCTGCACGTGTCCGAGCTCACGCCCCTGACGGGCTATGTGCGCGGCGGCTGCTCGCCGGTTGGCATGAAAAAGCAGCTGCGCACGGTCTTTGCTTCTCAGGCGCTCGCGCAGGAGACCATCCTTGTCAGTGCCGGCAAGATCGGCTATCAGGTCGAGGTTGCGCCGCAGGCGCTCATCGCGCTCGTGCGTGCGGGTACGGCGGAGCTGACCATAGAATCCTAAGCAACCACGGAGGCACCCATGCGGGATCATATTGTAATCAAAGGCGCGCGGGAGAACAATCTCAAGAACATTGATGTGGAAATTCCGCGCGATGCACTGGTCGTCATGACCGGCCTTTCCGGCTCGGGCAAGTCGAGCCTTGCGTTCGACACCATCTTTGCCGAGGGCCAGCGGCGCTATATGGAGAGTTTGTCGTCCTATGCGCGCCAGTTTCTCGGCCAGATGGACAAGCCGGACGTCGATTCCATAGAGGGCATGAGCCCGGCCATTTCCATCGACCAGAAGACCACCAGCAAAAATCCGCGCTCGACCGTCGGCACGGTCACGGAGATCTACGACTATCTGCGTCTGCTCTGGGCGCGTGTCGGCGTGCCGCACTGCCCAAAGTGCGGCAAGGAGATCCGCCGCCAGACGGTCGACCAGATCGTCGATCAGATCGCGGCGCTGCCGCAGGCGACGCGCGTGCAGATCCTTGCGCCGGTCATCCGTGCACGTAAGGGCGAGCACCAGAAGGTGTTCGACGATGCCCGCCGCGGCGGGTATGTGCGCGTGCGCGTGGACGGCAGCATCTACGACCTTACGGAGACGATCCCGCTCGATAAAAACCGCAAGCACAATATCGAGATCGTGGTCGACCGCGTCGTCATCCGCCCGGATCAGAACCGCCGCCTGACCGACGCCGTGGAGATCGCGTCCGCGCTCTCCGGTGGTCTCGTGCTGGCAGACATCCCGGAGGAAAAGCGCGAGATCCTCTTCTCGCAGAACTACGCCTGCGACGACTGCGGCATCTCGATCGAGGAGCTCACGCCGCGGATGTTCTCGTTCAACAGCCCCTACGGCGCGTGCCCGACCTGCGGCGGCCTTGGCACGCGGCTGCGCATCGATCCGGCGCTCATTATTCCGGACCCGTCGAAGTCCATCCTCGACGGCGGCATCACCGCGAGCGGCTGGAACGGCGTCAAGGATGAGAGCATCAGCCGGATGTATTACGACGCACTGGCGGAAAAATATCACTTTGACCTTGCAACGCCCATCGGCGACCTGCCGGAGCACGTGCGCGAGATCCTGCTCTACGGCACGGGGGATGAAGAACTCACCCTGCATTATGATACCAACCGCGGTGCCGGCGTGCTGCGCCGCCCGTTTGAGGGCATCGTCTGCAACCTTGAGCGCCGCTATCAGGAGACGCAGAGCGATGCCATGCGTGCATCGCTCGAGGACTGCATGGCAGAGACGGCCTGCCCGGACTGCCACGGTGCGCGTCTGCGGCCGGAGGTGCTGGCCGTCACGGTCGGCGGACGGAATATCTCGGAGTTCACTGCACTGCCGATCACGGAGGAACTGGCGTTT
>HF985775.1:25721-33213 GCA_000432375.1 Firmicutes bacterium CAG:103
GATCGCCGACAGCATCCTGCGCGAGGTGCGCTCGCGCCTGCATTTTCTGCAGAGCGTCGGCTTGCAGTACCTGACGCTCGCGCGCTCGGCGGCCACGCTGTCCGGCGGCGAGAGCCAGCGCATCCGGCTCGCAACGCAGATCGGCTCGTCGCTCATGGGCGTGCTGTATATTCTGGATGAGCCGTCCATCGGCCTGCACCAGCGCGACAATGAAAAGCTGCTGGCCACGCTGCGCGAGCTGCGTGATCTCGGCAACACGCTCATCGTCGTCGAGCACGACGAGGACACCATGCGTGCGGCAGACTATCTCATCGACATCGGCCCGGGTGCGGGTGTGCACGGCGGGGAAGTGGTCTGTGCCGGTACGCCGGAGGAGGTCGCGCGCTGCGAGCGCTCCATCACCGGGCAGTATCTGTCCGGCAAAAAGAAGATTCCCGTGCCCGCGCAGCGCCGCACCGGAAACGGTCACGCGCTCGTGATCCGCGGCGCGACCGAGCACAACCTCAAGCACGTGGACGTGCAGATCCCGCTCGGCGTCATGACGTGCGTGACCGGCGTGTCCGGCAGCGGCAAATCCTCGCTCGTCAACGAGGTGCTGTATAAAACGCTTGCGGGCAAGCTTAACCATGCGAAGCTCCGTCCCGGGAAATGCGACGGCATTGACGGTGTGGAGTATCTGGACAAGATCATCAATATCGACCAGAGTCCCATCGGCCGCACGCCGCGTTCCAATCCGGCGACGTATACCGGCCTGTTTGACGATATCCGCAGCCTTTTCGCCTCCACGCAGGACGCGAAGCTGCGCGGCTACAGCGCCGGGCGCTTCTCGTTCAACATTCGCGGCGGCCGCTGCGAGGCCTGCTCCGGCGACGGCCTGCTGAAGATCGAGATGAACTTCCTGCCGGATGTTTACGTCCCGTGCGAGGTCTGCAAGGGCAAGCGCTACAACCGCGAGACGCTCGAGGTGCACTATAAGGGCAAGAATATTGCCGAGGTGCTGGACATGACCGTCGAAGAGGCGCTCGCATTTTTTCAGAACCAGCCGAAGATCCGCGACCGGCTGCAAACGCTCATGGATGTCGGCCTCGGCTATGTCAGGCTCGGTCAGCCGTCCACAACGCTCTCCGGCGGCGAGGCGCAGCGCATCAAGCTCGCTACGGAGCTCTCCAAGCGCAGTACCGGCCGGACGATCTACGTGCTCGATGAGCCGACGACCGGTCTGCACGTGGCGGACGTCGCGCGCCTGATCGATATTCTCAATCGTCTGACCGACGCGGGCAACACGGTGCTCGTCATTGAGCACAACCTGCACGTCATCAAGGTGGCCGATCATATCATCGATCTCGGTCCGGAGGGCGGCGACGCGGGCGGCGGCATCGTCTTTACCGGCACACCGGAAGATTGCGCGCGCTGCGCCGAGAGCTACACCGGCCAGTTTTTGAAAAAAGAACTCGAAAGTTAACGGCCAAGCCCCTTTTCTCATACGCTGAAAGGAGAGGGGGCGGTGAACATGGTCATTCAGATCACCTTATGCGTTCTGCTGATCCTGGGCTTTGCCTGGCTGCTGTGGATGCTGGGCTGCGCGCTGCTTACGCCGGTGCGCTCCGGCAGGGACACGCGCATCACGCTCGTCGTGCAGGCGCGCGGGGACGCACCGGAGCTCGAGCAGCTTCTGCGCGGCATTCGGTGGCTGCGCGAGAGCGGAACACTCATGGCGGATGTTCTGCTCGTCGACTGTGGCCTGACCGACGATGCGCGCGCGCTCTGCGAGCGCGCGGCGCGGCAGCGCGAAGATCTGAAACTGTGCAATACAGAGGAAATTTGCCAATGGATGCAAACACCAATCCAATAGAATTATGCGGCACCGTCGCGGCGGTCATCTATCAGAACGAGGAAAACGGCTACACCGTGCTCAAACTTGACGTGGACGACGGCAGCCAGACGATGGTCGTCGGCTGTATTCCGTATGCCGTGCCGGGAGAGTCCATGATCGTCAGCGGCAATTGGATGACGCACCCGGCACACGGCCAGCAGTTCAAGGCCGACTTTGCCGAGCGCACCATGCCGGAGACGGCGGACGCGATCTATGCCTACCTTGCCGGACGCGCCGTGCGCGGCATCGGCCCGGCGACGGCGTCACTGATGGTGTCGCGCTTCGGTGCCGACACGCTCAACGTGCTCGAATACGAGCCGGAAAAGCTCTGCGCGATCAAAGGCATCAGTCTCTCCAAGGCGAAGGCCATGTCGGCAAATTTCCGCCGTCAGGCCGGTATGCGCCGCCTGATCGAGTTTCTGGCCTCGGCGAACATCCGCCCGGTCATTGCCCTGCGGATGTACCAGTATTACGGGGATGATGCGCTCCAGCTCGTGCAGGACAACCCTTACATACTCGTTTCGGACGCCATCGGCGCCACGTTTCAGGAGGCGGACGCGCTGGCGCTCGGCCACGGGTTTGACGACCAGAGCGCAGAGCGTGTCGCCGCGGCGACGCTGTATGAGCTCGCCTATAACGCCGTGCGCGGCCATTGCTTCATCTCGTACCGCAACCTGTTGGCGGCGACGTCGCAGCTCAGCGGTGTGCCGGACGAGCTGGTCGCCGAGAGCGTGGACACGCTCGTGCAGAGCGGCGAACTGGTGCGCGAGCGCGTCGCCGGGTGCGACGGATGCTATCTCGCGCGTCTGCACGAGGCGGAGGCCTACACGGCCGAGCGCCTGCTTGCCATGACGCAGACGGAGTACCGCCGCATGCCGGACACGGAGCAGATCGCCGCGCGCATTGAAGCGCAGCTCGGTCTGACCTTTGCCGACCAGCAAAAGGAGACGCTGCGCCTCGCCTGCCAGCATCAGGTCATCGCCATCACCGGCGGCCCCGGCACAGGCAAGACGACGTCCATCCGCGCGATCCTCGCGCTGTTTGATGTGCTCAAGCTCGACACGCAGCTCGCCGCCCCGACGGGCCGCGCCGCCAAGCGTATGAGCGAGCTGACCGGCCGGAGCGCGCAGACGGTCCACCGCCTGCTCGAGGCCGGCATGAGCGACGACCATCAGGACATCACTTTCCGGCGCGACGAGGACGACCCGCTCGAGTGCGACGCCGTCATCCTCGACGAGTGCTCGATGGTGGACATTTCGCTCATGTGTGCGCTGCTGCGCGCCATGCGCCCTGAGTGCCGGCTCATCCTCGTGGGTGATGCCGACCAGCTTCCGTCCGTCGGTCCGGGCAACGTCTTTTCGGACATCATCCGCAGCGGCGTCGTGCCGACCGTGCGCCTGACGGAGATCTTCCGTCAGGCCGCCGGCAGCAGCATCGTCTCCTACGCGCACGCGATCAACCGCGGCGAGCACCCGCCGCTTTCGCAAAACAGCGGGGATTTCTTCTTCCTCCGGCGTGCGGATGCGCAGAAGGCCGCCGACACGGTCGTCGAGCTGTGCCGGACGCGGCTGCCGAACAATATGAAGATCCCGCCGTCCGACATTCAGGTGCTCACGCCGACGCGCAAGTATGACACCGGCATGGCGGCACTGAATGTGCGCCTGCAGGCGGCGCTCAACCCGCCGTCGCCCGAGAAGAAGGAGCGGCGCTTCGGCGAGACCGTCTTTCGCGAGGGCGACCGCGTCATGCAGATCCGCAATGACTATGACATCGTGCTCAAAAACCCGGACGGTACGACCGCCGGAACGGGCGTCTATAACGGCGACGTCGGTCAGATCACGGCCATCGACCCGCAGACGGAGACGCTCGCCGTGTGCTACGACGGAAAGACCGCGACCTACGGCTTTGAGATGCTCAACGAGCTCGAGCACGCCTGGGTCATGACGGTGCACAAATCGCAGGGCAGCGAGTACCGCGCCGTTGTGCTCTGTATCGGCAGGGCCGGGCCCATGTTGCTCACGCGCAGCGTACTCTACACGGCCATCACGCGCGCCAAGTCCCTGCTCATCATCGTCGGCGACGAGAGCGCGGCCTATCACATGATCGACAACCAGACGCAGACCCGCCGCTACGACCCGCCGCTACAGCGGTCTGCGCGCCCGGCTCTGCGGGGAGTGCGGTGCGATATGAAGGTGGTCACATTCCTGCTCGACCTGCGACCTGCTCTATCCGCCGCGGTGCGCATTCTGCCACGATTTTCTCGAGACGAGCGGCGACGGCCTCTGCGCGCACTGCAGGACCGGCCTGCCGTTTGCGCAAAATGGCGGACGGCAGCGCTTTTCGTTCGTCCGCGCGTGTGTCTCGCCGCTCACTTATGAGGGCGATGTGCGCGCGTCGCTCCTGCGCTACAAATTCGGCGGCGCGACCGGGTATGCCAAGGTCTACGGCCGCCTCGTTGCCGGCACGGTGCGCGCGGAGCTGGCGGGGGAGTATGACCTCGTCACGTGGGTGCCGCTGAGCCGCAGGAGACTGCGCGAGCGCGGGTACGATCAGGCGCGTCTGCTGGCGAAAGCGACGGCGAAGGAGCTCGGCCTTCCGCTCACGCCGACGCTGCATAAGCAGCGCAACACGCAGCCGCAGTCCGGCACGGGCGACGCTGCCAAACGCCGCGCGAACATCGCCGGTGCCTACCGCATGAAGCGGAGCGCGGACGTGACGGGAAAGCGCGTCCTGCTCATCGACGATATCGTCACGACCGGCGCCACGCTCTCCGAGTGCGCGCGTGTGCTCGGCAAGGCGGGCGCGGAGCAGGTGGTGTGCGCCACGGTCGCGCGCTCCGCTGACTAAAACAGCCGTGAGACGGCTACGATTGACTATAACATCCGCTGTGCGGATGATACAGGAGTTTTGCTTTATGATGATTTTTGAACGAGACATTGCCATCGACCTCGGCACGACCAACATCCGCGTGTTTGTGCGCGGCAAGGGCATCATGCTGCGCGAGCCGTCCATCGTGGCGGTCGACAAGTACACCGGCCGCATGCTCAAGGTCGGTCAGGACGCACAGAAGATGCTCGGCCGCACACCGGCGAATATCGTGGCCATCCATCCGATCAGCGCGGGCGTCATCTCGGACTATGACATGACGGCACTCATGCTCAAGGAGCTGCTCTCGCGCGTGACGTCGTTCAGCCTCTTCAAGCCGCGCGTGCTCGTCACCGTGCCGAGCAGCGTGACCGGTGTGGAGGAGCGCAACGTCATCGACGCCGTCATTGAGGCCGGCGCGCGCAAGGTGTATCTGGTCGAGTCGGCCGTGGCGACAGCGGCCGGTGCGGGCGCGGATATCTCCAAGCCGGACGGCCATCTGGTCATCGACATCGGCGGCGGTACGACGGAGGTCGCGGTCGTCTCGCTCGGCGGCGTGGTCGAGAGTGAGTCCATCAAGACCGCCGGCGATGCCTTTGACGAGGCGATCGTGCGCTACGTGCGCCGCAAGCACAACATTCTCATCGGCAAGCGCACGGCCGAGGAGCTCAAGATCGGCATCGCGTGCCTCGTCCCGCGCGCCGAGGTCGGCATTCAGGAGGTCAAGGGCCGCTGCCTGACGACCGGCCTGCCGAAGTCCGTGAAGATCAGCTCCGTCGAGCTCGTCGAGGCCATTGCCGAGCCCGCGCGCGACATTCTCGAGACCATCCACATGGTGCTCGAGCGTACGCCGCCGGAGCTCGTGGCCGATGTGGCGCAAAACGGCATCATCATGGCCGGCGGCGGCAGCCTGATCTACGGTTTCGACCAGCTCGTGGAAAAGGACACCGGCATCCGCACGACCGTCGTGGACGACGCGCTCTCGTGCGCGGCGTTCGGCAGTGGCAAGATGCTCATGAATCTCAACGACATGCAAGACGGTATGGTCAACCTCGCGCGCAAGCGCCAGATGAAGGCGTGAGCCTTCCGGCCTTTCCGCGCTGGCTGCAGCCGGCGCGCCTTCCGGCCCGGATTTTGGTGTGAGTGTCCAATAAAGGGTGCACTTTCCTTAAAAATTTATACAAAAATTTGTGCAAAAAAGCAGTTAAGATATTGAAATGTAGAAAATTGTATTGTAATATATGAAGCAGTATGTTCTCCTGCTGTTGTTGCGCGTCCGCGCGCGCAGACCGGCGGGAAATCGGTATCGAAAGGAATGACAAGAATGAACCAGGCACGGAAAAGAACGGGAACGAAAAAAGTGCTTTCCATGATTCTTGTACTGGTCATGCTGCTGAGCCTGCTGTCCATGGCGGCGTTCACGCTGCCGACTGCGGCCAGCTCTGACAGCGCGGCGAGCACGCTGAATAACCGTATTGTCCATTTGGACTGCGGCCGTAAGTATTTCAGCGTCACCTATATTAAGGGAGTCATTGACTCCATGGCTGAAAACGGCTTCAACCAGTTGGAGCTGGCGTTCGGCAACGGTGGTCTGCGCTTTGTGCTTGATGATATGACTATCAAGAATGGCAGTACTACTTTGTTTGATAGTGATGCCGTCAAGGCTGCCGTCTTGGAGGGGAACAACAATTTCTATGATGATCCCAATGGTAATGCCCTTACCGAGGATGACATGAAAGCCATTATCAGCTATGCTGAGAATAAGGGTGTGGAGATCGTCCCCCTGCTGAATATGCCCGGCCATATGGACGGACTGCTGAGTAGCAGTTTGTTTTCTCAGTATAAGCTGTCTGGTTCCGATGGTTCTTTGGATCTGAACAACGCTAATGCAGTGACTTTTGGCAAAGCGTTGTTGAAGCTGTATGTGGACTGGTTCAAGCAGAATGCCAATATGACGTCGCATTTTAACTTTGGTGCGGATGAGTATGGTCAGGGAATTCGAAATCCCTATATCGAGTCCGGTGTGGCCAAAGTTACTTATAACCAGCTCATCAATTATATGAACGACTGCGCGGACGTCATTGAAACCGAGAGCATGACTGCGCGCTGTTTCAATGACTTTGTTTGCTACAATCACCGCACTGCTTGCAACCTTTACAAAACGGTCGAGGTCTGCTACTGGTCCAATCAGTGGAATGGCAGCGAATATAATACGCCGGATGTCATCAAAAATGCTGACTATAAGCTCATTAATACCAACCAGAAGTGGTATTTTGTACCGAGCAAGGCAGATGAGTACGGCAAGTCTGTGGTGGAGAGCAACCTTGCAAACTTTGACGTGACGAAGTTCCAGAATATCAAATCCGGTTGGAACTCCACCAGCACGACGTATACACAGATTCCCGTCGGCAGCAGCAACGTAGGAGCGATGTTCTGTGTATGGAGTGATACGCCCAGTGTGGACGTGCCTCTGAAGGATGTGCAGGACTTGATTGCGGCTATGGCGACTGCCAACTCTGCCTACTTTACCAAGAAGCCGACAGAGACGCAGAACCCCTTCTCGGTCACGGCGTCTTCTGGCTCCGGAAGTGAAGCGGACACTGCTACGCTGACTGTGAACGGCACAACAACGCTGACGGCGACCGCGGAGGCTACGTGGACGAGCAGTGATGAAAGCGTCGTGACGCTCTCTGCCGCACAGACGGCCAATGCAGCGAAGGCGGCTGCTGTCTCTACTGCGATTACCGGCACGGC
>HF985775.1:33233-40226 GCA_000432375.1 Firmicutes bacterium CAG:103
GGCGGCCACCGCCACGGCGGTCGGCGCGGGCACTGCGACGATCACCGCGACCAGCACCGCGGATCGCTCCAAGACCGCTCAGATAACGCTGACGGTTGCTGCAGGTGATTCGGCTTTGCGCAACGTAACTCTGCCAATCAACCTGTGGATCACCAACACTGGTGTGGTGCCGACTGGATGGACGGACAGTAAAAACGACTTCCAGTATTCTGACAAGGACGGGAACAGACGCAGTATTTACACACTGCGAGCAAGCGTTGCTGGCGTTGCCACCGAAAATGGCATTGAACTCAGCAGTATCCTTAATCAAGACAAGACGGGTACGGCTAAGAGCTGGGACGGCAACACCTACAATGTAGTATTTTGGAAGAACGCTTACCATGATGCGTCACATAGGCAATCTACCGATGGTTGGACGAACGAGTCCCTGAATGGAACAGAATTTCAGTATATCCGCTACTGGAATGAAAACTGGGCGTATTCTACAGACGGTACTGATTGGGTGACGATCTCCAATGTCGGCGCTGGCGCAAATGATACCGACAAAAACCAGGTGAATATCTGGTATCGCCAGGTGACAACGGTAACGGATGAGATCACCACACTGAATGTCGACTGGGGTCCGGCAGGTACGCCTACTAAAGATACTCAGAAGCAGATTCTCGATTATGCAGTTAAGTATGAGTCTGGCCAGATGTCTCCCAGCACTTTCCCTAACAATGGCAAGAGCGTTGTATATGATATGGGCCAGAATAACACGTATTCTGGTACCGATAAGACAGGGAAATATCGCATTGTATATGGGATTACCGGTTTGGAAACAGCGGATTATGAGCTTTATATGATCACGCTGACTCCGAATCCAAATACGAGAACCACCTATTGGGGCAGTGTAAAGAAATATACTTATGATTCGGAGAACGAGAAGGCAATTTGGGTCAAGTCTGAGGCAGACTTGCCGAGTGATATAACGCCTTTTTCGAATGACGCGTTTTATGGTGACTGCGTATACGGTGGTGAGCCTACCGTCGACAGGGCAAAGATTTATGAGGGTAAATCCTTGCTCGTCACCTACTATGTCCGAGCAAAGCAGACTGAGGACTCCCTCACGGTGCATTATATGGACGCTACTGACGAAAAGAATCCGAGCGAGTTCTATTCCTATAACATTGCTGTAGCGGGACGCACTGTATTCCCTGACAATATTCGTTTGCCTGAAACCAAGATTGACGATGTTACATCTCTGACCAATGGCAAGGTTATTAACAAATATGGTAATCCGCAGTATGTTTCTTCGGATTTGACGACGATGCCTGCCATCGGCGCTCAATATAGGTATGTTCCTAATAACTGCACGAAAGTAGAACGCAGAGACGATAAGAATGTTTACCTGTATTACACATTCAATAACAAAGTAAACTATGTTGTTGACTTCGGTTTGCCGCTGGAGATTCCGTTGAGCGACCTGAGCCCGAATCTTAGCACTGCGGAAATTACGGGTGTGACGTTCCGCAGCGCTAAGTATGGTACTCCTGAATACGATAGGACCAGAAAGGTGATTACCTACACGCTGAACGGCATGCTCAGCGAGCAGGAGAGCTTTACAGTTGAAGTTAAAGATACAAAATATGATAAGCCCGTTGCTTATATCGTTACGATTATCCCTGCTTCGACCGTCTACTATGAGGACGACTTCGTAAAGTTTAGCGGCACTTGGAAGCCAGAGGGTGATACGACAACTAACGCCGTGCAGGATCTGGATGCGTTGACGGCTCAGAAAACATATGGTTACGACAGTCATTATGGAGCATCCAGTAAGTTCTCTCTCGGCAGCGCAATGAAGACGACGGTTAGCAGCACCACCAACAGCAATCCTCCGACTGCGACCTTCACCTTCAAGGGCACCGGTTTTGACCTTGTTTCCATGACCAGCAAAGACACGGGTACGATTCTCGTGGACGTGAACGGCACGACTGAAGACAACGAAACGGTTACGAAGCGCTGGATCGTGGATACCTTCTACGGTTACACGAGACAGGAGCAAGGTGTTATCGAGTATACTTGGACGAAGGGTAGCGACGGAACGTGGCACAATAAGGCGATAGTGATCCCTGATTTGCCTGAAGGTGTAACCATCGGCGGCACACCGACGAATAGTGGTGATAAGACCTACGAGCCGAACTACATTTGGACGCCTGTAGATATGGGCGATAATGCCCTTTACCAGATTCCGGTCATCCACTACACAGAGCTACCCTATGGCACGTATACGGTTACCGTTACGCCGAAATACTCCAGAAGCCGTGATCCCTACTATCAGGCCGACGGAGCTAACAACAACTATGACTTCTACCTTGATGGTGTCCGCATCTATAATCCCGCGGGCGACAAGCTGAACAGTCAGTATGTCAAGGACGGCGAGGGCTATGCCCAGTTTACCGAGATTCGCAACATGCTGCTGAACGCCAGCGACCTTAAAGCGAACATTGAGTCTCAGGATGGCTTGGTCTTTATGGATGGTGTTGGTAATGGTAAGCTCGCGGATTACACCAAATACGGCCCGAACAACGAGGTTTATCTGTTGACGAAACAGGCCATTGCTTTCAAGATCAGCGACATGGACAATGTCGACAGCATCCAGATCGGCGCTAAGGCGCCCAAAGGCAATGCCACGATGCAGATTCAGGTCGATGGCAATGGTGTGCAGACGCAGGAACTGAATACAGCGTCGGATATGTACTATAAGCTGAAGAATGTGCGGGCTGGCCAGACGATTGTCATCACCAACACGGGTGATAATCTACTGTCCCTGACGACGCTGAAAGTGACCTATAAGAATGCGCCGACCGCGACAAACAGTGCCAAACCCATTGTTGACAGCGATGTACTTGCGCAGGCACCCGTGATGCTGACGAGCATGCTGTACGGCGAGCCGGAGACATTTGCGCCGACCCGCTTTGAGGCGACCTGGAATCGCAGTGTCCGTGCAGGCCACAAGGCAACGCTGACGGTCAAGACATCTGACGATGTAGAAGCGATCGAGGTCAATGGTGAGACGATTGACACCTATCGTACTCGCACGGAGCGCACCGGCTGGGGCTGGTGGGCGAAGCGCGTGACATATCACGAGTTTACCTATACGACGACCGCGGAAGCGACCGCTGATTACGCAGTCTATGCATTGAATGGCGACGGAGTCAGAAGCGAACCGACGATAGCCACCCTGACGGTGAAACCCGCAATTAACTGGTGGCACAAGTGGTTCTGAGAGAGGAGTGATCGAAATCATGAAGAAAACCTATGTCAGACCCGAAGTGTATTTCGAGAGCTTCGAGCTGAGTGCTAATATTGCTACGGGATGCAAACTGATTTCCAACGCTGCGGAAAATGCTTGCGCAGTTACGGATAATGATTTAGGTATTACGTATTTTACGGATGCCGCTTGTGGTGGCAATTACACTCCGCCCGGAGGAAACGACGGGCTTTGCTACGGCGTTCCGCAAGCGAACAATAACGTTTTCACCTCCTGACGCAATTTCACACGCAACGAAGTGCCCTGCCCGGTTGGGCAGGGCACTTTTCAAGAAATCAGCCCATGCGCAGGCGCGCTCGGGCTGTGACAAAGGAGCGACAACTATGAAGCAAACGATCAGGCGCGGCGCGCGTGCGCTGCTGCTCACACTCGCCGCAGCGCTGCTGTTCGCGTGTGCGGGCTGCGGCAAGAAAGCCGCCCAGCCCGACGAATACGGCCTCGCGGCGGAAAAATCCAAGCTCGACGGCACCGATATCGGCAACGATCTCCAGATCGTCAGTACCGGGCGCTACGCTGGCCAGTTTGTCGAGGATGGCTCTGACAAGACCGTCTCCGACGTCTTCTGCATCCGCGTGAAAAACACCGGCAGCAGCGACGTGCAGTATGCGCACATCACGCTCTCGCGCGGCGATGAGCGCTACGAGTTCGATATCAGCACGCTCCCGGCCGGACAGACACTGCAGGCGCTCGAACTCAGCGCCCAGGCGATGCCCGAAAAGCCGCAGGAGCTGACGGCAACCGTGACGACCTACGCGCCGTTCACCGAGCCGCTGTCCATGCATGACGACCTCTTTACGGTCACCACGAGCGACAGCAGCATCACTGTGACCAACAACTCCGGCAGCGACGCCGCGCAGGTCTATGTCTACTACAAAAATGCCAGCGGCGACATGCTGCTCGGCGGCATCACGTACCGCGCGGGCGTCAAAAATCTCGCGGCGGGCGAGAGCCAGAGCTGCTACACCAGCCACTTTGTGCAGGGCACGAGCAAGCTGCTCTTCGTGACCTATGCAGCGTGAGTGTTACCGCTTCGGCGGTGTGACGTTTGCGATCGAGGCGGACGCGCCCATTGAGCGCTCGAAGATGTGCGAGCCGTTTCGCGTTTCCGGCGGCGCGGCTGACCATATGATACGGCTGACTTTCAGCGACGATATGCCGCAGCCGCCGGCGAAGGCCGCACGGAGCGGCCCTGTCTATCGGTGGCAGGTTGGCGCGGAGCGCCATCTGCTGGAGCTGTACAGTGCGCCGGGCGCGCCGCCGCAGTTCACCTATGCCGTGACGCGCGGAGCGCACACGGAGGTGACCTTCGCCGAGCGCTATCGCACAGGGGCGTCGGTGCGCGCCGTGCTGGAGGCGGCCGGTTTGTTCGATATCTTCGCGGACGCCGGAATGCTGGTGCTGCACAGTGCGTATATCGTGACGCCAGCGGGGGAAGCGATTCTGTTTTCCGGCCCGAGTGGCATCGGCAAGAGCACGCAGGCCGCGCTCTGGGAACGATTCGCAGGGGCGCAGATCATCAACGGGGATCGCGCACTTCTGGACATTGGCAGGAAAACCGCAAACGGCATTTTCTATTCGGGCACGTCCGGCATATCCGAAAATGTCACGGCGCCGGTCCGGGCGATCGTCCTGCTCGGGCAGGGGAGCGAAAACCGCGTGTTTGTCCCGAGCCCGCAGGCGGCGTTTGCGGGCGTACTCAGCCAGTGCGCGTACTATGATTGGGACGCGCTTTCGGCGACGAAAATGACGGAGTGCGTGGCGCGGCTCGTCTCCGACGTGCCGGTGCTGCATTTTGATTGCCGGGCGGATGCATCAGCGGTTCGCGCACTGCAGGAACGATTGGGAGGGAAATGACATGGAATACAGGAGCACAGAGCCACGGCTGTCAGCTTATCTCCACGCGCGTGCCTGCGCAAAGGGCATACCGCTTGCCGGGAATTTTGAGCTGACCCCGCGCTGTAATTTCAACTGCCGGATGTGCTATGTCCATCTCACTCCCGAGGAGGAGCAGCGACGCGGCACGGAGCTTACTGCCGACGAGTGGCTCGCCATTGCGGAGCAGGCACGCAGTCAGGGGATGCTGTTTTTGCTGCTGACGGGCGGAGAGCCGCTCGTGCGCGCGGATTTTCGATACCTGCTCACGGAACTGAAGAAAATGGGCCTCATGGTGTCAATCAACAGCAATGCATCGCTCATGGACGCGGATTGGCTGGACTTTTTCCGCCATGAGCCGCCGGCGCGGTTTAATATTACGCTCTACGGCAGCAGCAACGAGACTTATGAGCGCCTGTGCGGCCGCCCGATGTTTGAGCGTGTCATGGCGAATATCCGTGCGCTGAAGACGCTCGGCATGGACGTGAAACTAAACGTCTCCATGACGCCGTATAACGTCGATGATCTGGACGGTATTTATGCTGCGGCGACCGAGCTCGGCACGCCGGTGCAGATGGCGTCGTATATGTTCCCACCGGTGCGGCGGGATGAAGCGCTGACCGGCCGCAATGACCGCTTCACCTGCCGGGAAGCCGCCGCCTGCAGTGTCCATTGGGACAGGCTGCGCTTTACGGACGAGGAGTTCCGGCAGCGGGCGGAGGCCATGAAGGCCGGTATCTGCGCGCCGGACAGCGATGTGTGCGAGGGCACGCCGGGTGAAAAGATGGCCTGCCGCGCGGGCCGCAGCTCATTCTGGATCAACTGGCGCGGAGACATGACGCCGTGCGGCATGATGCTGCAGCCGGTGGTCTCGGTCAGAGAGCTTGGCTTTGCGCGCGCCTGGGAAGAGACCAAAGCGGCGACGGCACAGATACGCCTGCCGTCTGCGTGCGCGCAGTGCGGGTATCAGCACATGTGCCATGCGTGCGCCGCGATGTGCGTCACCGAGACGGGGGCGTTTGACGGGAAGCCGGAGTATGTGTGCGGCATGACGAAGGCGACTGCCGAGCTGACGCAGGCCGAGTATGAAAGGATGAATACCCATGAAGCTTAAATTGCAGCTTGTAAAAAGAGAGATCGCCGGTGATGTGATCCTGGTCCCGGTCGGGGAGGCAACGACCAAACTCAAGGGTCTGCTGACCGTAAACGAGACCGGCGCTGCCATCTGGGACGCACTTCCGGACGCCGAAAACGAGGAAGCGATCGTGGATCGGCTCTATGAGACGTTTGACGCCGAACGCGATGTGCTCCGGAAGGACGTGGACGCATTCCTCGCCCAGCTCCGGGAACTGGACATTCTGTGAAACAAAAGGCGAAGTGGGTAACACTTCGCCTTTTTGTTGTTTGTTCGCTGGACACAATATAAAAATGAAACGCGCGCAGAATTGCTTCTGCGCGCGTTTTATCCATGAGACATCAAATCTTGCTGTTGAGCCAGTCAAGGATATCGGCATAGACCTCGTCCTTGTTGAGCTCATTGAGCATCTCGTGGCGGCCGTCCTTATAGAGCTTGAGCTTTACGTCCTTGCAGCCGACCTTCAGGAAGCGGTTATAGACCTTCTTGACGCCCTCACCGTAGTTGCCGACCGGGTCGCTGTCGCCGGCCATGAAATAGACCGGTGTGGCCTTGTTCATCTTGTTGAGGTTTTCCGTCTTCCAGATGTACTGCAGGCCGCCCATCATATCATGGAACATGCCGGCGGTCGCCATAGCGCCGCAGAGCGGGTCGGCAATGTAGGCGTCCACGA
>HF985775.1:40252-46344 GCA_000432375.1 Firmicutes bacterium CAG:103
CATCACGGGTGAGCCAGTCGAGCTTTGTGCGCACGTGGTCATACTTTTTGTTATAGCTGCCGAAGGCAAGCTTGTCGAGCATGGGGCTGTGATACATGGGGCCGTTGTCGATCATCTCGAGCTTGGCCATGAGCTTGCCGGCGGCGACGACGGCGGCCGGGGTCTGCCCCGGCGGCCGGGTTCTGCCCGGTGCCGCTGATGATGACGCCCTTGAGCCCCTCCGGATGGTCAATAATATAGGTGCGGGTCAGGAAGCTGCCCATGCTGTGGCCGAACAGGAAGTAGGGGACGTCGGGATACTTGGCGGCGGTCAGCTTATGGAGCTGATCCATGTCGCTCACGACATCGTTCCAGCCGTCCTTTTCCGCGAAGAAGCACAGCTCCTGCTCGTTTTCGGCGGTCTTGCCGTGGCCGAGGTGGTCGTTTGCGACGACGACAAAGCCGTGATTGGCCAGAAACTCCATGAATGGGGCGTAACGATAGATATGCTCGGCGACGCCGTGCGCGATCTGCAAAACGGCGCGGACTTCGCCGTCGGGGGTGCATTCTCTTGCAAATACCTTGTGTTTCCCGTCAGTGGATAAAAACCTGAAATCATGAAAAGATGGCATAGCAATACTCCTCCAGTTGTGATATACTAAATGCTACCTGAATTGTATTCCAATTGACGGATTCCGTCAAGTCTATGGAGGTTAATGTTAATTATGAACGGCTACATCATTGCACTTGACCAGGGTACAACCAGTTCCCGCTCCATTATCTTCGACAGTAAGGGCAACATTGTGTCTCTGGCGCAGTATCCTTTTACGCAGATCTACCCGAAGCCGGGCTGGGTAGAGCATGACCCGATGGTCATCCTTGAGAGCCAGATGCTTGCCATGAGCGAGGCGTTTGAAAAGAGCGGCCTGTCGCCGACGGACATCGCCGGCATCGGCATCACGAACCAGCGCGAGACGACGATCGTCTGGGACAAGAACACGGGCAAGCCCATCTATAACGCGATCGTCTGGCAGTGCCGCCGCACGGCGCCCATTTGCGATCAGCTCACGGCCGACGGTCTTGGCCCGTATGTGAAGGAGAAGACCGGCCTGCTCATCGACGCCTATTTTTCCGGCACGAAGATCAAGTGGATCCTCGATAACGTTCCGGGTGCGCGCGAGCGCGCCGAGCGCGGCGAGCTGCTGTTCGGCAATGTGGACTCGTGGCTCATCTGGAATCTGACCGGCGGCCGCGCCCATGTGTCGGACTATTCCAACTGCTCGCGCACGATGCTGTTTGACATTGACAATCTCTGCTGGGACGAAGAGCTCTGCGCGCGTCTCGGCGTTCCGATGAGCATGCTGCCGACGCCGGTGCCGTCGTCCATGGTGTACGGACAGGTGACGGCAGGTCTGCCAGGACTGGAGACGCTCGAGGGCATTCCGGTCTGCGGCAGCGCCGGCGATCAGGCGGCCGCCCTGCTTGGACAGGCATGCATCGTGCCGGGCCAGGCGAAAAATACATACGGCACCGGCTGCTTCACGCTCATGAACACCGGCAGCAAATCCGTGCGCAGCGTCAGCGGTCTGGTCACGAGCGTTGCGTGGTCGGTCAACGGTAAGACGACCTATGCGCTCGAGGGCAGCGTGTTCAATGCCGGCAGCTCCATCCAGTGGCTGCGCGACGAGCTCGGCCTGATCGGCACGGCGCATGAGTGCGATATCCTGGCCGAGAGCGTGCCGGACAACGGCGGCGTGTATCTTGTGTCCGCGTTCACCGGTCTCGGCGCGCCGCGCTGGGATATGTACGCCCGCGGCGCGATCGTCGGCCTCACGCGCGGCAGCAACAAGGCACACATCGCCCGCGCCACGCTTGAGGGCATCGCGTATCAGGTCAAGGACCTGCTCGATGCCATGCAGGTCGATGCCGAGAGTCCAATCTCCGTCCTGCGTGTGGACGGCGGCGCGTCCGTCAGTTCGTTTTTGATGCAGTTTCAGGCGGATATGCTGCGCGTGCCGATCGACCGGCCGAAGCTGGTCGAGACGACGGCGTTCGGCGCGGCGTTCCTCGCCGGTATTGCCAGCGGCGTTTGGGAGAGCGTGGACGATATTGCGCTCCTGCGCCAGTCTGACCGTATTTTCAAGCCCGAAATGGATGCCGAGCAGGCAAAGCAGTATCACGATAACTGGCTGCGCGCCGTCGGCAGAGCAGAAAAGTGGAGCCAGGAATGAACCCGAACCTGTTTTTTGCCCCAACGGATATTCTATTGCCGGCGCATGCGGATATGCGGCGCTGGAGCGTCATTGCCTGTGACCAGTTTACGGCGGATGCCGGCTATTGGCAGGCAGTGCAGGACACCGTCGGCGACGAGGACACCGTCGGCGACGCGCCGTCCACGCTGCGGCTGATGCTGCCGGAGTTTTACCTCGGCAAGTGCGATGAGGCTGCGGCGACGCGCGAGATCCAGCAGACCATGCGCCGCTACCTCGATGACGGCGTGTTCCGCACCATGCCGCACAGCCTTGTGCTCGTGCAGCGCACGCTTCCGGGCGGCGCCGTGCGCTGCGGCATTGTCGGCGCGCTCGATCTGGAGGCGTATGATTACGCGCCGGACTCCGTCACGCCGATCCGCGCGACGGAGGGCACGGTCGCCTCGCGCCTGCCTGCGCGTGTGCGCATCCGCGCGGCGGCAGCGCTGGAGATGCCGCACATCATGGTGTTTTACAGCGATCCGGAGGATACGATCCGCCGGGAAGCGCAGGCGGCGGCCGGCGAAACGCTGTATGATTTTGACCTCATGTCCGGCGGCGGTCACGTTCGCGGTCTGCGTATTACGGGCGCGAAGGCGGATGCGCTTGCCGCGCGCCTGTGCGCGACCGGTGTCGGCACGGACGGCGCGTACCCCATGCGCTTTGCCATCGCGGACGGCAACCACAGTCTGGCGGCAGCCCGTCTGTGCTGGCTGGAGAAGAAGCAAACGCTCACGCCCGAGCAGGCGGCGGCCGATCCCGCGCGCTACGCGCTCGTTGAGCTTGTGAACCTGCACAGCCCGGCCGTGACGTTTGAACCCATCCACCGCGTGCTCTTCGGTACCGATGCGTCCAAATGGATGCAGGCGGTGGAGACGGCGCTGGCATCCACAGACGGCAGCGGCTATGCGATCTCCCTGATCGCCGGGCGTGCGCGCCGCGACATTCTCGCCAAGGGCGCGTCGCTCGGTGAAGCGATCGCCGCGATGGATGTGTTCTGCACGGCCTATCTCGCGGAAAACGGCGGCTCGGTCGATTATATCCACGGCGACGATGAGGCGATCGCCCTTGCGGCCGGTGATGGCTGCTGCGGCATCCTCATGCCGCGCATGGACAAGACAGAGCTCTTCACGTCGGTGCTGCGCTCTGGCCCGTTCCCGAAAAAGAGCTTTTCCATCGGCCTCGGCGCGGACAAGCGCTATTACCTCGAGTGCCGCAAACTCTAATTTGATCTATCCTTTGCTTGAGAGAGGCAGCTTATTGGCTGCCTCTCTTTTTTGTTCTGTCTTATGCTGCGCATGCATAGGATGTGGCAGAACAAAAGAGGAGGGACCACCATGATCTTCACAAATCAGGCGCTGGCGCTGTTCCCGCCGGCGCTGGGACAGGCCATTGCGCACACGCAGCGCGACCGGCAGGAACTCGTGGAAGAGATCTGTTGCCGCATCGGCCAGGTGCCCGTGCTGCTGACGCAGGCGCATGTATATCCGGCGGAATGCCGCGCCATTCTGGCGGGTGATCTGGACTATCTGCTCGAGCGCGCGACGGGAGCGTCCGTTTACGCGGCCGGAGAACAGATCCGGCAGGGGTACTTACAGACGGCCGGCGGCTGCCGTGTCGGGCTTTGCGGCTGCGCTTACGGACAGGCTGCCGGGCAGATCGACGGCATCCGGCAGCTGAGCTCCGTGTCTGTGCGCATCCCGCACGCGGTGCCCGGCTGTGCCGATGCGCTTTTGCCGCAGCTGCTCCGCGATGGGTTTTGCAGTACGCTCATCCTCTCGCCGCCCGGCAACGGGAAAACGACGCTGCTGCGCGAGTGTGTGCGCCGCCTGTCCGATATGGGCACGCGCATCTCGCTCATGGACGAGCGCGGCGAGATCGCGGCCGTGCAGAACCGCGCGCCGCAGTTTGACGTCGGGGCAAATACGGACGTGATGACCGGCGGGCAGAAGGCGGCCTGCTGCATGATGCTCCTGCGCGCCATGCGGCCGGATGTGCTGGCATTTGACGAGATCAGCGCGCCGGAGGACATCGAGGCCATCCGCATCGCCGCCGGCTGCGGCGTCGCACTGCTGGCGACGGCGCACGCGCAGAGCGTTGCGGCGCTGCGGCACAGGGCGCTGTACCGCGCACTGCTGGACGAGCATATTTTCCGCCGCGCCGTGTGCATCACGCGCAGCGACGGCGAGCGCGTCTATACCGTTGAGGATCTGACATGACGCGCCTGCACTGGCTGGGGGCGGCGCTGCTGTTTCTGGGCAGTACGGCCGCCGGATTCGCGCTGCGGCAGGAGCTGCGGCTGCGGCTGCGCCTGCTCACGGCGGTGATTGACAGCCTGAACCTGCTGCGCAGCGATATCGTCGGCTGCTGCGCGGCGATATCGTCGGCCGTCTGCTGCCGCTGCCGGAGGCGCTGCGCCATCTGGCGGCGGGCGCGCCCGAGCCGCTGAGTACGCAATATGCCGCGCTCGCAGACGGTATCACGGACGGCGGCCGGCCGTTTTCCGAGAGCTGGGCGGCCGCGTTTCAGGCGCTGGACATGCTGACGCCCGATGTGCGCGCAGCGCTGCTGACGCTGGGCGAACAGCTTGGCAAGTATGACGCGCAGATCCAGCGCCGCGCGCTGGACACCTGCATCGAGACGCTGCAGGCTGCTGCGGCGCAGATGCAGGCGGACACGACACAGCGCGGAAAACTCTTTTGCGGCCTCGGCGCGACGCTTGGTCTGCTCGCCGCCGTGGCTCTGTTTTGATTACACAGGAGGCGCTTATGGACGTTGACCTTGTCTTTAAGATCGCGGCGATCGGTATTCTGGTCGCCGTGCTCAATATCCTGCTCTCGCGCGCCGGGCGCGACGAGCAGGCGCTCATGACGACCATTGCCGGTCTGGTCGTGGTGCTGGTGCTGGTGATCCAGAAGATCAGCGAGCTGTTCGATTTAATCAAGAGCCTGTTTTCCCTGTGATGGAGCCGGTCTTTCGGGCGATCATCATCGTGGTCATTGCCGCCGCTGCCGCCGCCACGGTCTACAAGACCGTGCCGGGCATGTCGCTTCTGCTGAGCATGGCGGCGGCACTGTTGGCGCTGTTTTTGTGCATCGGTCTGCTGGAGCCGCTGGCGGCGTTTTTCCGCGATGCGATCGCGGTCAGCAAGCTCTCCGGCGTCTACACCGGGCCGCTGCTCAAGTGCATGACCATCAGCATCCTGACGATGATCGGGGAGAGCCTCTGCAAAGACGCCGGACAGGCTGCCGGCGCCTGCGCGGTGCAGCTTGTCGGCGTGGCGGCCGCGCTCTATGCCGCGCTGCCGCTGATGCGCACGTTTTTGACCATGATCGGAGAATGCTTATGAAAAAGCGGCTGCTTGTGCTTTTGACTGTGCTGCTGGTGCTGGCGGCGTGCACGCCTGGGGCGTTTGCCTACGATGCTGCGGCTGAGCAGGCAGCGGATTTCGGCACGGCGTCGCTGGAATCCGCGCTTCCGGAGCAGGCATATGACGCCTTCGGTGAACTGTCCGTTGCGGATGCCGCGCAGCCGCAGTCCCTGCTCGCAAAGCTCTGGGCCTATGTGCTGCACGAGGGCGGCGGGGCCGTCGCGTCGGCGGCGCGCAATGCGGCGCTGCTGCTGGCGATCGTGTTTCTGTCGGCGCTGTGCGCGTCCCTTTCCGTGAGCGGCGCCTGCGAAAAGGTCACGCAGATGGCCGGCACGGTGGCGGTCGCTGCGCTGAGCGTTACGCACGTGACCTCGTGCATCACCGCGGGCAGCGAGGCACTTGCAACGCTGCGGGATTTTTCCAAGATCCTGCTGCCGAGCATGTGTGCCGCCGCGGCGGCGAGTGGCGCGGCGACGTCGGCGGCCGCAAAATAC
>HF985775.1:46349-49018 GCA_000432375.1 Firmicutes bacterium CAG:103
GTCGGCGGCCGCAAAATACGCGGCGACTTCACTGTTTCTGGATGTGCTTCTGTCCGCGGAGACGGCGGTGCTCCTGCCGCTGCTGTATCTGTACGCAGGTACGGTCATCTGCGGCACAACGCTCGAAAACGACGTGCTCGCGTCCCTCAGCGGTCTGCTGCGCAAGGCGTTCCGGCTGCTGCTCATCGGCTTTGCGAGCGTGTTCACGCTCTACCTGTCGCTGACGGGCATCCTCACCGGCTCGGCGGACGCAGCCGCAGCCAAGGCAGTCAAGACGGCCGTCTCCGCCGCGCTTCCGGTCGTCGGCAGCATCGTGGCCGATGCGGCGTCCACGGTCACTTCCAGCGCCGCGATCCTGCGCAGCGGCATTGGCATCGTCGGCGTCGTCAGCGTCGCCGCCGTGTGCGTCACGCCGTATTTGCAGTTCGCCGTGCACTATGTCCTGTACAAGCTTGCCGCCGGTATCGCCGAGTCGTTCGCGGACAAGCGTGTCGGGCGGCTGATCGACGGCTTTGCGGACGTGTACGGTTTCCTGCTGGGGATGGTCGGCGTGGCGTCGCTCATTTTGTTCCTCTCGATCGTGTCGAGTATGAAGGCGGTGACGGGATGATGGAATCTCTGCGTGCCTGGCTGCTCAGTCTGGCGGGCGTGGCACTGCTGACGGCGCTGGCGTCGCTGTTTCCGACGTCGGAGAGTCTGCGGCGCGTCACGAAGCTGGCCGGCGGCGTGGCCCTGACGTGCCTGCTGTTCTCGCCGCTGGTGACGTTCGATTATGACGCTTATGCCGCCGCGCTGCAGGACTATCACGTCTCGGTGTCGACGGACGGCGCGGTGTCCGACAGCAGCGAGCGATTGCAGCGCACGGTCATAGAATCGGAAATGCGCACATATATATTGGACAAAGCCGCGCAGTGCGGCGCTGCGCTCGACGATGCGCAGGTCACGCTGCAGTGGAGCACCGACGGCTACTGGTATCCGCAGTCCGTCCGCCTGGTCACATCCGGGCCGGCAGCAGAAAACAGCCGCCTGGCGCAGATCATCGAGGCCGACCTCGGGGTCCCGCGCACGCGGCAGGAATGGAGCAGTACATCATGAACACACGAAAACTCAGCGCTTTCGCAGCCAAGTATAAATACGTTCTCATCATCCTGCTCGCGGGGCTGATCCTGCTCCTGCTGCCGACCGGCAGCAGGACAAAGGCCAAGACGGCGCAGGCGGCAGCCGTTTCCGAGCAGACACAGCCGCAGACGATCCAGGCCGAGGAGCAGCGCCTGACAACGCTCCTGCAGCAGATCAACGGCGCGGGACAAGTGCAGGTGCTGCTGTCCTACCGCTGCTCGGCCGAGCGGGAGTTGGCGACGGACGATAGCGGTGAGCCGACCATCATCTCCGCCGGCGGCGGGGCACAGGAGGCGGTGGAGCTCAAGACGGTCAGCCCGCAGTATCTCGGCGCAGTCGTCGTCTGTGACGGGGCGGATTCGCCGCAGGTGCAGCTCGCCGTCACGCAGGCAGTGGCACAGTTTACCGGCCTGAGCACGGATCACATCTCCGTGCTCCGAAAGCAGCCGGATCCGCAATCTAAATAACGGGAGGGCGACTATGAAAAAAACCAAACGAAACATTGCGATCATTGTGGTGCTGCTGTTTGTCTGCGCCGCGATCTACTTTAACTGGTCGTACAACACCCAGTGGGGAAAGGCGGACGCCGAAATGGCCGCCGCCGAGGACGCCGCCACGGCGGCCAAGGCGGAGGAGGAAGCGGCCGCAGCGTCGGCGTCGGCATCCGATGATTACTTTGCCAAAGCGCGCCTGACGCGCCAGCAGTCGCGCGACGAGGCGCTGTCACTGCTCAAATCTGCCTCGACGGCCGAGGGCGCTTCGCAGGCGACGATCGACAGCGCCATGAGCGCCATCTCTGCCATGGCGAGCGACTCCATGACCGAGACGCAGATCGAAAATCTCCTGCTGGCCAAGGATTTTTCCGAGTGTGTGGTCTATATCACGGATGAGGGCATCACGGTCGCCGTGCCCGCGCCGGCCGATGGGCTGAGCACGGCACAGGTCGCAACCATCACGGACACCATCGTCAAAGAAACGGACTATACCGCGCCGCAGATCAAGGTCATTGAGGTCAAGGCCGACGCGCAGGACGCGCAGTGAACCATCCTGTAAAACACATCCCCGCTCCGACCGGAGCGGGGATGCTGCCATTTTAAATGGAGAACTGCCAACGAGCACAAAGAGGCTTGACGGCACCTGTCATGACAGTTATAATCTAAAACAGGAAGCGGAGATAGTTTATGGAATTCAAAGCTTATATCTTCCGGCTCCAATCATGAAATGAGAGGAAATGAGGATGAAAAAACGTATATTCAGTTTTGTGCTCGCGGTCTGATGATCGCGTCGCTCCTGCCGGCCACGGCGCTGGCGGCAGACATCGTGGACAGAGGTACCTGCGGTGCGGAGGGCAACGGCAGCAACCTGACCTGGACGCTGGACAGCGAGGGCGTGCTGACGATCAGCGGCAGCGGTGGTATGCATGGCTATGGTTCTTCTGATGCGCCGTGGTATGGCAGTAGAAGCCGGGTAAAGTCAGCTGTGATTGCAGAAGGCGTGACGAGCATTGGTGAGTCTGCTTTCGAAAACTGCGGATCTCTGACCAGCGTGAC
>HF985776.1:0-13792 GCA_000432375.1 Firmicutes bacterium CAG:103
ATCAGCACCAGAATAACCGCCTGCCCAAAGGTTGACCAGTAGCTGCCTGTATCCTGCACTACAAGCCCTGTCACGCAGACGGCAGAGGTTGCTGTAAACAGCGTTTCATTGAATGGAGTTACATTCCCTCCAGTCGTGGAGATCGGCAGCATCAGCAGCAGCGCTCCGAGCAGAATGACCCCGGCAAAACCGAATATGATAATTTGAAAAGACGAAAGGCGGCGCTTTCGACGAATGATCTCTTCCGGCATAAAGGCAGCTCCTTATTTCTGTGGTGGTTATATTATACAGCCGGAGATTTTAAGAGCGGATAAGGGACATTTGCGACGTATTAAGATTGAATAAAGATGAGGAGATTGCTTGTGCAGATTGGGCAAGGCGAAAGTCTTGTCCATCAGCCTGAACGGACTGAAAAGCAATGTCATCTACAGCGGCATGAAACTCAAAATCCCCTATAAGTAAATCGAAAGCCCATCGAGGAGAGCATTTTCTCTTCGATGGGCTTTTTCTATTCGTTCGTTTTAGTAGCTTCGCTTAAAATTTCGGGGAATTCATCTTTGCTCCCTCCGATGTCACTGCTATACAGCTTACCAGAGAGCATCACTATAAGTAATTATGTAGTCGTTTCAATTCCTAATTCGATAAAATTCTCATCGCCGATTGAGCATGATGCTGCACCCAAACTGCCGCTTGAAGCTGCTTTTCAGTTTCGGCTCGCTCATACAAACAGGACATTTCTTCTGCTTGGAATCATCCGTATTGGGCTGCCCGGAGCGGCACGTTTTCCGGATCGGGTGTGACATTTTCCGGCGCCGATGATATTTCGCTGATCGCCATGCCGCATAGCTGCGAACATATCTGGCTTTGCTGATCTCAAGCGTATACATCCGGAGGCAAAGGCACGAGAGATCGCGCCGTCTGTGTGCGCGCCCGCTGTAAGGCGGCGGCAGAAAATCAGACCTGTGGTGGGGCAAAGCTGGTGCATCCCCGTTGATTTGCTCCGCGAAATGTGTTACGCTCTCAGTGCTGGAAGCCCGGCACTGGCCGGGAAATTTTCGTTTATGGGAAGACAGGTATGGACTATTATCTTCTTGCGGATATGACGGTGCAGATCGGCTACGAGCTCGCGGTCGCCGGGGCGGAGACGTACCGGGTCGAGGAGACCATGCGCCGTGTGATCGAGGCATATGGCACGGAGGGACAGGCGTTTGCCATCCCGAACTGTGTTGCGGTGAGCTTCGTGACGCCGAATACGAAGCCGCTGACCATCATGAAGCGCGTGGGCTACCACGGCAACGACCTCGAGCGCATTGAAAAGCTCAACGCGCTCAGCCGGCGCATCTGCGCCGAAGTCCCGGAGCCGCAGGAGGCGCAGCGCTGGCTCAAAGAGACGGTGGCTGCCGTCCGCAGCTATGCCGTGTGGACATATTACCTCGGCAATTTCATGGCTGCGGCGGGCTTTTGCTGCGTATTCGGCGGCACGGTGCGCGACTGGCTCTGGGCAGGGCTGAGCGGCCTGATCATCGGCTTTGTGACGCGCTGTATGGACCGGCTGGAGGTCAACCCGTTTTTCAGCACCATTGCGGCGTCCTTTCTCATGGCGCTGCCGGCGTATGTCGCTGCCGGGCTCGGCTGGCTCGACTGTGTGGCGGTCGTCATCATCGGCGCGCTGATGCTGCTCGTGCCCGGACTGCTCATCACAAATTCGATGCGCGACATCATCTACGGCGACACGAGCTCCGGCGTCAGCCGCATCGTGCAGGTGCTGCTCTCGGCGTTCGCCATCGCGCTTGGCACGGCGGCGGCGTGGCACGTCACGACGCCGATCTACGGACATGCGGAGGCGGCTGCGGCGCTGACCTATCCGCTCTGGGCGCAGGGTCTCGCGACGTTTGTCGCCTGCCTCGGATTTGTGATCCTGTTTAACGTCCACGACTGGGGCAGCGTTTTATGTGCGCTCGGCAGCGCGCTGACATGGATCGTGTACCTGCTGTGCAGCAGGGCCGGGTTCAGTATCTACAGCGCCAACTTCTTTTCCGAGGTCGTGGCCGCCGTGTATTCCGAGGGCATGGGGCGCTGGCGCAAGTGCCCGGTCACGTCCTATCTGGTCATCTCCAGCATTCCGCTGCTGCCTGGCGCCGGTATTTATTATACGATGAGCATCGGCCTTTCGGGCTCCGTGCAGGCGGCGCTGCAAAAGGGACTGGAGACGGCCGGGATCGCGGGCAGTCTGGCAGTTGGCATCCTGCTGGTGTCGACGGTGTTTCGTGCAGTAAATGCACGCAGGCGCCGCGCATCTGCACCCGGACGCGAATAAACAGGGGGGCGCACCATGGAAAAATCGACTGTACTATTGTTTGATATTGATAATACGCTGCTGGATTTCAGCGCCGGCGCGATGCAGGCAATGGAGGAGATCTTCCGCGCGGCAGGACTGCCGTATGCGCCGGAGATGTTCGCCGTGTTTCAGGTGGAGAACGACAAGCTCTGGGCGCGGATCGAGCGCGGCGAGCTGACGATCGCCGGGCTGCGGGACGTGCGCTGGCAGACGATCCTGGCGCGGCTCGGGCTGGAGGCTGACGGCGCGGCGATGGAGGATGCGTTCCGCGACCGTCTGCATGAGAGCGCGGTCCCGGTCGCGGGCGCGCCGGAGGTGCTGGCGCGGCTGCATGGGAAATACCGCCTGTGCGCTGCAAGCAACGGGCCGTATGCGCAGCAGGTGAACCGTCTGCGCCGGGCCGGGATGCTCGATGCGTTTGAGCGGCTGTTCATCTCCGGGCAGATGGGCGCAGAGAAGCCGAGCCGGGTATTCTTTGACCGGTGTCTTGCGCAGCTGCCCGGTGTTCGGCCGGAACAGTGCCTGATGATCGGTGATTCGCTCACGGCGGACATTGCGGGCGGCAGGGCAGTGGGGATGCGCACCTGCTGGTTCGACCCCGCCGACCGCGGCGCGGCCATGCCGCCGCAGGCGGACTGGCGCATCACGCGGCTGGAGGAATTGTTCGATATTCTCTAAGAAAGCGCAAAAAGCAGACCGCCCTCGCTTTGCTGAGCGAGGGCGGCTTTCCTATATGCATACAAAAACGCGGGTGCAGATCACTCTGCACCCGCGCGGGTTTTGTGCGGTTTTCGGGGTCAGCCGAAGATCAGATCTTCATGCAGACGTCCCATGCACGCCAGATGACGGTGCGCAGGTTGCCGATGGCAACGCAGTCACCGACGCGGTGCACATGACGGCCCTTGTCGCCAACCGGAGCCGGCACGAAGCCGATGCCGTTGATGACGTTGTCGCAAGCGACCTCGAAGGTCTTGCCGTCCTGACCCTTGACGGTGACGCCGCCGTCGTGGATCTCGGTGATGGTGGAGTGCAGGTAGGTCGGGACCTTGTGGTACTCCATCGCGTCACGCAGGAAGGAGGTGTTGGCAAGGCAGGTAGCCTGAGCAGCAACCAGGTCGCCGGCGTACTCGACAATGATCGGGTGCTTGCCCTGGAGGATCAGGTCGTAAGCCGCCTCGCAGGAGGACTGGCCGCCGCCGAAGAACAGGACCTTGTCGCCGACTTCCTTCTTCTCCTTGAGCAGTTCGGTGAAGCTCATGGTCTTCTCGAAGCCCGGGATCATGGGCATGGTTCTCGGCACGGAGCCGGTGGCCACGATGATCTCGTCAAAGCCGCGCATGGTGCCAAGGTCGGTGACCTCGGTGTTGAAGCGGATGTCGATGCCCTGCTTCGCGACTTCCTTCTTGTACCACTCAATGAGTTCCTTGTCGTTCTCTTTGAAGCTCATCGCGGAAGCGGTGAGGAACAGGCCGCCGAGCTCGTTGGTCTTTTCGAAGAGGACCGGCTTGTGGCCGCGCTTTTTGAGGACAAGCGCGCACTCCATGCCGCCGATGCCGCCGCCGATGATGGCGACCTTCTTCGGATGGCGGGTCGGAACGATCTTGTACTTGTTGTGCTGCATCGTCGTCGGGTTCAGCGCGCAGCGGCCCAGGTGCAGGGAATCCTGCGTGCTCTGGATGTTCGCCGTGCCCTTGAACTTCGCAAAGTTGAAGCAGCCGTTGTGGCAGCGGATGCAGGGCTTGATCTCGTCCTGACGGCCCTCGAGGATCTTGTGGATCCACTCGGGGTCAACGAGGTTCTGACGCGCGATGGCAACTGCATCGAGACGGCCGGCAGCGATCTCTTCCGCGGCCTTGACCGGATCCATACGGCCGGCGCAGGCGACGGGCTTGTCGGTGAACTTCTTGATGTGCTCGACGTACTCGAGGTTGCAGTTGTCGGGCATGTACTGAGGCGGATGTGCCCAGTACCATGCGTCGTAAGTACCGTTGTCGCAGTTGAACATGTCGTAGCCGGCATCGCCCAGGTACTTGATGGCCTTCTCGGACTCGGGCATGTCACGGCCGAACTCTTCGAAGTCGGTCTCATACGGCATAGCGCCCTTGCCCCAAGCCTTGGTCTTGGAGACGACGGAGTAACGCAGGGACACCGGGAAGTCGGCACCGGCCTGACGCTTGATGGACTGCACGATCTCGACCGGGAAACGGAAACGGTTCTCGAAAGAGCCGCCGTACTCGTCGGTACGATGGTTCCAGTTGGCGATGGTGAACTGGTCAAGCAGATAGCCTTCGTGGACGGCGTGGATCTCAACGCCGTCGACACCGGCCTCACGCAGCAGCTTCGCGGTCTTGCCGAACGCATCGACCATCTCGTGGATCTCTTCGACGGTCATCGGGCGGGAGAGCATGTCCTCCTGCCAACGGTTCGGGGTAGCGGAAGCGGAAGCGCAGCAGTAGCTGACGTCGATGACGGGCTTGGCAAGGGCGCCGAGCACCTTGTTGTTGTTCAGAGTGACCATCCAGGGGGCAACAGCCATGGAGCGGCCGAAACCAGCGGCGAGCTGAATGAACAGCTTGGAGCCGGTCTTGTGGTACTCGACCATGTAGTCGGCGAGTTCCTTAAACATCTTCTTGTTCTGCCAGAGCCATCTGCGGCCCATGGTGTCGCGGACACACTGCATGCCCGGGAGGACCAGACCGACGCCGTCCTGTGCACGGTTGAGCAGGAAGTTCGCAGCTTCCTTATCAAAGTGGCAGGGCTCCAGCCAACCAAACAGAGAGGTGCCGCCCATGGAGCACTGGACAATGCGGTTTTTGATCTCGACATTGCCAATCTTCCACGGAGTAAATAGCGCGCTATACTTTTCGTCCATGAAATACATCCTTCCTTTTTCTTTTATTACGAAGATGATCCTGCTGTTGCTCGCAGCAGATCATCGAACGTTTTCGTAAGTATGACACCGCGGTGCAGTGAACACGATGCATACATACTGCGCATAGCATAACATACTTTTTGACAAAAAGCAATGAAATAAAATCGACCGGCTCGTATATTTTGCTCACAAAAAACGTAAAAGTATGACACCGGTGGCAGAAAGCGTCTGGAAATTCCAAAAAGAAGCAGCGCGGCAGAAAACCAACGTTTAGTCAAATAATGGTATATTTTTGGCAGTGTGTCAATTTTCGGACACATTGACTTCCGGGTGTTCAGCGAAAAAACTACTTGAAATCCGGCGGCGACTGTGCTATGTTAATGCTATTCTTTCTTACACCTACAAAAAAGATGTGTATTAGGAGGCTTTGCTATGAGCAAGCAACTGAACCGGGAGGAAGCCTGGGCACTGTTGACGGAGTATAACCAGGATCCGTTCCATCTGCATCATGCCCGCACGGTCGAGGGCGTCATGCGCTATTTCGCGCAGGAGCTCGGCTACGGCGACGAGGTGGATTTCTGGGGCATTGTCGGCCTGCTGCATGATCTGGACTTTGAGCGCTATCCCGATCAGCACTGCATCCAGTCGCAGGAGATCATGCGCGAGCGGGATCTCGACGAGCGGCTGATCCATGCCACGGCCAGCCACGGCTATGGCATCACGGTGGACATCCAGCCGGAGCATGAGATGGAAAAGGTGCTCTTTGCGACCGACGAGCTGACCGGCCTGATCGGCGCGGCGGCGCTGATGCGTCCGTCCAAGAGCGTGCAGGATATGGAGCTCAAGTCGCTCAAGAAGAAATATAAGAGCAGCGGCTTTGCGGCCGGCTGCTCGCGCGAGGTGATCCAGCGCGGCGCGGACATGCTCGGCTGGAGTCTGGACGAGCTGCTGACGCGCACGCTCGACGCCATGCGCGTGGTCGAGCCGCTCGTGGCCGAACAGGAAGCCAAAGAAGCCAAATAAGAAAAGGCCGGGGATGCGCCCCGGCTTTTTTTACATCTGCAACATTCGACTTGAATTCCTTGTGATTTGGTAGTATATTATCCTTAGCATCTGCACACACACCTGTGCAGCAAGGAGGCAACAGATTATGGTCATCTCAACCAAGGGGCGCTACGCGCTGCGCCTGATGATCGACCTGGCGCAGCATTGCGACGAGGGCTTCATCTCGCTCAAGACCGTGTCGCAGCGGCAGGATGTGTCCCTGAAATATATGGAGGCGATCGCGGCGGCACTCAACCGCGCGAACCTCGTCAACAGCCAGCGCGGCAAGGAGGGCGGCTACTGTCTGAGCCGGCCGGCGAGCGAGATCACGGTCGCGGAGGTGCTGCACAGCACTGAGGGCAGCATGGCCGCCGTGTCGTGTCTTGACGCCGGGGAGAACGGCTGTGAGCGCGCGGCCCAGTGCCTGACGCTGCCGATGTGGAAAAAGCTCGACGCCGTTATGGATAACTACCTGTCCGGCGTGTCCGTGCAGGACCTGCTCGACGGCAAGGCATAAGGGCGCAGAACCGGGGAAAGAACGTGTGTTTTCTTTCCCCGGTTTTCTTTTTCAAATTCCTATTGACATCATGGGAAATACATGGTATCATTTACCCACAAAGCAAATAGGAATTAAAGGAGGACAGTCTCATGCGCGTCTACGCAGACAATGCGGCAACCACAAAACTATCCCCCGCCGCAAAGGAAGCCATGCTTCCGTATTTTGACGAGATCTACGGCAATCCCAGCACGCTCTACACCCTCGGGCAGGAGGCGGCCGAGCATCTGCTCGCCTGCCGCACCGAGATCGCGCAGCTGATCGGCGCTGCCGACCCGCGCGAGATCGTGTTCACCTCCGGCGGCAGCGAGGCCGACAATCAGGCCATCATCTCCGCCGCCAGAAACGGCGCTCGCAAAGGGAAAAAGCATCTGATATCCACGAAATTCGAGCACCACGCGGTGCTGCACACGCTTGACAAGCTCCGTAAGGAGGGGTTTGACGTGACGCTGCTGGATGTGCATGAAAACGGCGTCGTCCGCGTCGAGGACGTGGCCGCGGCCATCCGGGACGACACGGCGCTCGTGTCCGTCATGTTCGCCAACAACGAGATCGGCACCATCCAGCCCATTGAGGCCATCGGCGCGCTCTGCCGCGAGCGGGGCATCCCGTTCCACACGGACGCGGTGCAGGCCATCGGCCATGTCCCCGTGGACGTGCAGGCGATGCACATCGACCTGCTCTCATGCTCGGCGCACAAGTTCCACGGCCCGCGCGGCGTCGGCTTTTTGTACGCCAGGCGCGGCATCCCGCTCACGAACATCATCGAGGGCGGCGCGCAGGAGCGCGGCAAGCGCGGCGGCACGGAGAACACTCCGGCTATCGCCGGCATGGCCGCAGCGCTGCGCGAGGCGGTCGACCACATGGCCGAGAACGCGGAGAAAGTCACGCGCCTGCGCGAGACGCTCATCGCCGGCCTCTCGACCATCGAGCACGCCCGGCTCAACGGTGACCGCGACCGGCGTGTGCCCGGCACGGTGAACTTCTGCTTCGAGGGCATCGAGGGCGAGTCGCTGCTGCTCCTGCTCGACCGCAAGGGCATCGCCGCTTCATCCGGCAGCGCCTGCACGTCCGGCTCGCTCGACCCCAGCCATGTGCTGCTGGCCATCGGCCTGCCGCACGAGGTGGCGCACGGGTCGCTGCGTCTGTCCGTGGGCGAATATAACACGGACGAGGAAATGGCGTACATCGTGGACAATGTCCGGCAGGTGGTCGCCTACCTGCGCAGCATCTCCCCGGTGTGGGACGAGCTGGAGACCGGCGCGCGCCCGCACCTGATTTGACACAATATAGATATAAAGGAGGCTTTCCTATGGCACTGTACAGCGAAAAGGTCATGGACCATTTTGAAAACCCCCGCAACGTTGGCAAGATGCCCGACGCCGACGGCATCGGTGAAGTCGGCAACGCCAAGTGCGGCGACATCATGCGGATGTATATCAAGGTAAACGACGGCATCATCTCGGACGTGAAGTTCAACACGTTCGGCTGCGGCAGCGCGATCGCGTCCTCGTCGATGGCGACCGAGATGATCAAAGGCAAGCCCATCTCGGAGGCGCTGGCACTGTCCAACAAGGCGGTCGTGGAAGCGCTCGACGGCCTGCCGGCCCAGAAGATCCACTGCTCCGTGCTCGCGGAGGAGGCGGTCAAGGCGGCCGTGAAGGACTACTACGACAAAAACGGCATCGCCTACGACGCCGCGCTCTTTGCAGAGCATGACTGCGCCGCCTGTCACGGCGGCTGATACCACCCAGCTGCTTCTCTTCCCCCTTCTATGTTTTGCGGAAAGCACCCGTCCATTCGGCCGGGTGCTTTCTGTATGCCCGCAAAAAACACCCCCGCAGGTTTCCCGGGAAGCCTGCGGGGGCACGGTTCGTCAGTAATAGATGCTGTTTCGCTTGGGCCTTGGTCGGAAGTGGATGCCCGACACCATGCCGAGCGCGGCAAAGGTCGTGAACAGGGAAGAGCCGCCGTAGCTGAAAAACGGCAGCGTGATGCCGATGACGGGCGTGATGCCGATGCACATGCCGATGTTCTCAAACGTCTGGAACGTCAAAAACGCGGCCACGCCGAAGCACACGAGCGAGCCCATGTTGCTGCCCGAGCGGATGCCGACCATGACGCAGCGGATGATGATGATCAGCAGCAGCACGATGACGAGGATGCAGGCGATCATGCCGAGCTCCTCGCCGATGACGGCATAGATAAAGTCTGTGTGCTTGCCGGCGAGGGCGTTGGACTGGCTCTGCGTGCCGTGGCCGAGGCCCGCGCCGGTCCACTGGCCGGAAGCGAGCGCGATCTTGCTCTGGTGCGGCTGCCAGTTGATGCCGGTGTTCGTCGGGTCGATGCTGGAGTCATACGGCGCGAGGATGCGGTTTTTCTGATAGTCGTGCAGCACGAATTTCCACAGCAGCGGGATCATCGCGGCGATGGCCGCGAAGCCGATCGCAAACCAGTGCAGCGCAAAGCCCGCGGCAAAGAGCATCACGAGGAAGATGGAGAAAAAGATCAGCGCCGAGCCGAGGTCAGACGACACGACGAGGATCAGCCCGAACAGCAGCACGAAATGGCCCGCCAACTGCGCGACCGACCACACGGAGTTGAGGTCGTGGTATTCTTTCAAGTAGCTGACCTGCTTTGCCAGAATGATGATGAACGTGAGCTTGACGACCTCCGTCGGCTGGATGCCGATGCCGAAAAAGCGCAGCCAGCCGGTGTTGCCGGTGTTGTCGCTCACGCCGAAGGGGATCAGCAGCAGCAGAAAGACCACGTTGAACGCGCACAGGATCTGCCACTTGTCGGCCAGCACATCCACGTCCAGCACGGTCATGACCACGAACGCGAAAACGCCGAGGATGAGCGACGCGCTCTGCACGATGACATACTTGGCCGAGTGGTACGACGCCGTGGCGCTCGAGATGACGACGATGCCGAAAATGGCGCAGATGAGGCCCATCACGAGCAGGAAAATATCCGCCCGGTGAAAAAACTCCTTTGCGTAGGACATGGCTTTTTTCATAATGGCCTCCTTTCCGCCGCGGCGGCGTTTTGAAATCGGCGCTTATTATATCACACAAAACGACTTTACGCAACGGCCGAAACCGTGCTATAATACTTCTTCAGAATCGGAGGGATATCATGCAGGAATATCTGACCCACAGCGAAGCGGAGACCGAACAGGCCGGCGCGGACTTTGCGCGCGCCCTGCCGGACGGCAAGGTCGTGGCCATGTACGGCGAGCTCGGCAGCGGAAAGACCGCCTTTGTGCGCGGCATGGCCCGCGGCATGGGGCTGACGTGCCGCGTCTCGAGCCCGACGTTCACGATCGTGAACGAATATGAAGGGCCCCGCGAGCTGATCCATTTTGATATGTACCGTCTCGGCAGTGCCGACGAGCTGTTCGACATTGGCTGGGAGGATTATGTCAACCGCGGTTCCGTCTGCGCCGTCGAGTGGAGCGAGAACGTGGAGGACGCTTTTTACGGCGACGAGGTCGTGGTCCGGTTTGAAAAACTCGGCCCGACGACCCGGCGCATCACGATCACGGAAGGGAGCGGGACATCATGCTGATCCTCGCACTGGAGTCCTCGGCCAAGGCGGCGTCGGTCGCCCTGTGCCGCGATGGAGTGCTCATTGCCCAGAGCCAGCAGTGCAGCGGCCTGACGCACAGCTGCACGCTGCTGCCGATGGCGGAGCAGATGCTGAAAAATACCGATACCAGGCTTGCGGACGTCGACGCCATCGCCGTCGCGCGCGGGCCGGGCTCGTTCACCGGCGTGCGCATCGGCGTGTCCACGGCCAAGGGGCTCGCCTGGGGCGCGCAGAAGCCCGCCATCGGCGTGTCCACGCTCGAGGCCATGGCGTATCACGGCCTCGCGGCGGGGGAGGGCGCGCTCGTGTGCGCGGCCATGGATGCCCGCCGCAGCCAGATCTACAACGCCCTGTTCGAGATCCGGGGCGGAAAACCGGTGCGGCTTTGTGAAGACCGTGCGATTTCGCTCGCGGAGCTGGGCGAAGAACTGGGAAAAATGCAGAAATCCGCTTTTCTGGTTGGCGACGGCGCACAGTTGTGTTATAATACGTGTTTGGACATGGGCATCCCTGCGGTGCTGGCGCCGGGCAATCTGGTCAGCCAGAGCGCGTGGGGCGTGGCCATGGCCGCCTTCGGGCAGACGCCGGCCCCGGCGGAGGAACTGCTCCCGGTCTATCTGCGCCTGTCGCAGGCCGAGCGGGAACGCCAGGCACGGCTGGCTGCTCAGGCGGCGCAAGAATGAAAAATTGAATCAACAAAGGAGACGACGAGATGAGTAAAGTTCACGTTTTTGACCACCCGCTGATCCAGCACAAGCTCTCGATCCTGCGCGACAAGAACACCAGCGTCAAGGAATTCCGCGAGCTGATTTCCGAGATCGCCATGCTGATGTGCTTTGAGGCCACGCGCGACCTCCCGCTCGAGGAGATCGATGTGGAGACCCCGGTCGCCACGGCGCACTGCAAGCACATCGCCGGCAAGAAGCTGGCCATCGTGCCGATCCTCCGCGCCGGTCTCGGCATGGTCGACGGCATGGTCACCATGATGCCGAACGTCAAGGTCGGCCACATCGGCCTGTTCCGCGACCCGCAGACGCTTGAGCCCGTGAAGTATTACTTCAAGATGCCGCCCGACATTGCCGAGCGCGACGTCATCATCGTCGATCCCATGCTCGCCACCGGCGGCAGCGCGTCCGCCGCGGTGCAGTTCATGAAGGAAGTCGGCTGCAAGCACATCAAGCTCATGTGCATCATCGCCGCCCCCGAGGGCGTGGCCGTGATGCAGAAAGAGCATCCGGATGTGGACATCTACGTCGCAGCGCTCGACGATCATCTCAACGAGCACGGCTACATCGTCCCCGGTCTGGGCGACGCGGGCGACCGCATCTTCGGCACCAAGTAATTCTCTCCTGTTGATCCGTAAAGCAAACACCCGGTATTGGCGCGCCAATACCGGGTGTTTTTTTGCCCTTTTACTGCAGGTTCAGGTGCTTGCGCAGCATACCGTGCGTGAGGAAGAAGAAGCCCACACAGAATGCCAGCGCGCCCACACAGGTACAGCCGAGCACGGTCCAGAGCGCCTGCAGCACGGTCATCGTGTTGACGGCCGAGGTGGCCGACCCGTAGGCCGCGCCGAAGATCAGCGTCAACACGATGCGCGTGCCGATCCAGAGCACGAAGAAAAACACGACGGACATGAGTCCCTTGTTTTTCTTGAAGCTCTGGCCGATTGCCATGGCGGCGTAGGTCATCAGGCACAGGGCAAGGCCGCACAAAATCACCAGCACGACCACGCCCGCTGCGAACCAGCCGGCCTGCGCCTGCGTGATCGTCGGCATGCTGTACGGTGCGCCGAAGGTAAAGGCAAACCGAAACCGGACGATATCCTCGTAGCCGCCGAGCATGCCGGACAGCAGCAGGCCGAGCGCGTCGACCGCGAATGTGCCGAGAAACCACACGACCGAAACGATCAGCTTCGAGAAGATCAGCTCCGTCGTCGAGACCGGCAGCGTAAACATCAGGTAGCCCTCGTCCGTCATCAGGTTGCGGTAAAACCGCAGAACCATGAGCACGACCGTCGTCACGACGGCGGCGATGAGTGAGAGTGAAAACACGAACGACACGAGCGCGCTGATGGCGCGGATCAGAAAGCCGTTCTGGTTTTCACACAGGCGGGTGATCAGGTTCGTGAACAGGCCGAGCACCGGCACGGCCGCATACAGCGGCAGCATGATGCGCGCTGTCGCGCGAAAATCCTGCTTTAAGAGTTTTCCTAGCATCTGAATACCTCCCGAAACACAGCGTCCACCGATTTGCCCTCCCTGGCGCGCAGCTCATCCGCCGACGACTGCAGCAACAGATGGCCGCGGCTGAGAAACGCCACATCGTCGAGGATGTTCTCCACGTCCGCGATCAGGTGCGTCGAGATGACGACGGCGGCCTCGGGGTTGTAGTTAGAGATGATGGTGTTGAGAATGAAATCGCGCGTCGCAGGGTCGACGCCGCCGATCGGCTCGTCGAGCAGGTAGAGCTTCGCCTTGCGGCTCATGACGAGGATGAGCTGCACCTTTTCGCGCGTGCCCTTCGACATCTGCTTGATCTGCTGCTTGGGCTGGATGCCGAGCCGCTGCATCATCTGCACGGCCGCGTCGCGGTCAAAATCATCGTAGAAATCGCCGAAGAACGCCAGCAGCTGCAGCGCCGTCATCCAGTCGGCGAAATAGGTGCGCTCCGGCAGATAGGACACGATCTTCTTCGTCTCCCTGCACGGCGCCTTGCCGTCGATGAGAATTTCCCCGGCGTCCGGCGTGAGCAGGCCGTTGGCCAGCTTGATGAGCGTGCTCTTGCCGCTGCCGTTCGGGCCGAGCAGGCCGACGATGTGCCCCGGCTCGACCGAGAGGTCCACGCGGTCGAGCGCCGGCTCCGCGCCGTAGCTCTTGCACAGACCCTTGCATTCGAGAATTGCCATGTTACATTTCCTCCTTTGCCTGCCGCAGATCCTGCTGCAGCAGCTCGAGCGCCTGCGCCCGGTCATAGCCGAGCTGCGCCAGCGCCTGCCAGAATGCGTCGATGCCGGCCTGCGCCAGCCGCCGCTTTTCCCGGTCGATGCGCGCCAGATCCTCTGTCACGGTGCGGCCGGCCGTGCGCTGCGTCCGAATCAGCTCCAGACGCTCGAGCTCGGCGAGCGCGCGCTGCATCGTGTTCGGATTCACGCCGGCGTCGGACGCGAAGTCGCGCACCGACGGCAGCTTGCTCCCGGGCGGAAACTGCCCGAGAATGATCGCGCGGGCGATCTGGTCCACGAGCTGCGTGTAGACAGGCGCGTCGTTGCGGATGTTCCAGTTCATGATGCCGCCTCCTGTCGAAATCGTGTATCGCTGTATTAAGTGATTAAGACAATAGCACAATGCGTGCAGGATGTCAAGCCCAATTTTGCAAAAAAACAAAAACC
>HF985776.1:13816-24951 GCA_000432375.1 Firmicutes bacterium CAG:103
CCGCAGCGATCGCTGCGGGCGCAAAGATTGCAGATTCAGATTTCGATTTCTTCCTTGACCGTGTCTTCCGCGAACGGAAGCGCAGCGGCCCTTCGCTGTGCGAGCAGGCCGGGGAGGATGGACACCAGACTGCCGCAGAGGATGCACGCGATACCGGCGAGCATATTGCCCGGGATGGCCTCGTGCAGCACCAGAAACGCCAGCAGCGGCGCGAGCGCGGGCTTGAAGAAGAACACGAGCGACGTTGTCTGCGCACTCGTGATCTCCATCGACAGGAAGTAGCATGTGAAGCCGATGCCGGTCACGCCGACGTAGATGAAGAGCACGATCGGGAGGTTGGTCAGCGTGTAGCCGGTGAAGAAGGGGATGCTCGCAAACGTGTCCAGACCGGCGGCCGTCAGGCCGGCAGAGAGGGCCGGAATGTGTGTCAAACCAGCGATCGCGATCATCTCGGCCGCGCCGAACAGAAAGCTGAAGCACGTCACGACGATGCCGCCGAAGCGCGCGCACTGGCGCTTGCCGCACACGCCGTAGAGCGCGAACAGCAGCGTCGCCAGCAGGACGTACATCACACCGAGCGCATCGAGCCGCAGGTGCCACGGCTGGATGATGAGCACGATGCCCGCCACGTCCAGCACGAGGCCCGCAATCTGGTTTTTCGAGATCGTCTCGTGCAGGAGCAGGAAGGCGAACAGCGTCACGAACACGGGGTTGCTGGAAAACAGCACGCCGACGACCGAAGCCTGGATGCGCGTGACGGATAGCTGATACAGCGACATACTTACCGCGATGCCCATCAGGCCCAACAGGGCAAACGAGCCGAGCGCTTTGCCGTCAAGCTTCCGGCCGCGCTTTTTCAGTTCGCGCACGGCGAAAGGAATGAGCACCAGCCCGCCGACGAGAAACCGGCTGAAATTGAGCTGGATAGGGTTGAACTGTCCGGAGATCAGCTTCAGCGCGACCTCCATGCTGGAAAACAGCAGCGTCGTGACCGCAATGTACAGACAGCCTCGTTTCATATCTGCGCCTTCTTTGTTTCGTACTTGCACAAGCGGTTTCCGTTGTAACACTGTTTTGGACGCTTGTCAAGAAACGTCAAATATCCGACAAGCAAAACCGGCGCCCGGTGTCAGCCGGGCGCCGGGGCATATGCAGTTCGCTCAGCGCGGCAGGCGGCCGGCGTTGCGCTCCCAGAACACGCCGTCGGCGTAGCCCTGGATGGCGGGGTTTGTCTCCGCCAGCTCCAGCCGCTTTTCGGCCCAGGCGCAGTACNCTTTTCGGCCCAGGCGCAGTACTGCTCACTGCGCTCGATGGCGACGAAGCGGCGGCCGAGCTTCTTCGCCGTCACGGCCGTAGAGCCGGAGCCGGCGAAGGGGTCGAGCACGATGCCGCCGGGGTCGGAGCTCGCGAGGATGAGCTTGGCCAGCAGCTTTTCGGGCTTTTGCGTCGGGTGCGCGGTGTTTTCCGGCATGGACCAGTAGGGCACGGAAATATCGTCCCAGAAGTTTGACGGGCACGTGTTGCGGAATTTGCCGTCCGGCGTCTCCTCCCAGTCCTTCGGCCGGCCGTCGGCGCGGTAGGGCGCGCGCACGCGGCGGCGCACCTTCACGGCGTCGACATGGAACGTGTAATCGTCCGTACGGGTGGCGAACCAGATGTCCTCCATGCCGTTTTTCCAGTTGCGCTGCGCGCCGCGGCCCTTTTCCCGCTGCCAGGTGATGCGGTTCTGCAGCCGGAAATAGTCCTTGAGCGTCATGCCGATGACCGGGCTCGAGCGCCAGTCGCAGCAGACGTAGACCGAGGCGTCCGGCTTGAGCAGCGGCAGCAGCAGCTCGATCCATGCGCGCGTAAAGGCGGCGTAGTTTGCGTCCGTCGTGCGCCGGAAGCCGCCGCCGGAAAAGTCCTTGGTCAGGTTGTACGGCGGGTCGACGATCAGGAGGTCTGCAAAGCCGCGCGGCAGGTGCGGCGCGACCGCAAACGTGTCGCCGCAGATGGTGCGGCCGCACACGGCGTCGAGCGGCACGTCCTCCGTCACGCGCAGGCAGCGCGCGAGATACTCCGGCGCGTCCTCCGGCAGAAAGTCTATGGTCTTGTTGCGTTCGGCTTTCATGGTGTCACCTCGCAAGGGAAAAGCGGCTGTTTTGCGGGCGCATCAGGTTTCTCCCATGGCGTAGACCATGTCCCAGAAGCGCAGGTCAAACAGGCAGCACGTTTGGAAGATCTCGCACAGATGCTGTGTCGTCTGCTCGTCGATGTCCGCGCCGAGCGCGTCGATCCGGTCGATGAGCGCCTGATTCGTCTGGCGGTACTCCTCCGAAACGTAGCCCGCGAACCACGCGCCGTAGTGTTCGTTTTGAAGCGCGTCCGGATAGCGCGCCGCCATCTCCTGCGCGATGTAGGCATAGCTCCATGAGCAGTTTAAGAGCGTCACGAGTCCGGTCAGCACGTCCCCGGCCTGCGCCTCGCAGAGCATGTAGTGGCTGTAGGCGCTGTTGTCGATGTGCGGGCGCGCGCGGCGGATCTCGTCTTCCGTGACACCGAGGCGCTGCATGTACGGCAGATGCGTGCGGAATGTCTCGCCGATCGTGTTCGCCAGCTCTCCGCTCAGAAAGCGGATCTGCTCGAAATCATCGGCCTTCTGGATGATGGCCGCAAAGATCTTCACGTAGTCCTTGAGGTAGAGATAGTCCTGCAGCATATAGTAGCGGAATTTTTCCATCGGCAGCGTGCCGTCCGCCATCTGCGTCACGAACGGGTGGGAGAGGTATCGCGGCCAGATGTCCTGCACACACGCATGGAGCCGCTGCGAGAGCTTTGTGCCGTTATGCCCGCTCATTTGTGCGCAATGATGGCGACATAGCCGCCGCTCTGGTAGCCGGGCACGACGTCCTCCACGACCTCGTTGGTGTACATGGGGTTGCGCAGCAGCGTCTGATAAAAGTCAAAATCGTGGAAGCCGAGTGCCTTGAGCGCGTCGATCTTCTCCTCGGTGGAGTGCCACACGCCCGCGCAGCACAGCTCGAGCGGGTACGGCAGCTTGGGCATAACGCCGCTGAGCGACGGGTGGTCGAACGTGCCGGCCTCCTTTGCCAGCAGATACATGAAGCCGAACGCGCTCTCCTTGGGCACGTCCAGGGAAATAAACTTACCGTTCGGTTTGAGCGCCTTTTTGCAGACATTGAATGCGCGCGTCAGATCCTCCATATAGCTGGAGCTGCCGTTGAGGTAGATCACGTCGTATGCATTTTCCTCCAGTTCGGCGTCCTCAATCGCGCCGAACGCGATCACGTTCACGCCGCGCTTTTGCGCGATCGCGCCCATGTCGTGCGAGGGCTCGATGCCCTCGATGCCGCTGCAGTCGATCATGCTCTCGAACAGGCCGCTGCCGCAGCCGACGGAGAGCACGCGCTTGTCGGCAATGTCGCCGAGTGCGGTCTGAAACAGGCGTAGCTCGCTCTGAAACAGGTTGTCGTTTTCCATAAACCAGGCGTCATACTGCGCCGCATAGCCGTCAAATTTCGGTTTCATCATCAAAGGTCCTTTCTAAGTATCATTTCGTTTGCCGTAGCCGGCGGACGCGCCGCGCGGACAAAAATCAACGGTTTTTTCATTATAGCATACAAGTGTTTTGCCTGCAATCCCGCAATGTCAGGGGCGGAGTGGGAAGCGTGAAAAAGGAAAAACGGCAAATCTCTTATGAGATTTGCCGTTTTTTGTGGAAAAGGTGTCGCGTTTTGATAGAATTTCCCGGAGGGGTGTCGCCTGCCCTTTAGGGGGGGTCAACCGGGTCCGAAGGGGGTTCAAATCCCAAAGGGGGTTCAAAGTGAACGATTACTGATTTGCCTTTTCCTCCAGCGCACGGATACAGTCGGAGAGCGCATCGATTTTCCTCATGAGCATACGGAATACCTCTGCATACATTTTTGCATTCATTAATGCAGAATTCATGCTTTCCTGATCTGTCATGCTAAGACGGATGGCGTCATCGCCAGCATAGCCATAAGCAGTCATCAGCCGCCCCTGAGCTATAACAACTGCCATATCGTTCAATGAAAAGCTCTCTTGGTGGCCCAGCGCGGCATAAAGCTGCTTGATGACCTGCACCTGAGTAGAGTATTGCGTTCCGGGATTTCTAAAACGTAGCATTCTTTCACCACTCTCAAATGTAGATAGTCATATTATGCTTCTTTGACCACGAAAAATCTACATTTAAAGGCCCACTTCGCAGGGGGCAATGTTGAATTTATCAGGTTCTCGCAGTATAATGACCACAGAAAACAATAAGTGGGTGAAAGCAATATGGCCGACGAAAAGAAAGTATGGGGAATTCACACACAGGATGATAGTCTTTTCCTACAAGGCAATGTGATTGCAATCGGATGGAAAGAGATGGGAGATTTATCTGTTCTCGCTCCAGACCGTGAATCGTTTAGAGACAAGTACCTTGCTGTGTTCCCTGATGCAAAAAAGGGCAGCGTTGCGACCAGTTCAGGTATGCTTTTCCGCTTTGTGCATGAGATGCAAATTGGTGATTACGTTGTATTCCCGTCAAAGACTGACAGAATGGTGAACATAGGTGTCGTGGAAAGCGAGTACCAGTATTCACCAGATGCAATAGAGTACAAACAGCAACGTAGTGTTAAGTGGATAAAACACCTGCCGCGCATGTCGTTTTCTCAGGGGGCTCTTTATGAGATCGGATCATTCATGTCACTTTTCACCGTGAAAAACTACGCGGATGAGTTTCTTTCTGCACTCGACAAGGGATTTAAAAAGAGCCTTCCAGGGGAAGATGAGAGCGTTGGTCCTACCGCAGAAGAAATAATCGAGAACACAAAGGATTTCATTCTCAAGGAAATCAGCCGCCAGCTAAAAGGGTATGATCTTGAAGAGTTTGTCGCGGACCTGCTGCAGGCCATTGGGTACCGTACAACAGTCTCCCCGCACGGTGGCGACAGCGGAATTGACATCACCGCCTATAAGGATGAGCTCCCACCTCGAATCCTTGTCCAAGTTAAGAGTCAGGATGGGGATATAAAGGAAACGACCATTCAATCTCTCAAAGGCGCAATGCGTGAGGGCGATTATGGGTTGTTTGTCACTCTGTCCAACTACACGAAAAACGCGAAGAAGTATCTTGAAAGCACGCCGATTATTCGGGGAATCAATGGTACAGAACTGGTTGAACTCGTTTTGAAGTATTATGGTCAGCTTAGTGAGAAATACAGAAAAATGATCCCGCTGAAGATGGTTTACATACCCGTGACGCTGGACACGGACTCAAATTGAACGATTACCCTCTGTGAGAACGATACCCCTCAAATTGAACAATACCCCTCTGTGAGAACGATTTGTCCGGGAGAGGGGTGCCGGGGACAGCCGAAAAGTAAAAATGCCGCTGCGGAAATAGCTCCGTAGCGGCTGCTTTTTTGTTGCCGGATACCGAAAAAGCCCTGAAATCAAGGGCTTTCGGGCAAAAAGAAAAGGTAGGCAATTTCTATCAAAATTACCTACCTTTTGTGGCGGAGAAGGAGGGATTCGAACCCTCGATACCCTTGTGGGGTATACACGATTTCCAATCGTGCGCGCTCGACCAGGCTACGCGACTTCTCCACGTTCTGTTCGGGTTGCTTACATTTTAAGTTGTCAGCTTGCACATTATAATCAAGATTCGTCATAAAGTCAAGTACCATTTTGAAAGAAACGCATTTTTTGTGCGGATTTGTCTCAGTCCAGCAGACAGGCGAGCAGGTTTCGCACGGCTTGGGCGTGGCAGCGGTCCTGCTGCGCCATGGCGGCCAGCGTTTGGTGCAACGGGGACGGTGCGGTGTTCGCCGCCGCGTCGAGCCGCTCCGCCAGCGCGAGCTCCTGTGTATAGACGCTGCGCAGATCCTGCGCCGCCGTACCCAGCCGCGGGCAGGCGGCGGGCGGGACGCAGCGCTCGCCCGTGCGCAGAAAATACTCCACCTGCAGCTCCTTCTGATGTGCCCGCTCCTGCGCCGCGATGCCGAGCAGCTGCTGCCGCCCGGTGCGGATGCGCTGCGAGAGCGCTGTGTAAAACGCAGCCCCGGCCGCCTTGGCGCGGATGCACTCGGCGAGCAGATCGGTCAGCGTGTCGGCTTCCGGCGGCGTGGTCACGGGCGCGTCCATGCTGCCCGCTACACGCTGCCAGACGCGCTGAAATGTGCGGTTGTCAAGAAAAACAGAATCCTGCATCGTCCATACCCCCACACCATGCTATGGCCCGGCTTGCAAAAACGTGCGAAGTGTGCCATAATCACGGCAGAGATCAGGCATCGGAGGCGACCATTATGGCTCGATTTTTCATAGCAGGTACGAATTTCCCGAATGGCCGGGCGATCATCCGCGGCCGCGACGCCGACCACATCCGCGTGCTGCGTCTGCGCGCGGGCGATGACATTGTCATCTGCGACGGCGCGGGGCGCGACTATAAGTGCCGCCTGGTACAGACGCTGGAGCACGAGGCCGAGGCCGAGGTCATCGAGGTCGTGCCGTGCAAGGCAGAGCCCACTGTGCGCTCGACGGTGTTTGCCGGCCTGCCGAAGGGGGAGCGCAGCGACTTTCTCGTGCAGAAGTGCACGGAGGCGGGCGCGTCCGAGATCGTGTTTTTCTCCTGCACACGCTGTGTGGCCAAGGCAGTCAATATGGAAAAGAAGCTCGAGCGCTGGCAGCGCATCGCCGAGGAGGCGGCCAAGCAGTCCGGCCGCGGCATCATCCCGCAGGTGCGCTATGAGGCGGACTTCGTCGCTGTGCTCAACGACGCGCTGCACACCGATCTGCCGCTGTTCATGTACGAGACCGGCGAGCGCGAGACGATCCGCGACGCGATCGAGCACACGGCGTCCCCGATCGCATCGGCGGCCATCATCACGGGGCCGGAGGGCGGCTTTGCCGAGTTCGAGGCCGACATGGCCCGCAAGCTCGGCATGCACATCTGCTCCATGGGCGAGCGCATCCTGCGGTGCGAGACGGCTCCGGTCGTCGCGCTCACGGCGCTGATGTACGGCACCGGCAATTTGTAAACTTTTTTTGAAGTTGGGGCTTGACAAGCCCTGCGTGTGTATGTAATAATACTCGACGCAATCAAATAAATATCCGTCGAAACCTCAAGGATCGGCTCGGCTGAGACTGGAGGCGGAGGAACTCTGGAGAATCCCGTGCCAAGCGGGTGCCGAAGGTGCAAGGCGAAAGCCGAATCTCTCAGGCAAAAGGACAGAGCGAGTGCCCGATGTGTGCGGGCGTTCAAGCGCTGTTTGTTCTCTGGAGCTGCTGGTCAAAACGACCGGCAGCTTTTTGCTTTGCAAAAATTCAATGCAGAGGGAGAAACAACATGGATACCTTACTCAAAATCGTGCAGACCATCAACATGTACCTGTCAGACTATGTGCTGATCATCCTGCTGCTCGGCGCGGGGCTGTATTTCACCATCCGCACGCGGTTCGTGCAGGTGCGCTGCTTCGGCGAGGGCTGGCGGCGCTTCTTCGGCGAGTTCAGTCTCAACGGTGAGAAGCACAAATCCGGCATGAGCTCGTTCCAGGCACTGGCGACGGCCGTCGCGGCGCAGGTCGGCACCGGCAACATCGTCGGCGCCTGCGGCGCGATCCTCATCGGCGGCCCCGGCGCGATCTTCTGGATGTGGATCATCGCGTTTTTCGGCATGGCGACGATCTATGCCGAGGCGGTGCTCGCGCAGGAGACCCGCGTAGTCGAGCCGGACGGCACGGTCCTCGGCGGCCCGGTGTACTACATCAAGCGCGCATTCCCGAACGGCTTCGGCAAGTTCCTGGCCGGTTTCTTCGCGGTCGCGATCATTCTGGCGCTCGGCTTCATGGGCTCTATGGTGCAGTCCAACTCCATCGGCGAGGCGTGCCAGAACGCATTCCATATCCCGAGCTGGGTCATGGGCCTGATCGTTTCCGCCATCGCGGCGTTTATCTTCATCGGCGGCGTGCAGCGCATCGCCTCCGTCACGGAGAAGATCGTGCCGGTCATGGCCTGCCTGTATCTGGTCGGCGGCCTGATCGTGCTCTTTGCCCGCATCCGCTACGTGCCGGAGACCTTCGGCATGATCTTCAAGTACGCCTTCGTGCCGCAGTCCATCATCGGCGGCGGCATCGGCTACGCACTCAAGACGGCCATCAGCCAGGGCGCCAAGCGCGGCCTATTCTCGAACGAGGCCGGTATGGGCTCCACGCCGCACGCGCATGCGCTGGCCAACGTCAAGAGTCCGCACGAGCAGGGCACGGTCGCAATGATCGGCGTGTTCATCGACACGTTCGTCGTCCTGACCATGACGGCGCTCGTTGTCATCTCCACGCTCTACGCCGGCAACGGCCCGCTGGCCCACGGCGCGGTCGACGGCATCTCCAAGACGAACATGGCGCAGCTCGCGTTCTCGAGCGTGTTCGGTGATACGCTCGGCAATGCGTTCGTGGCCATCTGCCTGCTGTTTTTCGCGTTCTCGACGATCGTCGGCTGGAACCTCTTCGGCCGCATCAATGTCAATTATCTCTTCGGCAAGAAGGCAAACCTTGCCTACTCCATCATCGCTATTATCTTCATCTTCCTCGGCTCCTGCCTATCCAATGATCTGGTCTGGGAGCTGACGGATATGTTCAACCAGCTCATGGTGCTGCCGAACATGATCGCACTCGTCGCGCTGTCCGGCATCGTGGCCGTGGCCGCACGCAAGCGCAGCGACGAGCACGAACTGCGCAAGTAACATCCCAACAGAAAAACCGCCCTGCACCGATCGGTGCAGGGCGATTTTTGCATGTTCGCTTATTTGCAGCGGCGCAGCACCTCGAGCGTGTAGCGCCAGACGCGCTGCACGGAGGCAATGTGCATCCGCTCGCGGCAGGTGTGGATCTCCGTCAGGTCCGGGCCGAAGGACACGCAGTCGAGCCCCGGCAGCTTTCCGGCAAACAGTCCGCACTCGACGCCGGCATGGATGGCTTCCACCTTCGGATCGCGGCCGTACTGTTCGCGGAAGACCGCGACCATGCGCTCGCGCAGAGGCGAGTCCTTGCGGTATTCCCACGCGGGGTAGTCGCCCGAGACGGCCACCGTGCCGCCGAGCTGCGCCATCAGGCAGCGCAGACGCGCGACGAGCATCTCCTTTTGCGTGGACACGCTGCTGCGCACGCAGAACGACGCCTGCACGGTGTCCGCATCCGTCGTCAGGATGCCGAGATTCAGCGACGTCTGCACGAGACCCGGAATGTCCCGGCTCATGGCCTGAATGCCGTTCGGCAGGCAGCAGAGCATGCACACGGCGCGCTGCGTGGACGCCTCGTCCATCGGCGGCTGCCTCGTCCATCGGCGGCTGCTGCGCCTGGGCTGCGTCAACGCGCACGGACACATCCGGGTCGGCGGCCGCGTATTCGTGCCGGAGCGCGGCGTCCATGTCCGCGATCGCCGCCTGCGCGGCGGCTGCATCGGCCACGGCGATGACGGCCCGGCTCTCACGCGGGATGGCGTTGTCCTTCAGACCGCCGCCGACGGAGATGAGCCGCAGCGGTGTGCGCTCACTGACGGCGTACAGCACGCGGCCCATGAGGAGGTTTGCGTTGCCGCGGCCCTTGTCGATCTCTGCGCCCGAGTGGCCGCCGAGCAGACCGCCGACCGTCACGGTCAGCGCTGTGCCGGAAAACGGCGCGCGCGTGACCGGCAGCGTGCACACGGACACGTTGCCGCCGGCGCAGCTGACGGTGAGCACGCCCTCGTCCTCGGAGTCGAGGTTGAGCATCGTGCGCCCCTTCAGCACGGAGGCGTCCAGTGCGGCCGCGCCGAGCATGCCGGTCTCCTCATCGACGGTGATGACGACCTCGAGCGGGGGATGGGGGATGTCGTCCGCAGCCAGGATCGCCAGCGCCATGGCCACGGCGATGCCGTCGTCCCCGCCGAGCGTTGTGCCGCGTGCGCCGATCGTATCGCCGTCCACGAAGAGGTCGAGCCCCTCGCGGGCCATGTCCTTCGTACAGTCCGGCGCAGTCTCGCAGACCATGTCCATGTGCCCCTGCAGGATGACCGGGGCGGCGGTCTCGTACCCCGGCGTGCCGGGTGCGAAGATGATGACATTGTTGTGCGCGTCCTGAATGCAGCGCAGCTGATGTTCGGCTGCGAAGCGAACAAGGTAATCGCTGATGGCTTTCGTGTTGCCGGAGCCGTGTGGGATGGCGCACAGCTGCTCAAAACAGGAAAAGACGGCGCACGGCTCCATATGATCGAGAATCGGCATGACAAATCTCCTTTGCTGGTGAAATGGACCCGGCGGACACGCTGCTGTGCCCGCCGGGGATGGTTACGATTCGGCCGGGATCTGCACCCGGGACAGGGAGGCGCGGATGTTGCCGGTGAACAGCAGGCTCAGGCGGCGTATCTGCGCCTCGAGATCCTCTTTCATCCCGTTTTCGAGCCATTCGTAGAAAATGTCCGTGATGCCGAAGCGGTAGAGGTCGCACACGAGCTTTTTGTCCGCCTCGCTCACGCGCAGGCCGTGGGCCTGCGCCTCCACATAGCTGTGCATCATTTCCCCGGAAATGCGGTCCACATGCTTTTCCAGCTCCAGACGGTGCGAGGAGGTGTAGATGTGGTACACGGCGCGCTTGTGCTCGCGCGCGAAGCGGGAGGCGGTGATCATACATTCCTCCCAGCTGCCGGTGGCCTCAAATTCATCGAGCGCGCGCTCGGTCTCGCGGTGGAGGATGGTGTCCAGCAGCTCGTACAGATCGGAGTAATGGTAGTAAAACGTCCGGCGCGTGATCTGGCACTCGTCCACGAGCTGCGTCACGGTGATCTTGTCAAACGGCTGCTCGGACAGCAGTCTCAGGAATGCATCCTGGATGGCGGCTTCAGTCAAATGTGCCAAGCGGGATCCCACCTTTCTGGTCGTGCGGCGCGGTCATTGCGCGGCCGGTTGTGTGTCCTGTGCGGGGAGATATTCGATGTGCGCATAGCTGTGCCGCCGGGCGACGGTATCGCACATGAATGTATAGACTTTCTGATGCAGGGCCCGGCGGGCGCTGCGCGGCGGCAGGGATGCGTCCGGGTAGACCGGCTCGCCGACAACGACGGTGATGCACGGCGGCAGAAACCGCAGCAGCTTCCGCTGC
>HF985776.1:24960-29167 GCA_000432375.1 Firmicutes bacterium CAG:103
TCTCCCCTGCCGGTAGACGACCACCACGCCGACGGCGGGCACCTGCTCGCGCACCGGATAGGTAAACGCTGTGTCCGGGAACGGGCGGATACCATTATAATATGGCCAGATGTGCGCCTCCGGGTAGATCATGACGGCCTGGCGGCGCTCGAGCCGCCGGTGGATCGCAGCCAGAAACTGCCGCGTGCCGTCGATCGTGTCGGCCAGCGGGACGGCCCCGAGCATCTGCACGATGTTGCGCACGCCCGGAATGGAGACTGTGTCCGCCGCGGTGACGATGTTTGCGCGGCGCGGGAACGCCAGCAGCGTCGGGATGAAGGCATCCGCCAGCGTGTTCGTGTGGTTGCCGTAGAGAAAATAGCCGCCGGGCAGCTCGCGCAGCACTTTGCGGTTTTCGATCCGCAGGCCGAAAACGAGCTTGCAGTACAAAAACAGAAACGGCGTCATGATCAGCCGGTAGACGACGAACGCGAGCGCCTGCCAGACCGGGCTGGGGTGCTCATAAGGAAAGTCGGCGCCGATCGGCTTCGGCCGGATGTGCCCGTTCGTCGGCGCAAAGTCGTCGTGCAGCGGGTCGTGATAATAGATGGTCTTGCGGCTCATGTCGGCTCACCGCGCAGGGCGACGGCGTCAAAGAGCATCTGCTCCATCTGGCGCATGCAGCTCTGCTGTTCAAACTGCGTGCCGCTCTCGAGATATTTCCGGCTGTAGTCCGCGCGCTCGGCCGGGTGCTCGACCCAGTAGTCGATCTTGGCGGCCATATCCTCGGGGTCCTTATTTTTAAATAGAGATTTCTCGTCGAGCGCGAATGCCTTGGCCGCACTCTTCGGGGAGTTGGCGATGACCGGCACCAGCCCGCAGGCGATGGCCTCCAGACAGGCGATGGACTCGATCTCCACCTCGGCGGGGTGACAGTAGAGGTCGGCGCAGCGCAGCAGATTCAGCAGGTCCTGCCGTGAGAAAAACGCGATCTCCATGTCGACGCCGTATTTTTCGGCCAGATGACGGTAATGCTCTTCACGCGGCCCTTCACCGGCGAGGATCAGGTGGATCTGCTCGCGGTGGGCCGAGCGGCCGATGGCCTCGATGAGGATCTCCTGATTCTTTTCGCTCGACAGGCGGCCGGTCGAGACGATGAGGAACTTGCCTTCCAGTCCCGCCGGGCGCTTGGCCGGGCCGGGCGTGAACATGCTGTTGACGCCGTTGGAGATCACGCGGCCGTTCGTTGGGCCGACGACGGCCTCAAACGTGTCGCGGATGAACTGCGTCGGGTAATGGATGATGTCCGAATACTGATACACCATCTGGTAGCAGGCGCGGTAGACGCCGCGGTTGATCGCATCGAGATCCTTGCACAGAAAGTGCGCCGTGACGTTCTCGGCCTGGCAGTGGAAGCTGGAGGTGATGGGCTTGTTGTACGCCTTGGCGATCTTCACCGCCGTGTGCGACAGCTGCAGCACGAACGTCGTGTGCACGACGTCGCAGTCGCGGATCGCGTCCTCGAGCAGGGAGCGGTCCAGGCGCGGCAGCGTCACGCCGTTGCGCTCCACGATCGGGTTGAGCAGGTAGAGGTTCAGCTCCGGCACGACGTAAAAGCACTCGTTGCCGGCCTTGTCCTGATCGGCGCAGACCACGCGCACCGTGTGCCCCTGCGCGCGCAGGAAGCGGATGAGGTTCATGCAGGCGATCGTGGTGCCATTGTTTTCTTCGCCCAGAATATCACAGACAATCGTGATCGTCATGTTGTCGTATCATTCCTTGTTTTTTGAATTGGCAGGAGCGTCCCGCCGCATGATGCGACATTGCTCATTGTAACCGGAAGAAATGAGAGCCGCATGAAAAATAGAGAATAAAGATCCATTCATTCAAGAATTCAAATAAATCTCACAATATCATATCATACTTTCTCACGTGAGAAAACCTCTCATTTTCCTGAAAATGTGACGGATTTTTTGCAAGGATCGCAAAACGGACGCGCGCCCTCTTGAATTACGTTTTCGAATCGTGTATATTATTTATACCCATGTGTTCATATTTTTTGTTTTAGGAGAGCAAATTATGACAGACTATCAGAAGATGTATCAGGAAAAACTGACGACGCCGGAGCAGCTTGCCCAGCAGGTGCAGTCCGGCTGGCTGCTCGGCATGGATACGGCGACCTCGCAGACGCCGGCCATCATGACCGCAATCGCGGAGCGCATCCGCAACAGCGATATTACGGGCGTGAAGGTGCAGGCTCTGCTCGATGCGTACCCGTTCGAGTTTTATACCGACCCCACGCTGGCCGGCAAGATGACCGGCTACAGCTGGTTTTCCAGCAGCGCGGCGCGCAAGGCGGTCAACGCCGGCTATGCCGATATCATCCCGGCATATTACCGCGATTTCCCGACCCGCATCCGCACGGAGTACGACTATGACGCCGTGTGCGTCGAGGTTGCGCCGATGGATCGCCACGGTTACTTCAGCCTGGCGCTCAACGGCTCGTATATCGACGCCATGCTCGACAAGACCAAGCGGATCTTCCTCGAGGTCAACGACCGCCAGCCCCGCGGCCTGTGCGGCTCGCTGATCCACATTTCGCAGGTCGACGCCATCGTGGAGTATAACCACGATCTGCCGGTCCTGCCCCCGGTCCAGCTCGACGAGGTGAGCAAGACGATCGGCGGCCTCATCGCCGAGCGCATTCCGGACGGCGCGTGCCTGCAGCTCGGCATCGGCGCGATCCCGGACGCGACCGGCATGGCACTCAAGAGCAAGCACGACCTCGGCATCCACACCGAGATGTTCACCGACTCCATGGTCGAGCTCATCGAGTGCGGCGCGGTCAACAACAGCAAAAAGCAGATCCACCGCGGCAAGACCGTCACGACGTTTGCCTTCGGTTCGCAGCGCATTTATGACTATATCGACGATAACCCGGCCGTCGAGATCCTGCCGGTCGAATACGTCAACGATCCGGACGTCATCTGCCAGAACGACAACATGATCTCTATCAACGCAGCGGTCGAGGTCGACCTCTTCGGCCAGGTCTGCGCCGAGTCGGTCGGCACGAAGCACATGTCCGGCTCCGGCGGACAGATCGACTATGTCCGCGGCGCCTGCCAGTCCCGCGGCGGCAAGAGCTTCATCGCCTTCACGTCCACGGCCAAGGGCGGCACGATCAGCAAGATCAAGTCCATCCTCACACCGGGCGCCGTCGTCACGACGAGCAAGAACGATGTCGACTACATCGTCACCGAGTACGGCGTGGCGCATCTGCGCGGCCGCAGCCTTGGCGAGCGTGCCCGCCAGCTGATCGCCATCGCGCACCCCGACTTCCGCGACGAGCTGACCTTCGAGGCCAAAAAGCGCGGCATTATGATCTGATCCCGCAGTGCAAAGCCTGCTGTCCGTATCCCACGGACGGCAGGCTTTTTTTGTCCATACGCATTCTGTATCGGGGCGCACATAATGGTGACGTGTGTTTCATCAAGCGCTGGAAAATGCGCAAAAGTGTTACATTTGTACCGCGGTGGGGATTGTGCTTTTCTCGCAGCGGCACTATAGTGCAACCATAAAAAGGGGACAGATTTTGATGCTGTCCCAAATCTATTGGAGGGATTTTTCATGAAGAAAACGTGGAGCAGAGTGCTCGCCACCGTTCTGGTTCTGGCGATGGTGCTTTGCATGCCCGGTTTCGCAGCAAGCGTTGCCGATACGACGGACTTCGAGTCCGATCGTGCGACCTCTGCTGACGAACTGACGGACGCGGATCTGCCGGAGCTCCTGTCGGCGAGCGGCAACCACTATCCGATCGTGCTGGTGCACGGCCTGTTCGGTTGGGGCGGCACGGAAGTGCTCGGCCTGAACTACTGGGGCGGCTTCAGCAGCCTGCGCGACATTCTCAACAATGCCGGCTACAAGGTCTACACCCCGTCCATCGGCCCCGTCGCCAGCAACTGGGACCGCGCCTGTGAGCTGTATGCCTACCTCGTCGGCGGCACGGTCGACTACGGCGCATACCACTCCGCCACCAACGGCCATGCGCGCTATGGCCGCACGTTCCCGGGCGTTCTGCCGGAGCTGAATAACCCCGACAGTGAGCTGAAAGTGCATCTGGTCGGCCACAGCATGGGCGGCGAGACGATCCGTATGCTCGCACAGCTGCTGGAAAACGGCGATGCCGATGAGCGCAACGCCAGCCGCGGCGGTGATATCAGCCCGCTCG
>HF985776.1:29218-40192 GCA_000432375.1 Firmicutes bacterium CAG:103
ACGACGCTCTGCACGCCGCACGACGGCAGCCAGTATGACACGAAGGTCTATCAGAACATCGGCGATCTGGCCCAGTATGCCATGGGCATCATCGGCGCGGTTGCCGGCACCAATGTCAATGAGAACAACTTCGGCCTGGACTTCAAGCTCGATCAGTGGGGTCTGGTGCGCCAGCCCAACGAGTCTTACTCCAGCTACTTCAACCGTGTGATCAACAGCAAGATCTGGACGCAGCACACCAACGACCTGAGCGTCTATGACCTTGACGTCGACGGCGCGGCCGTGCTCAACGGCTATGCCAAGGCGCAGGATGATATCTATTACTTCTCCGTCGCCTGCTCGAACACCCATCGTGAACCGCTGACCGGCCACTATCTGCCGAATGCCAGCATGAACCCGATGATGGTCAAGAGCAGCACCTACATGGGCAGACACGTCAACTACGCGGTCGGCCATGTGAACATCACGCCGGACTGGTGGGAGAATGACGGCATCGTCTCCGTCCGCTCCGCGATCCGTCCGCACGAGAATTCCACGGATAAGTACAATGAAAACTACGGCGTCGGCGCTGACGGCAAGATGACCTTCAAGGCCGGCACCAAGATGGGCGTCTGGAACTACATCGAGAAGATCGACAACACCGACCACATCAACATGGTCGGCCAGATGCAGAAGTCCACGCACGCCATGCTGCAGGAAAAGTTCTTCGAGCTGGCCAAGATGCTCAACAGCATCCCGGTGAGCAGCTCGACCGGTGCACATGTCTGCCCGGGCGCTCACTTCACCGATATGCCCGCCTACACCAACTGGGCGCATAAGGGCCTGGATTACTGCATCCAGAACGGCATCCTGAACGGCACGAGCGCGACGACCATCGCGCCGAACGGCACGACCACGCGCGCACAGCTCGTGACGATGCTCTACCGTCAGGCCGGTTCTCCGAAGGCTGCCAAGTCCAGCCCCTTCACCGATGTGACCGACAGCTGGTCTGTCGATGCGATCAACTGGGCGTTCGAGAAGGGTGTCGTGAACGGCACGAGCCCCACCACGTTCTCCCCGAATGATGCCATTACGCGCCAGGATATGGCGACCATCCTCTATAACTACACCAAGAATGTTCTGGATCTGGACGTGTACGATACCGCTGACCTGACCGGTTATCCGGACTACAGCTCCATTTCCGATTATGCCCGCACGCCGCTGTCCTGGGCGGTCGCACAGGGCTTGATCCTCGGCGTCGGCAATTCCAACGGCGTGGACACCCTTCAGCCGAAGAGTGACGCCCCCCGTGCGCAGACCGCCACGATCATCATGCGCTTCTGCCAGAACGTCCTCTGAGACTTCACTTCAACAACACAAGCCCGATGGGATCTTCCCATCGGGCTTGTTGTCGCTTTTTCGTGGCGCTTTCACTGCGGAGTGTGCAGAAATTGGACAAATGCATGATAATGTGTGCAAAAAATGCCTTGACAGTCGCATAGGATCTGGTATATTGGAACTGGAAGCACTTCCAATTATTCACTTCGTCAACCCGAAATATTGTGCAGCTGCAGGAGGTGGCAAATGAAAAAACGAAGCAAGCAAAGGGTTAAGCCCCATAGGTACACAATGTGAACCTATGGGGCTTAACGCCGTGTATGGGGAAAATTAGGGCTTGTGGAGCACCACAGGCTCTAATTTCTTATTTAACAGGACAACTACCGGCTCTCGCAAAAGTGGTAAGTTTTCTACCCACGGACAGTGGTGTATGGTCTGCAAAACCAATGATAAGGCATTTATTGAAATACAAATATTCCAGTGGCTTTTCACGCTAACTTGTGGTATGGTGTCTTGCTACAAGGAGGTAGAGCATATGAACAACGCCCTGAAAAAATTCTACTACGGATTTCACACGCCACTGCCTATGGCAGAGTCTGAGCAGGAAATTGAAACTTGCCACCAACAACTTATTGAGAGATTGGAAAAGCCAGAGAGAAAGCTGGTGTTGCGGATCATGGACGCACAGAACCTAATCACAGAGGAACGCTCCATGGACAGTTTCCTTTGCGGATTCCAATTGGCATGGGAATTGGCATACGAGTTGAATCACTTTGAGACAGACAGGCATCCCTTTCCGGAAGAAGCGGAGAGGGATGTCTGATTTTTATAGGAATAGCTGTGTAGTACTTTAAGACATGGGCAGAATACTTGTTTGAAACCGTGATTGGGTGTTTAGTCGGCCATGCCAATCTGACCGATGGCATAGCGCAGGGCCTTCATGGTAATGGGCGACTGGGGCTGGATCGCATCGCCCGGCTCCAGCAGCTTGTTGGTGATGGCAAATGCAACGGCGTCCCGCGCCCAGGGAGAGACCTGGCCACCGTCCTGGTACCGGTCCAGAATGTCTACATCGGTCACTTTAGGCCTCCGAACAGGCGATAGATCATCACCATAGCCTGTTCCACAGTCATGGCATCCTCCGGCCCAAAGAAACCGTTACCGTAGCCGCCCAGATAGCCGTTTTGCTCTGCCCAGGCAACTGCCTCAGCGTAAGGAGCCTCCCATGCTACATCTGTAAAGGTGGGGGTCCCCACGATCTCGTCCCAGCGATGGGCATGGTCCAACAGCATCTTGGCTGCGTCGCCCCGGGTGACGGAAACCTCGCTGGTGTCGGCCCAGCTGACGGAGATGTCGTCCAGATAGTAGGAGGTCACCCCTTCAAAGCCGGAGTCGGTGCCAATCACCAGATACGCCGTTCCCGCTTCATCGGTCCGGGCAATTACCTTGGTCTCGATCTCATTGAACTCATATTCACCGGGACGGTTGATTTCCTTTTTGGCAAGGTTGCCGACCACGATCATATCCGCTCCGCCGGTACTCTGACTGCCCTTGTCGATGTTCAGGCGGAAGTGGTTCAGGGAGTCCAGGCTGTTTTCCGGCTCCTCAGAGGCAACACCGCACTTGACGAAGACCGATTCTCCGGGAGCGCCGCCGATGCCGATCATATCATTTTCCACATTGGTTGCCAGCTTGAAACGGACAGTGAACTGATACTCTGTCTCGGGAGCCAGGCCACTCAGTTCTTTGAAATATCCCATAAAGAGATCGTCGCTGTGATTATTGCCGGAGAGGAAAAGTCCCTTTCCAGCGTCTGCAATGGGAACCTCCTCATGGCCGGAGCGAAGCTCATAAAATTCCTCCACCCCCTGCTCGTTGGGGTAGTCGGAAAAAATGGGAGTAAACCCACCGTCATTCTGGTTAAAGTCAAACCCTACTCCGGTGTTCGTCTCCTTTGCGGCGGCAGTCCCCGCCAGAATACTCATGCCAATGGCCGCAGCTATGCTTAGTGAACAGAATCGTTTGAACCGCATTTGAAATCCTCCTTCGATGTTTTGGCGTTTGCCCGTTCATCTATTTAGATGCGGCGAGGATTTCGCTTTGTTGGAATTTTGTCGGAAAATTTGAAAAAAGAATTCCGGCCACAATGGAAAAGATCAGCAGGGTCAACCGCACCGTAAACCAGGGAGACAGGGACGGCTCTGCGGGCGGGATGCTGCTGATGCCAAAATCGCCGCCAGGCTCCTGGACAGGTGTACGGAAATACTGGGCTGCCTGGTACAGAAGACCAACCGCAGAAACGATTGCCACGCTGACCAGAGCGGTGAGGGTTCGCCGCAGGCTTTTGATGGAGGTGTTGTAGAGCCACTGGACCGTTCCCACAGGCATGGACAACAGCTGGGCGATCTCCTTGTGACTCAGGCCACCCAGGACTTTCAGGGTGACCACATTCTGTCGCTTTTGATCAAGAGAGGACAGCATGGACTGAACCGTCTCCATGTCCTCCAGCATCTCCAACTGCCGCTCAGGGACAGGGATCTCCGGAAGCTCATCCACAGAATGCTCCGGCTTCTTTTTCCGCAGGACCATTAGGGCTTCGTTTTTGACCACCGTATGGAGCCAGGCCAGTTCGTGATCGGAGGGAAACAGGCTCTCGTCCATGGTATAGAGCCGCAATGCCGCGTTTTGTACCGCATCCATGGCGTCGCTCTCCTGCCGGAGCACCGCATAGGCAGTGCTAAACAGAAGCCGGTAATACCGGGCATAGAGCAGCTCAAATCCTATCGGGTTCTTTGTTCGGATCAAAGCCAGAATCTCCTTGAGGTCGGCGTGTTTTGTATCGTGTGTTACTCGAAACATACTGCTTATATTGAATTCAACTCTTTTCTCACATGGTACTTCGATATATCATGATTTCTTCCCCTTTGGTATCCAGTTCGCCTGTAAATTCAAATCCAAAGGAGCGATATAAAGCGATTGCAGGATGGTTTTCTGCGTACACGCTGAGATAAATATCTGTATTGGGATAGTGGGAACAGATCTCCTGTAGGATCAGCTGGACCGCAGGCTTTGCATAGCCTTTACCTTGATGCTGCTTATCAATCAGCAAGCGGTCAAACCAAAGTCTTGTATAGGCGGGCTCCAGGATCATTCCGTACATGGTAAAACCGATCATGGTGTCGTTGTCATAGATGCACATGGGATGCTACGCCGCCAGTTGATCCGCCTCTTTCATACATTCCGCAACGCTTTCGATAAAACCTGTCTGGTGTGGAAACACCTTCAACTTCTCAATAGCCCTGCGATTTTTGCTGGTGACAGGTTTTAACGACAGATTACTCATGCTCACCTCTATGTTCCTGTTTTTCTGTGTTCTGCGGCTCTGCCAAGCAAACCAACGCAGTTACCACTTGATGATTTCGGATCTCGGTGACCCGGATCACCAGGCCGGCGGTTTCCACTTCAATGGTGGATCCATCCTCGGGAATGGTGGCCATGGCCCCAAAGATCAGTCCGTTAAAGGTATCGAAGTCTTCACAGGGCAGCGTGACACCAAGTGTTTGGGCAACCTCCTCCAGAGGCGCCTCTCCACGGATCTTCCAGGTGCCAGAGTCCACAGCCTCGATCAGGGGAAGGGCGTTTCGGCATACATCCTCCTCGCCCAGATCTCCCACCAGCTGCTCCACAAGATCGTTGATGGTAACAATGCCCGTCATGCCGCCGTATTCGTCCAGCACCACCGCCAAAGGATGGCAGCCGCCTTTCATGTTACGGAACAGCACATCCGCCTTGACGCTGTCCGGTACCAAATAGGGAGTCTCCACCGCCTGTTCCATTACGGTCTCACGGCTCCGGTCCGTCAGGCGGAAGTAATCTTTTGCATTGAGGATACCCACCACATCGTCCGCGGATTCTCCACACACAGGATACCGGGTGTGGCGGCTGTTGTGGATGGTGGCGGCCCACTCCTCCATGCTCTCCTCCAGCCACAGAATGGTCAGGTCGGTTCGGTGGGTGGCAATCTCCCCGGCGGTCAAGTCGTCAAACTCAAAGACGTTTTGAATGAATTGCTTTTCTTCGTGGTCAATGGTACCTTTCTGGCTGCCCACGTCTACCATCATGCGGATCTCCTCCTCACTGACGGTCTCCTCCTCGGCGTTGGGGTCAATACCAAGCAGACGAAGGACAGCATTGGTGGAAGCGGTCAGGAACCACACAATAGGGGCAAACAGCTTGGCGATGGCGGAGATCAGGCCGGAGATTCCCAGCGCCAGAGACTCTGCCTTACGCATGGCCACCCGTTTGGGAACCAACTCACCAAAGATCAGGGTAAAGTAGGACAAAACCAGCGTGATGATGACCACGGCGATGGCGTCCAGGGTAGCAGCGGGAATGCCCACACCCAGGCTTACCAGCCAATTGACCAGGCCGTCTGAAAAGTTTTCCGCCGCAAAGGCGCTGCCCAGGAAGCCGGACAGAGTGATGGCCACCTGGATGGTGGCGAGAAAGCGGGCCGGTTGGCTGGTCAGACGAGCCAGACGCACGGCCCGTTTGTCTCCCTCCGCCGCCATTCGGGCCAGCTTGGCGTCATTGATAGAAATTACTGCAATCTCCGCACTGGCAAAGACTGCGTTGAGCAGGATCAGAAACACCTGCAGTAAAATCATAAATAAGATAGAATTTTCCATTGTAAGTACCTCCTCAAATCATAACAATTACAGAAAAAAGCGCAAAAAGACACGACCTGTTACATTATTCGCGAAAGTACAGGCCATGTCTCATCTGATTCTGTTCATAATTGTATGAGGGAGGCTTGGCGGGGGCGTTACTGTCACCGTCATCCATAAGTTGAAGACCTTCTCCTTTCATTGTAATGTTCCATATCTTATCAGACAATCTTCGGTTCGTCAACTTGTGAAGTGACTATTATACATATAGATTCTGTTCAGATCATGTCCCTGTCCCGAGTCATGTGGCAGTACATATTTCTTTCTTTTGATCCGTCATGTAAAACCGGACGAAAGGACGAAGATAGATCGAATTATGGTTTCTGTTTATGATTTTACTTAGTAAACAGTACAAATACAATCCGTATCCCGATGACCGCCCATTTTCTCCCAATATCCATCTCTTCCAGTTTGTTCATGAGAAGAGTGTAAAAAATGCAAAGAAGAGAACAGCCGGAAATCCTCAGGGATTTCCGGTGTAGTTCATGTATTTCTTTTAAACCTCACGTCCGCCTTGTACGTTAGAAAACGCCAGCAACTCTGCACCGGACCCATGCCAAGCTCCAAAATGGTTTCATCGCCTCTTATTCATCCAGCTGTGCACAGGCAATTTCATACTCCTGCTGGCAGGGAAGCACTTTCTTTTCCTTTTTCGGGAATGAAGCATCGAAGGCGAGGATATCCGCTTCCTCCGCCTCCAGCGCCTCGGAAAATTCAGCGTAACCATGGATTCCCTCCAGGGCATTTTCCCGGAGGGGCAGCACCAGAAGACCGGTATAGAACTTTCCGTCCGGCATAGAGATGCCGTATTTTTTCCCGCCGCAGAATCCATAGGGCGCATAGTGGTACGGATACCCCAGGGTGAGAATGGCGGAGTATCCCATTTCTTTTGCTTTTTCAATGGAATGGGTAATCAGCTGTCTGCCCAATCCCTGACGGTGATATTTGGGAGAAATAAAAACCGGCCCAAAGCTGATCGTCGGAAATTCTTCCTCTGGTGTTACGACTTTGGAATGGGTATAGAAAATGGCTCCCTCCACGGTGCCGTCCACCTCGATGACAAAGGCAAGCTCCTTAATAAAATCAGGATGTGACCGCATTTTGTGGACCACATAGTGCTCCGCAGCGCCGGGGAAGTACAGATTCCAAAAAGCTTCCCGGGCCACTTCCTCGGTTCTGCGATGGTCTTTGGGTTCTTCGTTGCGAACAATGATATTCATAATTCTGTACCTCCTTATTTCCGTTTCCGCTGTTCTTTGGCAAAGCGTCTGGCGTTCTTCATACCGCCCGAATCTTTTTGTACATAGTATAAAAGTAAGCCGTCAGAGCTCTAAAGGCACTTCACAATTCCCTCCATCTCATAGCCACACGGACCAGTCCCCATAGTCAAATGTACCGCTGCCATGATGGAGCTTTCCATTTGCCTTTAGTTCTCGAAAAGCCTTTCGCATACGAGTTAAGAGCTCTGGTTGTATATCTAAGGAGTGGTGTGCCGGGAAAACTCTTTTTGCAGGAAGTTCGGACACTGTTTCAAGTGATTTCAAATAAGCCTTCGGATCGGTAGAGGGAAACCATGCTGTCAGCGTGTCCTTATAGACTAAATCACCGGTAAACAGATAGCCTGTGTTTGCTTCCCAAAAGCACATATGTCCCGGTGCGTGGCCGGGTGTGTGAATGACTGCAACCATTCTTCCTCCTAAGTCAATATGTTCACCACCATGCAATATTTTGGTCGGTTTTCCCTGAAAAAACTTATATTCGTTGATTTGAAAATCAGTTGGTAATTCACAGCGGTCAACCACATATTCCTTAATCGTTTCTAACGGCTGAGGGAAGCCGCCGTTCAGCCAATCCAATTCTGCTTCATGTGCATAAAAATCAGGATAGTATTTATGACCGCCTATGTGATCCCAATGGATATGGGTTGCAATAGCTGTAACAGGCTTATCTGTCAACTCTGAAATCACTTCAGAAATATTACAAATTCCGAGTCCTGTGTCAATTAACAAACTGCGTTTGGTACCATTCAGCAGATAACAGTGTGTTTCTTCCCAATGACGGTATTCGCTAATAACATACGTATCCTTATCTATTTCGTTAATCGTAAACCAATCATTCATTGTTGCTCACTTCCAACACACATTTGCTTTTGATTTTACCGCAAGAGTATACATAAATCAATCTGGCAATATCAAAACCGCTATACTTCTCCGAAAGAGATGGATGCATACTTCTGATTTTGTTTAATAACAAGGGAGTTGCCCAGCCGGTACCGGCACAGCCCAAACCCTGTTTCAGATCGCTCCAAAATGGTCTCTGGGATCTGCTTGAGATACTTTCGCCCAAAGCTGGTGGTGCCGAAGTATGCGTCAAAGTTGGCCACCGGCAGCACTACCCAGTCGGAATCTTCCGGCTCGTTGAGAAGGTAGTAGGCCACCAGTGTCTCAACCATCTCCACAGGAACACCCTTGGGCGTGAGCGTGCGGAGTTGTTCTACTAACTCAGGCGGCAGTGACTGCTCCTTATCCCGGAGTGGGCCCAGCTCCAAAGCCTGAGCCAGAAAGCTGTCAAACCGCAGGCCCCACTGTCCCTTAGTGGTGGGAGCAAACAGAGGAATCTGCATCTGGATCACCTTGTCCCGCCAGGCCCGGTCAAAGCCCTTCTCAATGGCAGCACACTTCTTCTGGGCGCTGCTGGATACCCGTTCGGAATTTTCCCGCACAAAATCCACCACCCGATGCACATGGCGGTGAAACCATCCGCTGCCGTTTTCCTCCACAAGGCCGGGAAATTCTGAATGGAGTTCCCTAAAATCACTGCCGAACTGCCACGCCTCCCGGGGCGTGGCTTTTTTGCTGTCCGGCACACTGCACCAAGCACACAGGCCCCGCTTGGCATAGTCGATGCGTTCCCGGGGCGCTTCGGCGGGGCTGCCATCCTCGTTATGAAACAGAAACCCTCTTGCCAGGACGGTCAATACCCGGTTGAGCCCCTCAAAGTCCAGAATAGTGTCGAATGTGAACCGGCCCAGATAGGTGGTGCCCTGCTTGTTCCGAGCGGTGTAGTTTACCGCACCGGTGTAGTCCTGAAACTCCTTCCACTCATTCAGCATGGTCCACCTCCAGAACATGTTCCTCAATGTGGTCCGGCAGCAGATCCCACAGCAGGTTCCGTTTACCCAGGGCTACTACATAGGGTGCCGCCAGGCTGGGCCGGACAATCTTATTTAGTAGCTTGCGGCAGACCTTGGACACCACGGCCCGCTCTTTGCCGCTGAAGGGGGCAGACAGATAGGCCTCCATCATCTTCTGGAAGGCCGGGGAGTCCGCTGGGCGGCGGAACTGCTTCCGTTCCCGGGCTGTCGCCAGATCGTCCATATCACAGATCAGATCCCCCAACATGCGGAACCCGCCGTGGCGGAAGTCGGTCAGAAGATCGTAGTAGTCGGCTCCCTCCGGCAGCCACTCCCGCAGAAATTCTTCTCTCTGCCCTTCTGTCATCAGGTGCCACTGCTGATCCACAATCGCCTTTCTCAAAGTGGAAATACGCTCCGATGAAAGCTGCTGGAAGAAGGCGTACAGTTCGTCGCTGTCGTAGACTTCTTCCTGGCTCCTGGCGTAGAGAATGCGGTCAATATCCGTTTTCCGCTGCTGTCCCTTGGCGGGGGCACAGCAGGCCCGGATGCGGGAGAGACAGTGCTCGTAGTCCCGCAGCAAGGCAGAGATAGAAGAAAGAATGCTCTCGTCCAGATGTTTCTTCCAGCTTCGTTCCTGGGCGAAAGCGAACAACTCGCCGTCCTTTGCCGGTTTCTCCTGAACCTTGTGCGTGTTGCGCTCCAGCTGGCGGGCCAGCCAGGGCAATCGCTCCACCGGGGAGTCCACCGTGTCCCAGTCGATCCCGGCAAAGAAGGTCTCCAGCCGCTCACGGTGGGTGGGCTCATACCAAGCGCGGCGGCGCTCCTCCGCACGCTCCAACAGATATTTGTACTGGAGGAAAGGGGTGCGCTTTACCTTCCGTCCGCCCAGAAATTCATCCAGGTTGGGCCGCACACCGGTCTTGGCTGCGTCGATCTCCAGCCCACTATAGATGGCCAGGGCTTCCAAGTCCCGGCGGCACCGCTTGAGCTCCTCCGGGGCGGCGTGGTCGTTATAGGCGATGACGCTGCGATCCAGGGCGGCGTTGCAGATCTGTCCAATGCGGGCAGCAAAGGTGTTCTCCACCGTCTGAAACCGGGCCTGCCAGTCGTTAGCGTCGGACTTGGGTGCGGACAAGGATGGAATTTTCAGCAGGGGCAGGTTGGCGTTATTGGAGAGCTGCTGATGGACATCGTAGTCATAGTTCCGCTTCACACAGCGGTTCAGGTTGGGATCGGCAATGGTCTTTGGGATCGGCAATGGTCTTGATGAGGTCGCCATCATAGTCCGCGCCGCCCAGCCGCTCCGCTGCCAAACTGTCTGCAGACACCATGACCACATCGGTGAGGTGGCCCAGGTAATGCTGGCGCAGTGCGTCTCCCTCTGGGTACACGGACAGCTGCAATTCTTCGTTCCGGGCGATGTGGGGGTTGCGGAGCAGAGTACAGCTGTCCTCGTGGTCATAGGCTGCGCCGGGGGCAAAGAAGCTATCCTCCGCAAAGAAATCTCCCATCACCTGATTGCAGAAGTCCCGCTCACCGGGCAACTGGAACACACGGGGCTCAATTAACTGCAGCAGCAGCTCCAACAGATCACCGGAGAGGAATCGATTGTCCCCGGGCACCAGCAACCGCCCAACGGCGTAGCCTCGGAGGATCTTTCGGGCCTGTCCGTCCAGCTGTTCCGCATAAATAGATTCTCGAATAAACTTCGGGTTCTTCTCCAGCACCCGGGCCATGATGTTAGCCCGGCTGCCTTTGGGCTGGCTCAGGCCCCGGCGAAAGTATTCCTGCTGA
>HF985776.1:40199-61787 GCA_000432375.1 Firmicutes bacterium CAG:103
AAGTATTCATGCTGATATGCTTCATTGGCACGAAAGTTATAGTAGGCCGTCTCGGTGGCCTTGGTCAGCCACTGCCGTGGATCGTCCTCTGGGCTGTGGCTCCAGCCCTCCGGCAGGTCGGCGGGCCGGAACTCCTCTGGCTGGATGGAGAGGGTGGAGAGGAACTGGTAGTTGAGCTCTACCAGTTTCTCCGGCTCCGTCTTGCTCAGGTTGGTGATGTACAGGGCGTGGTTGTAGTCCCGGAAAGCGTCCCAGTAGTCTTCCCAGGTCATACCGTTCTCCCGCAGCCATCCGTATGCCTTGAACTGACTGCGGGTGAGAATGATGTCCACATTGCGGACAGGGTGCGCCTTGCCCCAAATATCTACGATGCTCTGGGTACCGCTTCTCTTCAAAAAGTCCTTGAAATCAACCTGATGGAGCATTCCTTTGATGTAGGGCATCCGGATCTGGAAGGAGGTGTGTATGTGGCTGCCGCAGCAGGCCTTGTCCACGACCTCCGCATACTCTTTGGAGATGAGGCCCACGCCGTCAAAGCAGGTGATGTCCAGATCTTCCAGTGTATCTGCCCGGTAGAAGGTTCCCGGCTCTCTGCCTTCCCGCAGGGTGATGACAGGGGCTCGCTCCACTCTCTTGGTTGGATTGTCTATGACGATGACCCGGTGAGGTTTGTCAATGCGGATGCCGTCCACCCGGGTTCCGCTGGAGAACATGAGACCGTTGTAGGCGTAGAGTTTACTGAGTTGGCATCGGCCCAGTTCCATATTCAGCATGATCCGCTGGCGCATGGGTTCATACAGATCCGCCCGGATAAAGGAGAGACGGGACTGACGGCTCATGCTGGCGGAGCGCTCAAAGGCCATATAGTGATGTGGGCCGCCGCCGAAGTCCAGGATGATCCCCTCGGGGCGGAACATGTCTCTGGCCTTCTCCCGGCGGGCCTGCTGCGTCCTTCCGGTTCCACGCCGGTCAAAGATCCCAGCGAAGTCCATATAGAACAGCACATCGGAAAGCGCTGTGACTTTCTCATCGCTACGCTCCCGCCAGTCCTCCCCGTGGAGTTGGTACATCAGCTGATGGAACATGGCGCAACTGTCCTGCTCGTGCTTGGCACCCGGTACCTTGCAGTGCTCGGTGGCATTGCGGTTCAGAGCAAAAGTGTAAACGCCGTCTTGCTCCACAGCATAGCTCATCACCGCCCGGGCAGAGAGTTCGTAGATCTGATAGGTCGCCATTGGCTCACCTCCGTTTGCTTCATTCTACCACAAACCATTTCAAAATTAAAATGAATACTACTCCCACTTCTTTTGAGGTGGGAGCTTTTTGTATTCAAATTCTTGAAATGGAGGTACCAAACATGAACAACAAAATGAACCATCCCCTGATCACAGTAGACGGCAGAACCCTGATGGATCGTCCGCTGCAGCCGCCCAATTTTATGGTGGACACCCTGATCTCTCAGGGGCTGCACATCCTGGCTGGCTCACCAAAGGTGGGTAAGTCCTGGCTTGCTCTGTGGCTGGCGGTGACAGTTGCCAAGGGAGAACCGGTCTGGAACATGACCACCAAGCAGGGCACCACCCTCTATCTCTGTCTGGAGGATTCCGTCCTCCGCATCCAGAATCGACTCTTTGAAATCACTGAGGATGCACCAGACAGCGTCCACTTCTGCACGGAGTGCGCCCTCATCGGCCAAGGGTTGGAGGAACAGGTGGACGCATTTATCGCCGCTCACCCAGACACCGTACTGGTCATCATCGACACCCTGCAGATGGTTCGTCCGATCCACGACGCCACCTACGCCAATGACTACCGGGATCTGTCTGTGCTCAAGCGGTTGGCGGACAAGCACGGCATTGCCATCCTGCTCATCCATCATCTGCGCAAGGAAAAGGCGGAGGATGTGTTCCACCGGATCTCTGGTACCACCGCTATCAGCGGCGCAGTGGATTCCAGCTTCACACTGGTGGAAGAAAAGCGGGGCAGCGGCAGGGCCAGACTGACCTGCGTAGGCCGGGACATCGAATACCGGGAGTTGGAGTTGGAACGCAGCGGTGACAATGTGTGGCAGTTGGTTTCGGACAGCCGGACACAGCCGGAACAATTGGAGGGGCAAATCGTTGTTCTCCTCTCTGCGTTTATGAGCAGCAGAACCATATTTATCGGCACTCCCACGGAACTCTCCGAAAAGATCGACCCTGATAAGTCCAAAGGGGTAACGCCCAAAAAGATTTCAAGACTGATTCTGCAAAGCGTTGAGGCTCTAAGAAAAAACGGGATTCAGGCGACGGTGCGCCGCAGCAACGGAAAGCGAGTGATTGAACTGCGCCGTGCCGATAGTGTCGATTTGGAGGGTGCCGGAGAAATCGTCCCTATCGACCCTGTCGAGGCGCTGTGCGGCGATTTGCGGGCAGTTTCCAGGTGCGGCGAGTAAACTCCCGCAAGGCAAAAGAAACGCCGTGTTGGGCCGCTTGTGGCCGAAGGAGGAGTGCGGGTGTTCGGCGCGGGAAAATCACCTCAAAAGGGGTCCCCGGCGAAACTCAGCGGAGCGGTTTCGCTGGGGAGAGGAGGAAGCACGGAGCGAGGGAACTTTCGACCTCGGTCGGAAGCGACGGATGCGCAGTCGCTTCCGACGAGGGCCAGCATCGCGTTTGTCTGGTCACCGGCACAGCCGCCGCCTGCCTTCCGCTTGTTTGCGGGGCGCTGCCCCACACCCCTCGTCGGCGCAAAGTCCGCACCGTTCGGAACACCTTACGGATCAGGTATTCCGAACTACGCTCCCTTGCGCCTCCTCTCCAAACGAAACCCGCTGCCGCTGGGCTTTCGTTTGGTTTTAGAACACGATTATTTTGGAGGAAACGACATGAAAAAAGATATCAAGTTCAGTACCCGGATGACATCCGCAGACCGGGAGGCCATCAAGGAATTGGCAAAACGCTCCGGGATGTCCATGAGCGATTATGTGACGGCCTGCTGTCTGGGAAAGCAGGTGGTAGTCATCGATGGACTGAAAGAAGTGCTGAAGGAGCTGAAGTCCATCGGTAGAAATCTAAACCAGCTTGTCACCCTGGCGCACATGGGACGCGTCACGGTGATCAACCTGGACAGTGTACGCCAGGCGTTCTCTGAACTCTGCACTGATGTCCGGCTTATTCTGGAACGAAGGCGGTGGTGAAAAATGGCGATCATCAGCTTCACTAACTACAAGCGAGGACAGACCACCGGATGCATGGGAGCCGTGATGCGGTACACCATGCAGAACAAAAAAACTGAGTTCGAGGGGCAGCAGTTGGTCACAGGCATCAACTGCCAGCCGGAATCTGTCTATGCGGACTTCATGACCACCAAGCGGCTGCATCACAAAACCGACGGCGTGCTGTCCTACCACATGGTGCAGAGCTTCCCGAAAGGCGAAGCAGTCGATCCGCTCACCGCTCATGCAGCGGCATTGAAGCTGGCTGAGTACTATGAGGGATATGAAGTCCTGGTCTGCACCCATACAGACCGGGAACACATTCATTCCCACTTTCTCATCAACTCCGTCAACTTCGATACTGGGAAGAAACTGCACATCGCAAAGGAGCAGCTCCAAGAACTGCGGCAGCGCAACGATCAAGTCTGCATGGAGTTTTCGCTCCCTGTGTTCAAGCCCACGGACAGGAAAGAGAAGACCAAGACCATGTCCATCGGCGAGTATCACACGGCCACCCGTGGTCAGAGTAAGAAGCTGAAACTCATGAATATCATCAACGACTGTATGCGCCATGCCTCCAGCCGTGAGGAATTCATTGCGCTGATGGAGAGCGAGGGCTGCAAGGTCCGCTGGGAAGCATCCCGGCGAAACATCACCTACACCACGCCCAGCGGCTGGCAGTGCCGTGACCGCCTGCTGTTTGGGGAGAAATATCTGAAGGAGAATATGGAATATGAATTCAGGATCAGAGAAGAAATTATCTATGGACGAGCTGTTGGAAAAGAACCGTCCCGCGCAGATGGTACAGACCACGCTGCAGCCTCCGGCGCAGGAGCTGACACTGCCTCCCGAAGTGCATCCTACGAAAGCAGAATGGGAGGATCTGCAGAGCGACCTCTACACACTGGGGTACCACACCGAGAGACAGACCGGCTATCTGAAGAAGATCAGCGAATTGCTGGTGCAGCTCCCGACCCAGACGCAGATGGACGAGCTGCTGAAAGTGGTGAAGCATCTGGAGCAGATGAGCGAACAGGCTGGGAAGCGGAACGAGAAGCGTTTTTCTCTGCCCGGCATCAGGCTGCCCAGACTGAGTCTGCCGGACATTCCATGGATCAGCTTGCTGCTGGGACTGGCGGCCCTGGCGCTGACTGGGCTGGTGCTGTGGGTGGTGTGGTTCAGCTTGGACACACTCTGGAGCGCGGCCAGGGGCCTGCTCCCGTGAAGGACGCCACCACCACGCGCTACCACGCAGACAGCAAGGCCCTCCGGAAAGAACGGCAAAAGAAAATCGCCCTCGGTCACAAGGAGGACGATCATGAAGAAGAACCAACTTGGCAGCAGACCATGTGACGGTCTGCTATTTTGTTGCCCGAATTGGTTTCGGGGGAAAGGAGCGCCATGAAAAAGGCATATGAGGAATACCGTGATACCGGCATGCTGGGCGGATATGATCCCGGCGGAGCTCTGCTGCGGGAAACGGAAAGCGGAGAGGTGCTGACCAGTTTTCGTGACACCTGCTACCAGCACCAGGGCGATCACATCATCAATCAGAGGGAGATGCTCATTGAAGGGAAGGTCTTTCATGTGATCTCTGTGTTCCTGATGGAGGCCACAGCGACACCCACAGACAAGCTGCTCTCGCTCATTGACACAGACCTAAAGAAGGAAACCCACAGCGCGTAAGGTTTCCGTGGACTTGCGCAGGCCGGTGGGGTATACTGTCCGTACCCCATACCGGCTTGCCCCAGTAAAAGGAGGTTACAGAGATATGGCAAGCCAAAAATATAATATCTTATACGGAAGACTCAGTCAGGAGGATGAGCGGCAGAGGGATGACCGGCAGAAAGAGTCCAATTCCATCCACAATCAGAAACTCTTCCTGGAGCAGTACGCGGCGGATCATGGATTTGAAAACACACTGTTCCTGGCGGACGATGGCTACTCCGGTACAAACTTTGACCGTCCGGCCTGGAAGAAGGTCATAGAAATGGTGGAACGGGACGAGGTGGAGACTATCATCGTCAAGGATCTCAGCCGCCTGGGGCGAGAATACCTTCAGGTAGGACAGTACACGGAGATCTACTTTCCGGAAAAGGGTGTCCGCTTTATCGCGGTCAATGATGGCGTGGACTCCCTGGTGGAGAGCAGCAACGACTTTAATCCTATCCGAAACTGGGCCAACGAACTCCACGCCAAGGACACCAGTAAGAAAGTACGCGCCATCAAGAAGATGCAGGCGGAGCGCGGAGAACGACTGGGCGGCAAACCGCCCTACGGCTACAAGAAGAAGGATAAGGACTCCAAGGAGATCATCCCCGACGAGGAAACCGCCCCCATCGTGCGTCGGATCTTTGATCTGTGCGCCGCAGGGAAGGGACCGAACCAGATCGCCAGAATCCTGACCCGAGAGCAGGTGCTGAATCCGACCAACCAGTACTATCAGACTACCGGAGCTGCCTGCACCAATCTGGATACCACCCGTCCCTACACCTGGTGCGGAAAAACCATAGCCAACATTCTGGAGAACAAGGTCTATATCGGGCACACGCTCAACATGAAGAAAACAACGCTCTCCTACAAAAATAAAAAGCAGATCCAGAAACCAGAGAGCGAGCAGATCCTGGTGGAGAACACCCATGAGCCGCTCATCTCTATGGAGGTCTGGGAGATCGTGCAGGATGTGCGAGAGCATAAGCGGCGACCGCCCAAGCACATGGAGGAACCCAATCTGTTCTCCGGATTGGTCTACTGCGCCGACTGCGGTAAATACATGGTTCTCTGCCGGACTGAGAAGATGCGGGAGGATCAGTACTATTTCCGGTGCTCCACTTACGGCAAGCGAGGGAAAACCGCCTGCTCGCCTCATCAAATCCGTGAGGCGGACCTGAAAGCCATTGTGCTGGATGACCTTCGCAGAGTCACGCACTTCGCACGGATGAAGGAGCGGCAGTTCGCCCAGTACATCAACCAGAGGAACACCGCAGAACTGCGCCGGGAGATCAACCGCCTACAGAAGGAACTGGATTCCATGCATCGGAGATATGATGAGCTATCCGCGCTGTTCAAGCGCCTCTATGAAGACAATGTCCTGGGGCGAGTGAGCGATGAACAGTTCCGCATGCTGTCCGCAGACTACAACGCCGAGCAAAAAAATCTGTCTGTCGCCATTCCAGCCAAGGAGGAACAGTTGGAGAAACTGAAAGCCTCAGCCGCCAATGTGGACGCCTTCATTGAGAAAGCCAAACGGTACACTACCATCGACGAACTGACGCCGGAGCTGCTGCGGCTCTTCATCCAGCGGATCGAAGTGGGCGAGCGGAGCCAAAAGTATTCCCGCTCTGCGGGACAGAGCGTCAGGATCGTGTACCGAGACATCGGCAGAGTGGACAGCCCTATGCAGGAGGGAGAGCAAGCACCGCATATCGCAAAGCAGATTACAGATATTGAAGAAATCAAGCGATTGCTGGCATAAAACACAACAGGCGGACAGCTTCCGCTGTCCGCCTGTGTGCCTGACAATTCACAAGGTTCAGAAAATGTACCTATGGGAACTATCAGAATTCTGACGCTCTTTATACTTGGACTTGTACTGATTCTGTTGGCACCGTATGTGCCGGATTTCTGCTTCCGCGTACTTCTGGCCGCAAAAGAGAAGCTGTTTGATTACAGGTATTGGGACATTCGGTTCGAGCAAATCATTCCGTCTGTGCGTATGGGAGGCATTATTCTCTCTGCGTGGGGTATGGCCTTGTTACTGAAAAAAGAGGATAAAGAATGAAAAAGCGAATTTCCATGCTTTTGGCTCTGGTTTTTTGTGTTTTCCGTCCTGTTTATTCCCGTTTAGGCTGCCGATACTGCCGGAGTTGCAGTTTCGGGGACGATTTCTCTGGATGATTTGGATTCCAATCCAGATGTGATCGTAAGCGACCCTATGACGTTTACTGAAATGATCGCGCGTATGGCAAAAAATGCGGATATGTCATATGATGAAGTTCTGCGTATGCTCCCGGATACGATGCAGACACAGGCTGCCTGCAGCAATGCTTATCGTTCCTTCACTGCCAGATTGTATGTGACGGACGAATACCAGCCGTACTTGGACTTTTATTGCGCCACAAGTGAGGGCGGTCATTTCTTCAATATCAACTCTATCTATTCGATTCAGTTAGTGCGATCCTATAATGGAATTTCCAAGCAATTCGGGGGAGAGGTTAACGCATGGCTGCGTAGCTCAAATTCCATCGAATACTATGTAAATGGCGACTTTTTCAATAATGGGACAACAACTGTGTCTGGCGGTATTGGAGTGAGCGCCGGTTTGAATGTGAAGTGCTCTGTAACGTACTCGGTCTCGTATTCATCGAACCACTATAAGTACTTCTATGTTCATAAGACAATTAAATACGGAAGCTGAATGTAAGCGTTTTTGCATCATCGAATAAACCGCAAGCCCGATGGGATTTCCCATCGGGCTTGTCCTATGTCGCATTTGAGAATGTCAGCGCGCCTTTTCCCAGCCGTCGAGCGGTGCGCGCTGGATGGCGCCGAACACCTTGCTGCGCAGATCGGGGTAGGTCTGGCTCATGGTGCGGATGAACTGCTTGATCTCGTAGCGCTTGCTGCCGCGGTCCTCGGGGCAGGGGTTTTCGACGATCGGCAGCGCCAGCGCCTTCGCCAGATTGGCGATGCGCCCCTCGCCGGCGTAGAGCATCGGACGGATCTGATCCACGCCCGTGCGCGTCATGTGCGTCACCGGCTGAAAGCAGCTGATGCGCCCCTCGTACACGAGCGAGAGCAGGAACGTCTCGACCGCGTCGTCAAAGTGATGGCCGAGCGCGAGCTTCGTGATGCCGCGCTCGCTGAGCGCGGTGCACAGCGCGCCGCGGCGCATCTTCGCGCACAGGGAGCAGGGATTATCCTCCTTGCGCACGTCGAACACGACCTCTTTGATGTCCGTTTTCAGGCGGGTGTATGGCACGCCGAGCGTATCGCACAGCTCCGCCACCGGCGCGAAGTCCATGCCGTCAAAGCCGAGCTCGACCGTGATCGCCTCGAGCGTGAACGGCTTCGGATAGTACCGGCGCAGCTCATTGAGCGTCATGAGCAGCACGAGCGAATCCTTGCCGCCCGAGACGCCGACGGCGACGGTGTCGCCCGGCGCGATCATGTCATAATCCTCCACGCACCGGCGCACCAGACCGGTGAACGCATTCAGGTCGTTCATAAGCAGCCTCCAAAATGAAAATAGAAATTGCGAATTCGAGCGTAAAACGGAGTAAAACGGAGCTTTTGAGAGCAAAGATATATCTAAATAAAAATTCCGTTGACAGGCTTTGATGATTGTGGTATAAAAGATAAGCGCGAATGTGAGACCTATTCTACGTTCGCGCCTGAAAAATGTCAAAATGTTTTTCAACACATTCAAATTGGAGGCACGAATATGTCCACTACTTTGCTGAACAAGGACACCGTCACCCGCAAGTGGTACGTTCTGGATGCAGCCGGCAAGCCGATGGGCAAGACCGCAGCGCTCGCTGCCGATCTGCTGCGCGGCAAGCTCAAGACCGACTACACCCCGCACGTTGACTGCGGCGACTTTGTCATCATCATCAACGCCGAGCAGGCAGTGCTCACCGGCAAGAAGCTCGAGCAGAAGTACTACCGCACGCACTCCGGTTATCCCGGCGGCCTGCACGAGACGCAGTACAAGAAGCTCATGAAGGACAAGCCCGAGCTGGCTATGCGTCTGGCTGTGCGCGGCATGCTGCAGAAGAACACCATTGCCCAGTGGCAGCTCAAGCGCCTGAAGATCTACCGCGGCGCCGAGCATCCCCATGCGGCACAGAAACCCGAAGTCTGGGATCGCTGAGAAGGAGGAAATAGAACATGGCAACTTATACGAGCAAGAAAGCCTATATGTACGGCACCGGCCGCAGAAAGTCCTCCGTCGCGCGTGTGCACCTGTTCCCGAACGGCACCGGCAGCATCACCGTCAACGGCCGTCCGCTGGATGACTACTTTGGTCTCGAGACCCTGAAGCTCATCGTTCGTCAGCCCTTCGCGGCGACCGACACCATGGGCAAGTTCGACGTCGAAGCCACCGTGACCGGCGGCGGTGTGACCGGCCAGGCCGGCGCGATCCGCCACGGCATCGCCCGTGCGCTGCTGCAGGTCGAGGACAGCTACCGTGCGCCCCTGAAGGCCGCCGGCCTGCTGACCCGTGACCCGAGAATGAAAGAGCGTAAGAAGTACGGCCTCAAAGCCGCCCGTCGCGCACCGCAGTTCAGCAAGCGCTGATCTATCCAAATTTCGTTTCCAAAGCCCGAGATCCGCTGGATCCCGGGCTTTTCTTTGTCCGCGCGGGAGCGGGCGATCGGATTTTTGCGCGCACTGGCTTGACAAACCGGGGCCGATGTGGCCGTTCCGGCTGCGAACTGACACAGCAGCCCATACATGCAGTAAAACGGCGCCAGCCCCAATGTGACCGACAATACCGACAAAACGACGGACAGGACCAGCTTTTTCTTTTCGCCCCCGGCGTAGGCGAAAAGCGCGCGTGTCCAGCTTTCCTTCTCAGGTTTTATAGGACGTTTCTCTTTCTTTTCGGTATTCTGATGGGGTCAGTTTCATGATCTTCTTGAAAGCAACGGTGAATTTTCCGGCGTTGTCATATCCGACCCGGCCGCCGATCTCCGCAATGCTCAGCTCCCGCTCCCGGAGCAGCAATTCCGCCGCCGCGTTCATCCGATAGCCTGCCAGCCAGCTGCCGATGGATGTGCCATAGACCGACCGGAAGCAGGTCTTCATCGCCGTCATGGGGATGTCGAAGCGGTGAGAGAGCGCCTCCTGCGTGTAATGCTCCGAAATGTGCTCGGCCAAAAACCGCCGGATCGCTTTGACCTTCTCCATCTGCGTCCGGTAAAAATACGGGCACTCGCCAACAGTGTCCGGGATGGTCATGGGATCGAGATACAGCAGCAGCTCCAGGATCTTCACTTTGAAGTACGGGATGCGGATCTTTTCCGGCACCCGGTACAATTCTCCGAAGATGTGCTCCGCCTCTGCCACACCGTGCAGCACATAGGGGGCTCGTGCCGAGGGAAAAGCGCGAGACGATCCCTTCCGGCGTGACCGGGAAGTCCCTGACCTCTTCCGCCAGCGACCGGCCGATGACATCCAGATCAAAGGCGACCGTCAGGCCGTGATAATGGCAGGAGGGGAAGGTGAAATCGCCGGTGTGCTGCTGCCGCAGGTCAAGCTTCATCCGAGCGCCACGTCCAGCATCATCATGATGCTGAAGCCCACGGCGAAAAACACTGTGCCGATATTGGAGTGATCGCCCTGCGACATCTCCGGGATCAGCTCTTCCACCACGACATAGAGCATGGCTCCGGCAGCAAAACTGAGCAGATACGGCAGCGCAGGGACAACGAGCTGTGCCGCCAGAATCGTCAGCACGGCGCCGATGGGCTCTACCACGCCGGAAAGCACGCCGCCGCAGAAGGCTCTGCCTTTTTTCATGCCCTCCGCCCGCAGCGGCATGGAGATGATCGCCCCTTCCGGGAAGTTCTGAATGGCGATGCCCAGCGACAGGGCCAGCGCACCGGCCGCCGTGATCTGCGCGCTGCCGGAGCGGTATCCGGCGTATACCACGCCGACGGCCATGCCCTCCGGGATGTTGTGCAGCGTCACGGCCAGCACCATCATCGTCGTGCGCTGCAGGCGGCTCTTCGGCCCTTCGGCCTGGGCGCTGTTCGCGTGCAGGTGCGGGATGATGTGATCCAGCGCGAGCAGAAACAGGATGCCGAGCCAGAAGCCCAGAAAGGCGGGGAGGAACGAGAGCTTCCCCATACCTGCCGACTGCTCGATCGCCGGGATCAGCAAGCTCCAGACCGAAGCCGCCACCATCACACCGGCGGCGAAACCGGTCAGCGAGCGCTGCACGGCGTCACTGAGCGCTTTCTTCATAAAGAACACGCACGCCGCGCCCAGCGCGGTGCCGAGAAACGGGATCAGGATCCCCCAAAATGTTTGCATAAGACAGCTTCCTTTTTGCTATGGATCAGGTTGTTTTCGCAAGTTAGATAGCTCTAACCAATAAGCATCATACCAGAGAACATCAACATTTGCAAGCGGAAACCCGCGGCCCGTGAAAATCCATGATTTCCAACCGGTTTCGGGCGCTCCGCAGCTCAAAAATGGGGCGGCCGTGCGGCCGCCCCGGTGCATTTGTATATTTATTTCTCTGCCTCATCAGCGGAGGCTCTTGGTTCAGCGTTTTCCGCCGTGCCGGGCCGGTTGCGGCGCGGCCGCATCTTGCCGAGGAGACGGTTGATGTGCTTTTCAATGTCCTGCGACAGCTCGGCGGCCTTGGCCGCGACTTCTTCGGCGGCTTTGGGCGCGGCAGACTGCGTGGCATCGGCGGCTTCCGGCTCCGTTTCCGCCGGGGTGTCGGATCCCTGCGCGGGCAGAATGGCCTCCGGCGGCTCCGGCTGGCTGAGGATCGCCTGCAGCAGTTCCATGTCCGTCATGATGCGTTCGGACGCGATGCCGAGCTCCTTTGCGTCGTGCTCGAGCACGGCGATGAGCAGGTCGTAGTAATCGCCCTCGCACTTGAGCACCCTGGCGATCTGCGGCAGCGTCTTTTCGTGGAACGTGCGCAGCGAGCCATCATCCGTCCCGAGGTATTCGAGCAGCTGCTGGCGCGCCGCGTCCTCGGACATGGTGCGGTCGATATAATACGTGCTGCCGTAGAGACCGTAGAGCACGCGCTGGGCGTCGAAGTAGCCGAGGCGCATGTTCTGGCGGCTCTGCTCGGCGTCGAAGTTCAGAATGTTGCCGAGATCGACCGTCGGCCCGATCGTCGTCACATGCACGTCGTCCGGAATGCGGAAGCGCTTTTCGATGCCGAAGCCGAAGATGCGCAGGGCAATGATGTCCTTGCAGCCGTTTTCCACCAGCGCGTGGATGGGCACGACGTCCTGTACGCCGCCGTCGGCGTAATATTTGCCGCCAAGCTTTTCCAACCGGAATGCCGGCAGGTACGCGCTTGCGAGCAGCATGTCGCACAATTCGTCCTTGTCAAGATCGGAGGCTTTGAGCTCCAGCTCCTGATGGTCGGACAGGGAGTAGGTGACGATGAAAAAGTCCATGTCGGAATGACAGATTTTGTCCGCGTCCACGACCTCAGCGACCCAGTTGCGCAGCGGCGTCACGTCAAAGCCGCGGTTGCGCACGATGTCGGCCACGCTGCGCAGCGTGCTCTTGAGCTCGGAGAGCGGGATGTCGCGGTTCATGAGCCGGCGCATTTCCTCGTCATCCACGTCCATGACCTGGGAAAAGTGGATGTTGTTCCAGACGTTTTCGGCCTTTTCCAGGTCGTCCATGACGATCATGGCGCCGTTGAGCGCACCGACGGACGTGCCGGACACGGCGGAAAAGCGGATGCCTGCCTCGCGCAGGGCTTTCCACGCGCCGATCTGATAAGCGCCCTTCGCGCCGCCGCCCTCGAGCGCCAGACCATAGGTTTTGTTACGATCCAGTTTCAGTTCCATGTCGGTTCTCCAATCTGTAGATTTTTGCGGCATGGGGCGGCAGGTCAAATGCGCCCACGCCGTCGTGGATGGCAATGTGGGTATCGTCGGTGCAGTCGGCGGCGCAGTCGTATTCGCTGCGCACGAAGGCCAGCCTTGTCTCTTCGCACAGGCCGGCGCCGGGGCAGGTGAGCTCCACGTGGCAGCGCACCGGGTGCGCCGCGCGGTTGACGATCAGCAGCAGCGCCTCGTCCTCTGCTTCCTCGCCGAAGGCGTCCCGACCGTCCGCGATGACGCGCAGAACACACAGCACGTCGCCCGCCGGGGCGAACACGGCGACCTCGCCGCGCGTGAGCGCCGGGTGCGCGTGGCGCAGGGCTGTCAGCTGCGCGTACCACTGCAGCATCTGCGTGTCGCACATCTGCAGCGGCGCGCGGTTGAACGGGTCGCACAGGCCCTGCATACCGGCCTCGTCGCCGTAGTAGATCGACGGGATGCCCGGCAGCCAGAACTGCACGGCTGCCGCCAGAACCTGCAGCTGCGCGCCGCGTGCGGCCATGGCGTCTGTGATCTCGAGCGCCGCAAGCTCTGCGCGCGTGCGGCTGCGGGGGTCAAAGTCCAGTGCCAGCGCCGAGCGCGTGCGCGCCACGTCATGGCTTGCCGTCAGGTTCATGAGCGCGTAGTACAGCGGCCGCGGATAGTTCAGCCGCTGGCTCAGCAGCAGGTCGGCAAGCGCGCGCGCCGTGCTGCGCCCGGTCAGGAATGCCACCAGTCCGTCGCGCAGGGGATAATTCATGACGCTGTCGAGCGCGTCGCCGAGCGCGTACTGCCGCCGTTCGCCGTAGCTGACCTTCGTCACGGCGTCCTCCCAGACCTCACCGAGGAGCACGCTGTCGGGGTCGGTTTCTTTGGCCGCGCTGCGCATGCCGCGCAGCACATCGTCCGGCAGTTCGTCGGCCACGTCCAGCCGCCAGCCGGACGCGCCGTCGCGCAGCCAGGTCTTGACGATGCTGCGCTCGCCGGTGATCATATATTTGCGCCAGTCGGGATTGGCGGCATTGACAGCGGGCAGGTCTTTGAAATCCCACCAGCACTTGTAGTCGTCGGGGTAGTGCGCGAAGCTGTACCAGCGCGCATAGACGGAGCTGCGGCTGTTGTATGCGCCGCAGCCGGGGTAATGCCGGAAGCGGTTGAAGTACCGGCTGTCAGCGCCCGTGTGAGCGAACACGCCGTCGAGCACGATGCGGATGCCGCAGTCCGCCGCGGCCGCACAGAGCTTCTTGAAGTCCGCGTTCGTGCCGAGGATGGGGTCAACCTTCCGGTAATCGCCGGTGTCGTACCGGTGGTTGGAGGCGCTCTCGAAGATCGGGTTGAGGTACAGCACCGTCACGCCGAGCTTCTGCAGGTAGTGCAGCCGGTCGGCGATGCCGCGCAGAGTGCCGCCGTAGAAATCCACCGGTGCGTATTCGCCCTCCGGCGTGTTGGCCCGCCACTCGACGGGTTCGTCCCAATCGGCGTGATAGTGCATGGTCTGGCCCATGCGGCGGTGGTGCTCCATGCCGCGCTGCGCGGTGGCGGAGCTGTCGCGCGCGAAGCGGTCGGGGAAGATCTGATACATCACGCCGGTGCGAAACCACGCCGGGGTCGTGAATCCGGCGCGATAGACCGTCAGGCGCCAGCCGTCACCCGGTGCGTCGCACAGCTGGGCGTGCCGGCCGTCCGGCGCGGCGCACAGCCAGCGGATGCCGCCGTCGTTGCACGCGAGCCGGAAGCGGTAGCGCAGCGCCTGCGGCGCTGCGGGCACGGTCACGGCTGCTTCAAAGCCGGCGGCCGTCTGCGTCATGGCGACGGTGTCGCTGTACGCATCGCCGTAGAGCTCCACGGCGGCGTCGAACACGAGCGCCTCCGTGTCCGCGAAGGCGAGGCGCACGGCCGCACCGGTCTCGAGCGCGCCGATCGGGCTGCGGAAGGCCTCGTCGGCCGCGTCGTGCTTCGGCGTGGTGTCCTCCGGCAGCAGGAGCAGATACAGGTGCGCGTAGTCCTCGGCCGAGCGCGTGAAGCTGAAGTCCTGCGACATGGCCTGCCGCTGCACGCGGCAGTAGGCGTCATGATCGTCGTGATAGAGCGCGAGCGCGCGGCGGATCGTGTCCGCCAGCTCGTAGGCGTTGAAGTTGGCAAACGAGAAGCCGGTGCCCTCGCCGGTGAACCGGTTATATGGCTGCACGCTGTCGCGCAGGCCGCCGGTCTCGCGCACGATCGGCAGCGTGCCGTAACGCATGGCGATCATCTGCGACAGGCCGCACGGCTCAAAGCTTGACGGCATGAGCAGAAAATCGCTGCCCGCGTACACGCGGTGCGACAGCGCCTCGTCGTAGCCGATGTAGGCGCACAGGCGGCCCTTGTGCCGCCACTCGGCGCTGCGCATAAAGTCCTCATATTCGGCGTTGCCCGTGCCGAGGAGCACGAACGCCATGTCCTCGCTGTCCATGAGCTCGTCGAGCACGCACTGCACCAGGTCGAAGCCCTTTTGCGGCGTCATGCGCGTGACCATGGCGACGATGGGCGTGTGCGCGCCGATCTCGAGACCGAGCTCCCGGCACAGCGCGGCGCGGCAGGCGGCCTTGCCGCTCAGGTCGTCGGCGGAGTAGGGCGCGGCGATGCCGCCGTCGTGCGCGGGGTCAAAGACGGCGGTGTCGATGCCGTTGAGGATGCCGGACAGCTGGTGCTGCCGGGCGTTGAGAATGCCCTCGAGTCCCTCGCCGTAGGCCACCGTGCGGATCTCACCCGCATAGCTTGGGCTGACGGTGTTGATGTGGTCGGCAAAGACGCAGCCGGCCTTGAGCAGGTTCGCGCAGCCGTTGAGCTCCATGAATTCCGGCGTGTAATAGCGCGCATCGATGCCGAGCAGGTCCTGCACGAATTCGAACGAGAACTTGCCCTGATAGGCGATGTTGTGGATCGTCAGCAGCGTCTGCATGCGCGACTGCATCCTGCCGGCGTACTGCGTTTTCATCAGCATGGGCAGTACGGCCGTGTGCCAGTCGTTGCAGTGCAGGATCTCGGGCGTGAAGTCGAGCCTTGGCAGCGCCTCCAGGATCGCGCGGGCGAAAAACGCATACTGCTCGCCCTCGGCCTCGCCGCCGAGGTAAATGCGGTCGCCGAAATAAAACTCGTTGTCCACGAGGTAGATGACGATGCCGTCGAGCAGCAGCCGCTCGATGCCGACGTACTGATGCCGCCAGCCGAGATCGATATAAAAATCCGTCAGGTGCGTGACCTGGGATGCGTATTTTTCCTTGATCACGCGGTGGTACGGCGTGATGATGCGCGCGTCAAAGCCGAGCGCGGCCAGACTCTTCGGCAGCGTGCCGACGACGTCCGCAAGGCCGCCGGTCTTGGCCAGCGGCGCGCACTCGGCGGCCGCCAGCAGCACGCCGGGCAGGTCGCAGCGGCCCTTTTCGGCCAGCGCTGCGCGCAGTTCGGGTTTCATGGCGTTCCCTCCTTTACCGGTTCGTGAAGGTGAAGTATACGGCGGCAAGCTCCGGCAGCGTCACGCGCGCGGAGCAGGGGAGCGTGCCGAACGGCACGTTCTCGCTGCGGATCTCGGGCGCGTTGTGCACGCCGGAGCCGCCGAATTCCTCGCTGTCGCTCGACAGCAGCTCGCGCAGCACGCCACGCCTGGGCAGGCCGATGACAAAATCGTCGTAGCGCACGGGCGTGAAGTTGCACACGCACACGAGCCGGCGGCCGTTGCGCGCCGTGCGCAGGAAGGCGATGGCGCTGCGCTCGGCGTCGTCCACGTTCAGCCACGTGAAGCCGTCCCAGCCGTCGTCGATGTCCCAGAGCGCGCGGGTGCTGCGGTAGCAGGCGTTGAGCGCGCTGCACCAGCGCTGCATGGCCTTGTGCATCGGGTAGTCGAGCAGCAGCCAGTCGAGCCCCTGCTTGTAGTTCCACTCGATGAACTGGCCGAATTCCGAACCCATGAACGTGAGCTTCTTGCCCGGGTGCGCGAACTGATAGCCGTAGAGCGCGCGCAGGGTGGCAAACTTCTGCTCATAGGTGCCGTACATCTTGTCGAGCATCGACTTCTTGCCGTGCACGACCTCGTCGTGCGAAAACGCGAGGATGAAGTTCTCGGAGAAGGCGTACATCATCGAGAACGTCAGCTTGTCGTGATGGTATTTGCGGAAATAGGGATCAAGCTCCAGATAGTCGAGCGTATCGTGCATGAAGCCCATATCCCACTTGAAGCTGAAGCCGAGGCCACCGTCATAGGGCGGCTTCGTCACACCGGGGTAGGCGGAGGACTCCTCCGCAACCGTCACGCAGCCGGGCCACGCTGTGAGCACGGTCGTGTTGAGCTTTTGCAGAAAGGCGACTGCGCCGAGGTTGATGTTGCCGCCGTCGCGGTTCGGCGTCCATTCGCCGTCGCGCCGGGCGTAGTTGAGATACAGCATCGAGGACACCGCGTCCACGCGGATGCCGTCGATGTGATAGCGGTCGAAAAACGACATGGCCGACGAAATGAGAAAGCTCTGCACCTCCGGCATTTCGTAGTCGAAAATGAGCGTGCCCCACTCCGGATGCTCGGCCATGCGCGCATCCTTGCACTCGTAGAGCCGTGTGCCGTCAAAGCGCGCGAGCCCGTGCGCGTCCTTCGGAAAGTGCGCCGGGACCCAGTCCATGAGCACGCCGATGCCGGCGCGGTGGAGCGTATCGACAAAGTACATGAAGTCCTGCGGCGTACCATAGCGGCTGGTGGGGGCGTAGTACCCGGTCACCTGATAGCCCCAGGAGCCCTCGTAGGGGTATTCCGTCACGGGCAGCAGCTCCACGTGCGTGTAGCGCATCTCTCGGCAGTAGTCCGCCAGCTCGTCTGCGACCGAGCGGTACCACGGCAGGCCGGTCTCCGGCCTGCGCCAGGAGCCGAGGTGCACCTCGTAAATGCTCATCGGTGCGCGGTACACATCGCGCGCGGCGCGGCGGCGCAGATAGCTCCGGTCGTGCCAGACGTACCCCTCGAGCGCCCAGACCTTCGATGCGGTCGCAGGTCCGGTCTCGCAGTGCGCGGCGAAGGGGTCGGCCTTGAGCACCGTCTGCCCGTCCGGTCCGGTGACGGCGTATTTATAGAGCGCACCGTCGCGCAGACCGGCCACGGTCTGCACCCATGTGCCGTCCGGCAGCCGGTCCATCGGCGTTGCCGCCGCGTCCCAGCCGTTGAAGTCGCCCACGAGCGCGACGCGCTGCGCGTGCGGCGCCCAGACGGCGAAGCGGTGCCCCGCCGCGCCGGGGAGCGCGTGGCAGCCGAACGTGCGGTAAGCGTGCACGGCCGCGCCGGTATGAAATTCTTGCAGCTCCGGCTCCATGACAGAGCCGGGCGCGCGTCCTGTCTTATCCATGGCGCGCCTCCAATATTCCAGTCTAGCACGATCATTATACCGTGCCCGGCATGAAATTCCAACAGTTTTTTGCGGCCTTGCTTTGACAATGCGCGCCGCAGCCGCTATACTTGGGACAGATAGAATGTATTTGGGAGGCGCGGTATGTTTACCTTCAATCACTTTAATTTCAATGTCCTCGATCTCGAGCGCAGCGTGCGCTTTTATCATGACGCCCTCGGGCTGGAGCCCGTGCGCACGAAGGATGCGGCCGACGGCTCGTTCCGACTTGTGTTTCTGGGCGACGGGCACTCGCCGTTTCAGCTCGAGCTGACCGGTCTGCGCGGCCGCACGCAGCCGTATGACCTCGGGGAGGGGGAGTTTCACCTCGCGTTTTCCGTGCCGGACATGGACGCCGCGCACGCGAAGCACGCGGCCATGGGCTGCATCTGCTTTGAAAATCCCGGCATGGGCATTTATTTCATCGAGGACCCGGACGGGTACTGGATCGAGATCGTGCCGGAAAAGTGAATCCCCACACAGGAGACGGAAGACGTCTCCTGTGTTTTTTACACTTCGTTTACTTGACAAATATCTGGGAAATTGGTATCCTGAGTTTGGAAGTGCGCTGGAAAACATCTGAAGAATATGGAAAGGAGCGGCCGAACATGACGCGAAGAAAACGACTCTGCCTGCTGCTGGCGGTGCTGACGCTGCTGCTGGCGCTGAGTGCCTGCGGCGCGCAGAGCAAGCTGGTGCTGGCGACCACGGGCATGGAACCGACGCTGGATCTCACGCTGCCGGATACGATCACGCTCCCAGATCAGGGAAGGGATACGGTTTACAAATGTTATGTGGACAAGGCGTATTCCATGGCGCTGGCGGCCGCGCTGCTGGATATGGACGCGGACACGATGCAGACGCAGCTGGCCGGCCGGCTCTCGTATGATGCGCAGACTGGCTACATCCAGTACTACACGCCGACCGAGGAACTGACGCCGGGCGACCTGAGCGAATTTCCGACGGACGCACAGCTCGAGCAGACCGTGCGCGAGCGGCTGAAAAAGTTCGAGCCGGAGCTCGCCGACACGTCCCGGATCGTCTTCAGCAGCGCAACCTATGAGACGAACGTGAGCAGCAAAACGGTCGATGTGACGCCGGAGGTCAACGGCCGGATGGTGTATGGAAAGTATCACATCTCCGTCTCCTTTGACAAGGACGGCAATGTGACGGCGCTGACGCAGCAGTATGCTCCGCTCAAGGAGGGCGGCACCAAAACCGTCCGCCTGGCGGACGCCAAGACCGTGCAGGCGCGGCTGAATGCGCACGACTTCTCGGCGAATATCGCGCAGGAGCTCACAGACTGCACGATCACTGGGTTTGAGCAGGCGTACTACATGAACGCCGGGTTCCATGCCGAGGGCGACTATGCGCTCTATCCGATCTATGTCCTGCGTGGGCAGGGCACGGCGGCGGACGGCAGCGTGCAGGGCTTCGAAGTGCTCGTGTCCGCGCTCGCCTGAAGATGCATTTGATGAAATGACCCGCGCCCCGCAGAGTTTTCTGCGGGGCGCGCTTTGTTGGCCGGTATGTGCGTTCAGTCGTCCGGCGCCGACAGCCGGCAGATCTCGAGTACGGATACCTCGAACGCCGTGCGCTCGACGGCGCCGGTGTCCAGCACCTTGATGTAGCTGCGGCTTTGCAGCCGCCCTTCGAGGGACACGCGCGTGCCCACGTCCCAGAGCGCGGTCTCGCACGCGCGCGCGCCCCAGGTGATGCACGGCAGGTAGTCGCTGCGGCCGTAGTGCCGGTTCACGGCCAGCATCAGGTCGCAGATGTCGCGGCCCATCGGCGTCGTGCGCAGGTTCGGCGGCTTGCAGAGCGTGCCGCTGAGCAGGATCAGGTTGCGGTCATACGGCTCGTCGCTGAGCGAGATGTCGCGCGCGAACACCGTGATGACCAGCTTTGCGCCCGGCCCGCGGCGGTTGTTGAACGAGCGCACATCGCCGATCACGCACAGTCTTGCCGATTCCTCCAGCGGCATCTCGGCCAGCAGCCGTTCGCGCACGACGACGTTCACGCGGTCGATCGTGCCGGACAGCCGCTGCGTCTCGAGCGGGAAGGTGAAAAAGCGCTCCTGCCGGTTTTCGTGCGACAGCACGGGCGGCGCCGCCAGCGTGCCGCAGAGCTCGGCATAGTTGTTTTGTTCCAGTTCGTCCATGTGCTGCACCTCTCTTGTTGGGTAACACAGCCTATGTGCCGGCGGCGGAAAATATGCGTCTTGTGCAATGCGGCCGGACGCGGTATAATAAGAATACCTATTTTTCGTGTCTCATCAGAAAGGACGAACGATCATGGAACTTCGAGAGATTCTTTCCCGCTGCGACCACACGCTCCTGCGCGTGGATGCCACTGCGGCGGAGATCCGCGCCCTCTGCGATCAGGGCATGCGTTACGGCTGCGCCAGCGTGTGCATCCCGCCGTGCCATGTCGCCGGGGCGAAGAAATATGTCGGCGACCGCCTGCGCATCTGCACGGTCATCGGCTTCCCGAATGGGTACAACACCCCGGCTGTCAAGGCGTTCGAGGCGGCGGAAGCCATCCGCAACGGCGCCGACGAGGTGGACATGGTCATCAATCTGGCCATGGTCAAGGACGGCTGCTGGGACGATGTCGCGGCCGATATCCGCGCCGTGCGTGAGGTCAGCCGCGGCCGCATCCTCAAGGTCATCATTGAGTGCTGCCTGCTGACCGAGGAGGAAAAGCGCATGCTCTGCCGCATCGTGTCCGACAGCGGAGCCGACTATATCAAGACCTCCACCGGCTTTTCCACCGGCGGTGCCACGGCGGACGATGTGCGCCTGCTGCGCACCTGCTGCCCGCCGCACGTGAAGGTCAAAGCCGCCGGCGGCATCGCAAGCCTTGCCGACGCGGAGGAGTTTATCCGCCTCGGCGCGGACCGGCTCGGCACCAGCCGCATCGTGAAGATCGCCATGGCGCAGGAGCAGCAGGCCGCCGAGGCAGCGGCCGCGCCGCAGCAGCCGGAAGCGGCTGCACAGCCCGAGACGCCCGCACAGCCGCAAGCGCCGGAACAGCAGGACACCACTTACTGAGTCTGCCGGGCGGCGAGCTTTTGCCGCACGGTTCGCCCCAGCCACACGCCGGGGATGGCAAGGCCAAACCAGAACAGGGTATACAGCGGGCAGATCTGCCCGAGGACGTTGAGCGGCCGGTCTGCGTAGTTCCAGACGTTCCAGCCAAGGCGCAGGTTGACGAGCACGCCGGTGAAATACTCCACCGTCGTGACGGCGGCCGCGCACAGCGTCCAGCGCCGCCAGAGCACGGTGCGCTCGCGCCCCGCGATCAGATAGATCAGCACGGCGCACACGCCGCCGCACAGCAGCATCGACCAGTGTGTCCGGCCGCGCCAGAGCAGCTCCAGCCCGCCGTAGCCCAGTCCGCCGGCGGTGAACACACCGCC
>HF985776.1:61794-64292 GCA_000432375.1 Firmicutes bacterium CAG:103
GGCGGTGAACACACCGCCGTATTCGAGTACTTTCATATGGCTTTGCCTCCGTGGAGGAGTATGTCCCCGGAAGGCGGGATTCAGTCCGCATTTTTTGCTCGCCCGGCGCAGAAAACCCTTGACAGACCGTGCCGGGACTGCTATAGTATAAAAGCTGACAACAAAGTGGGCGCCCTTTGGGCAGCCTCACCCGGCCGCGAAGGCGGTCCGCGGTCAATAAAACCCGCTCCCGTCTGGGAGATATGTGTGTTTTATGCGCGCGGATGTGTCTTGCATCCGTGCTTTTTTGTTCTCGGAGCGATCGCTCCCGATGCAACCAATGGAGGTGTGTTCGTATCGCAACTGCAAACTATCAGATCAACGAAGAGATCCGCGATAAGGAAGTCCGCGTCATCGGCGCTGACGGCGCTCAGCTGGGCATCATGTCCTCGGCCGCTGCGCTGGAGATCGCCGAGGGGAAGGACCTCGACCTCGTGAAGATCGCTCCGGGTTCCAACCCGCCGGTCTGCAAGATCATGGACTACGGCAAGTACCGTTTCGAGCAGGCCAAGCGCGAGAAGGAAGCCAGAAAAAATCAGCATGTGATCGAAGTCAAGGAGATCCGCATGTCGCCCGGCATCGGCGAGAACGACTTCAACACCAAGCTGAAAAACGGCCAGAAGTTCCTGCAGGGCGGCGACCGCCTGAAGGTGACGATCCGCTTCCGCGGCCGTGAAATGGCGCACACCAATATCGGTGAACAGCTCCTGCGTGACTTTGCCGCCAAGTGCGCGGACATTGCCAACCTCGACAAGCAGCCCAAGTTGGAGGGACGCAATATGTCCATGTTCCTGTCGCCAAAGCCGCAGAACACCAATAGTAAGAAGTAAGCAAACCAAGGAAGGAGAAAATACAATGCCCAAACTGAAATCTCACAGTGGCGCGAAGAAGAGATTCAATCTCACCAAGAACGGCAAGGTCAAGCGTGCCCATGCGTTCAAGAGCCACATTCTTACCAAGAAGGATACCAAGCGCTGCCGTCGTCTGCGTTCCACCACTTATGCGGATGCGACTACCGAAGCGACCATCAGAAAAATGATTCCTTATAAATAAGGATTGACCGCACAATAGGAGGAAACAACAATGGCAAGAGTTAAGGGCGCGATGATGACGCGCAAACATAGAAAAAAGATCCTCGGCCTGGCCAAGGGCTACTGGGGCAACAAGTCCCGCCACTATAAGATGGCCAACCAGCAGATGATGAAGTCCGGCCGCTACGCTTACGTCGGCCGCAAGCAGAAGAAGAGAGACTTCCGTCAGCTGTGGATCACCCGTATCAGCGCCGGCTGCAAAGCCAACGGCATGAACTACTCCACCTTTATGCACGGCCTGAAGCTGGCCGGCATCGACATGAACCGCAAGATGCTCTCCGAGACTGCGATCCATGACCCCGCTGCGTTCACCGCTCTGTGCGAGCAGGCGAAGGCTGCCCTGAACTGAGTTTCCAAGTTAAAAACCCCGCCATCCGACCGGATGGCGGGGTTTTTGTATGTTCTTCAGTTGACCTGCCGCGCCACGACCAGAAAGCGGCCGTTCGCCGTGTGGTAGGCACAGGTGGACAGCGTGAGCAGCCGGTCGCCGGGCTGGATCGTGATGCCGGTGTCATAGCACCGGTTTTGTTCGATAAACGTGCAGTACTGCGCAAACTGCTCCGGGTCCGTGCCGATGCAGTCATAATATCGAAAGGCGTCAGAGCCCTCAGCGGGGATTTCCGTTTCGATCGCGGCCACGACCTCATACGAATGGGAGGCGTAGAGCGTGTCAAACTGCACGATCGGGTGCGCAGCGCGAAATGCTGCATCCTTGTAGGAGATCAGCGAGCCGAACATGCTGCCGTCTTTCATGTGGTGCCCGTAGATGAGGATGTTGTCCGCCGTGCGCACATCGCAGTTTTCGGCGACATACAGCGTGCCGCGGTATGACCACTTGCCGTAGAAGTCCATGTGCAGGTACTTGCCCGGCGTGTCGGGGGCAAACATGACGACGTTGTTGATGTTGGTGCCGTCGATCCGCAGCCAGCCGATCGTATCCGCATTGTCGGCGGCAACTGCACGCACCTGCTCCATGGCCTCCGCACTGGCTGCGTCATGCGCGGCGGCGAGCGCCTCTGCGACAGCGCGGTCGCTGCGGTCACTGTGCCAGTACCAGCCGAGCACGCCAACGCAGACCAAGAATCCGACGATGCAGACGACGCGGATCACGATGAGAACGGTTTTTTTCATACAAAACTCCTGATAAGAAAATGGGCAGTGTCATTTGACGCTGCCCATTTTAACTGCATGAGAGTGAAGATCAGGCGCCGTGGTGCTTGCTCTTCCTGCGGTTGTAGTAGGTCGCAGCGAAGGTCGCCACGAAGATCACTGCCAGCGCAATGACCAGCCAGATCAGACGTGTGTCGCCGGTCTTGGGGGTGTTCGACTTGCTGCCATCCGGATTATTGCCGTCCGGATTGTTGCCGT
>HF985777.1:0-1707 GCA_000432375.1 Firmicutes bacterium CAG:103
CCCATTCTTCTTCGACCTCGCGGAAGAGACGGCCACGCGCGATCTCGCCCTGGTAGGCGATCATCTTCTGCTCGACCTCGTGCGGTGTGCGGCCGCGGAAGGCTTTGCGCTTGCCATTGACGACGCGGATGGCTTCATACAGGCCGTCCGGCCGCTGATAATATTTCTTTTTTGCCATAGGCATCTCCCTTCCTTGAAAAGAGGAACGAACGGCCGCTACGGTGCTGCAGCACCGTGGCGGCTTTTTTTATTTTTGGATCGGAATCATTTTTGTGAGACCGCGAAATTGTGCTGTCACGAAAACAGATTTATTACAACCCAGAACAGCAGTGGAGCTGCGAAAGAGGCAACATAAAGAAGCCAGCGGGGAAGAATGGAGACATCCGCCAGTGTGGAGAGCCACGTAATCAGAAACAGCATGCCGACGAGACAGACGAAGGCGGTGGCAGCGCAGGAGAGGACAAGCCACAGAACGGGCATAACGCTGTAAACAGCGACACCGACGCAGACAGAGCCAGAGAGCGCCATGCACCAGAGGCAGGAACGCAGTGATTTGATGGTGCTGAGATCTTCCTCGTGCGTAAATTTCCCGAGATGATAAACGTTCTCGGCTTCGGCGATCCGTTCGCGGTAGGCGCGGCGCTCGGCCGGTGACATACGGCGCTGGATGCGGCGGCGCGTTTCTTTATCATCGTATTCGACGAGCAGCTGACGAGCGGTATCAAAATCCATAGAGGCACCTCACGAGCCGAGATCGAGCAGCGGGGCCGGGATTGGGTGACGCTTGCAGTACCCTTCAAAGCCAGCCGAATAATCATAAGGCATGATGTAGGTGCCGCCGTGCTCTGCGTAGTACCCGAGAGCGGCTGACCGGTAGCGCGCGACCTCATCGTCAGCGTTGGAAAATTCGCTGCGCGCGAACTCGATCGTGTCGTTCGCGACGGCGAGACGCTCCTGCTCGCGGTGCAGACGCGCGGACTGGAAAACCAGCAGGCCGGAAAGCACGGCACACAGGACAAACAGGACACCGATGGTGACGGAGCTCCATGGAAAGGGCCTGCGGCAAACTTCGGGGGAAGAGGCGCGTGATTCGCGCATGATGATCTGGCTCCTTTCTTTCGCCCGCGGGACACGGGCGTTTCATATTTTGGCCGCGATGTGGCAAGCTGTTCTCGCGGCTGGCTGCGTGCAGTATACCATATAAAAGAGCAAAAGTCCAGAAAAAGGAGAAAACGGACTGATTCCGGGCCAAAAAGCACACAGAGCCGACGCTTTATGATATGGTGATAACACGAAATGGGAAACAAAGTGAAAGAATACAGAGAATACCTCGGCATGAGCCAGCGGTGGCTGGCGAGAAAGGTGGGGTGCGGGAAAACAACGATCAGCGAGGTGGAGCGCGGGCGGCTGCCGAACGTGGTGACGGCGATCAAGATCGCGCGGGCGCTGGGGACGTCCGCGGAAAATTTGTGGGAGGGAGAGCTATGACGGAAACAGAATGGAGGACGTACTTACGGCGCGAGATCGAGCGGCTGCTGGATGAAGCAAGCGAACAAAAGCTGCGGCTGACGCTGGCACTGCTGCGCGCAGCGTAAAGAAAAGCAGAAAAGCAAAGAAAGAGGAGCAGGAAATCAATCCTGCTCCTCTTTCGTGTTTTCCGCGGTGATCTGCCGGGCAAAGTCCTCGATGTCGGCCCAGCGCTCTTCC
>HF985777.1:1743-16670 GCA_000432375.1 Firmicutes bacterium CAG:103
GTGCCAGAAGGAAACGGCGCTTAAAGTCGTCACCTGCGCCAATGGTCGCTCGGCCGACGAAGTCCATGATCTCTTCGTCGCGCGCGGTCGCCGTAAACATTTCGCCCTCGCCGGTGCGCAGCCAGTGTTCGTCAACATGGAACTCGCGACAAATTGAAACGATAACGGCATCGGATGGGACACGCTGACCTGTTTCATATCCTGTAACCGTGTTGCCGCGCACACCAATTTTTGCGCCGAAATCCGTCTGCGTCATGTTCAGGGACTTGCGTACTTCACGTATTCTGTTGTGCATGTGTTCACCTCCCTATGCGAGTATGATACAGCGGCAATATCGCTATGTCAATATTTTTTTAAAAAATCCTTGACAAATAGCTCGCATAGCGATATTATAAACTCGCAAAGAGAAGCACTGAACTCGCGTAGCAAGCAGGAGGTGACAAAAATGCTGACACGCAACGAACAGAAAATGCTGGAGCGGCTGGGCCGCATGATGCAGAACATGAACGACATACAGAAGGCGCAGCTGTGCGCATTCACAGAGGGGCTGGCGATGGCGCTGGAGGACGACCGGCGCGCATCGTAAAGCGGACAGGCGGCACGGGCATAGGATGCACGGAGGAGGGGAAAGCACATGGCGATGGTGAAGGAAATGAAGATCAACGGCGCGACGGTGCGATTCCACGACGACGCCTATGCCGGGGCGAGCCAGGAAGAGATCGAGCGGCGGAAGCGCCAGGCGCAGGCCGTGTGCGAGCAGATCTTTCAAAACGCGGCAAAACGCGGCGACAAGGCGCTGAAGGAGGCACAATGATGGAAGAAAAACGATGCTGGTTGTGCGGCAGGAACGGCGCGGACGACCCGCTGGATGTGCACCACATCTTCGGCGGGGCGAACCGGAAGATCTCCGACAAGTTCGGGCTGACGGTGTATCTGTGCCACGAGCGGTGCCACATCTTCGGGCCGGAGGCGGCGCACCGGAGCGGCGAGACCGCCGAGCGGCTGCACCGCTACGGCCAGGAGAAGGCCATGCGGGAGCAGGGGTGGAACCGGGAGCAGTTCCGCATGGTGTTCGGCAAGAACTATCTGGACGAGGAGCCGGAGAGGCCGGCGCCGGCGCCGTTTACGTTCCGCGAGACGGAGCTGGTGGTGGACTTTGCCGGGTGAGGGACTGAGCTGCGGCACGGACATGCTCCGCGCCGGAACTGAGGGGCGCGACGGGTGGACAGCGAACCTCACATATCCTTTCTGCGGCCGCGGCGGCCTTTTGGACATCTTTCACCGCCGCGGCATTTTCAGGCGAAACGAAGGAGGAGATGCCTGTGCCAAAGGAAAAGGAAGGGTTCCGTGAGCAGTTGGAGCGGCTGTCAGGCTTGGACGAATACCATCCACAAGGCAAAAAAACGGTGAAGTTGACAGAGGACATGCTGCCGCATCACGTTGGATTTACCCCTCTGGAATGGATGCAAGCGACGTTCTGTCACAAAGAAGAACCTGATGGAGCTGAGCGGGAAGCGGTACGAGATACTCCCAAAGAGGATCTGCAGACGGCTCACAAGACCAATACTTGATTGCCTGGTCGTACATCGCGGTTAAGAGGCAGCCGCAATAAGTGCCTGTTTCATCTGTTGTGAACGTGATACCGCCGCGTAGGTGCCCGGCGTCAAATCTTTTTAGATTGTCAGGCACGGAGATCTGGAAGACCCTTGCTTGTTCAGGGCATTCCCAGTCCCATTTCTCGAAATCGGAAATCTGTTCCACTGCAAAAAGCGAAATGAGGCGAGAAGGGTAATGCGGAAATAGCTGTCGGCGGACGAGTTCCACTGTGAGTTCAGTCAACTGCGAAGAGATCCTTCTGTTCGCGGCGACGAGTGAATCAGCGGCGACGAAGAGCTGGCCGAGCGGCATGGACGGTATGGCGGTCAGCATGGACGCACGATCTGTGAAGTAGTTCAGGCAATGCTGTGACACGCCGTTTTGGAAATCTAAAAAGAAGCGTGAGGCAGCTATGTCGTGCGGCAAATCCGACAGCGGGTGCAGCGAAAGCTCGCCGCTTGTCGGAAAGCAGCCGGAGCGATCCATGTGGTAAAGAATCATGAGCTACACATCCTTTTGTACGCAAAATTTCCACGTTTGCCATTTGCAGTATATCAAAGCAACCCAAAGTTTTCAATATCAGCACACTTTAAAAGGGGAGAGGTACATATGCCACGGGAAAAAGAAGGATTCCGCGAGCAGCTGGAGCGGCTGTGCGAGCTGTTTCCCGAAAGGGAGACGATCTCCATGCCGGAGGCGTGCAAGGTCGTGGGCCTGTGCCGCGACACGCTGCTGCAGGACAAGACATTCCCGGCGAAGAAGCCGGGGAACCGAAGAAACGGAAAAATCGTTGTGCCGCTGGTCGCGCTGGCCAGATGGCTGGCATGAAAGGAGAAAAAACAACATGAAAAAAGCAACCGGGATCGTGCGCCGGGTGGACGAGCTGGGCAGGATCGTGCTGCCGATCGAGCTGCGGCGCGTGCTGGACATCCGCGAAAAGGACAAGCTGGAGATCTACACGGAGGGCGACACGATCATCCTGCACAAGTATGCGCCGGGGTGCGTGTTCTGCGGGGACGCGGACGCGAAGGAGGTGCGCGGCGTGCGCATCTGCGAGCGGTGCGCGGGAGAAGCGATCCGTGCGTTCGGGGGTGAATGGTGATGAAGGTGTTCGGCGACCCGAAGGCGAAGGCTAAGGTACGCAAGTACATCGTATGGGGCATTGAGGACGGCATCGTGTGTGCGAGCTTCCTTGCGGGCGGATGCCTGGCGGGGTGGCTGTTCCATGTGATTTTCTCCGCGCTGGGGGTGGCGTGATGCAGGGTGCGGAAGCGATCAGCAAGGCGCGAGAGCTGCTGGGGCGGCCGCGCTCGAGCGCGGACTTCTCGCCGGCGGCGCGGTACACGGTGAGCAAGCTGTGCGACTACGCCGAGCAGGAACACGAGCTGCGCGAGAAGGCAGAGGAACGCTACTGCCAGGAGCGGAAGAAGGCACTGCAGTTTTCCGGCACAATGGCAAAGCAGACACGCACGATCGACGACCTGCGGCAGCAGCTGAGCTTTTTGCAGGAGACGCTGCGGGACGCGGGGCTGTGAGGAGGCGCGGGCGGATGTACCTGGAGCGGTGCCCGTGCTGCGGGGCGAGAGCGCGGATGCACAGGACCGGCGACGCCGAACACGCGGCGTACTGGGTGCAGTGCGAGAACGCGGAATGCAGACTGATGAGCGGCTACAGCGCGAGCGCGGGGATCGCCGAGACGCGGTGGAACCGCCGAGAGCTGTGAGAATGATAAGAGGAGATGTGCCTATGAACGAATTTTACGAGAAAGCCATCGAGCGGCTGCGCGATGACAAGGGACTGAGCGGAAACAAGGAGCGCGCCATGGCGCCGGCCGTGCGCGAGGCGCTGGAGAAGTTCTGCGAAGAGGACGGCGAGTTTGCGCAGGCTGTGGTGCAGGGCGGGAGCTTCGCGGAGTGTATGCAGGCCGTGGCCAAAGGCGTGGGCGGGAGCATATCGGACATCGAGGCGTACCGCAAGGCGGTGCAGTTCTACTTCCCGGGCGCGGAGATCGAAACGACGATGCGCGTGCGGCTGTGCAGCGATGACGCGAAGCCGGAGGGCCTGCTGCTGAAGCTGGACGACTTCTTTGGGGTGTGAGCCATGCGGTACTTAAAGTGCAACCTGCCGAAGGAGCGGCACGAGGAGATCCTGCAGAAGTTCTGGCACTACCCGACGCAAGAGGAAGAGGACGCAGTGCACGATCTGTTCACGCCGCGCGTGTTTTTCGAGACCTATGGCAGCAAGCGCGAGGTGTGGGCGACGTGCTGCCGCCAGCACGGGATCATCGGCAAGCACGGGCCGAAGCACGGCAGCGAGGGAAACTGCCCGTTTTGCGGGCAGGTGGCCGTGTGGAACGCCATCGGCAAATACGGCGAGCAGATGCGTTCCCTGCGGGAGAGCGAGCACGTGGCATTCTTGCGCCGGGACGGAGAGGCACTGCTGATCGAGGCGATGCAGATCGAGATCAGATACACGAAGGGCCTGATCTATGACGGAATCTACTACGACATGAACTGCTGGGGGCAGAAAGCCTACTATCTCGCGCCGGGGACGGTGCAGATGTGGGAATGGACGCAAGAATGGAACGGGTTCGAATGGTCACGGCCGTACTGGAAGGCGAAGGCGACAGTGTCAGAGCCGTTTCAGCCGAACATGATGGGCTGGGCGTGCTATCAGGGCGACTATACCGTGATCGGCGCGGATGCGCTGAGTGATACAAAGGCGTGGCGCTACTGCCAGCTCGAGGACTGGATGTGCTATGAGCTTGCGGAGCGCTGGGACGAGCCGGTGAAGTGGGCTGTGACGTATCTCGCGGCCTACGCGATGTGGCCGCAGATCGAAATGGCCGTGAAGCTCGGCTTTGGCAGTGCGGTGACGGAGCTGGTGGTGGGCGGGGTGAAGAATGCGCAGATCCTGAACTGGAGCGCGCGCAACCCGGCGGACTTCCTGCGGATGGACAAGCAGCGGGCGCGCGCCTGGCTGCAGTCTGGTGGAGACTTTGAGACGCTGAAAAGCTGGCGAGAGACCGCGCCGGAGCTGACGCCGGACGTGTACATCCATCTCTGCCGGCAGCTCGGCGGGGGACGGATAGTGGAAGCGTGCAAGGAGTGCGCGGAGGCGGCCGGCGTGAAGCTGGAAAAGGCGGCACGATATGCCGAGAGCAAGACGGGCGTGCAGCTGTGGGCGGACTATCTGCGCATGGCGCGCGAGCTGGGCTATGACCTGACGGAGGCGACGGTGGCCATGCCGAAGGACCTGCGGGAGCGGCACGACGCGGCGGCTGAGCTGCTGGAGATCCGGAAGGACCAGGCCGCCACTGCGGCCTATGCGAAGCGGTATAAGCAGCTGTGCCGGAAATATGAATTTGCTCTGAGCGGCTTGCGCATCGTGGTGCCGAAGAGCGGCAGCGAGATCGTGCGCGAGGGCAAGACGCTGCACCACTGTGTGGGCGGCTATGCCGCGCGGCATATGAGCGGGAAGACGACGATCCTGTTTCTGAGGCACGAGAAGCGGCCGGAGCGGCCGTGGATGACCATCGAGCTGACGGGGAAGGACACGATCCGCCAGATCCACGGATACAAGAACGAGGGGTATAACCATGCGCAGGACCCGGAGGAGCGGTACGCATGGTTTCTGGATGCGTGGCTCGGCTGGGTGCACGCAGGCAGCCGCCGCGACAAGCAGAAGCAGCCAATACTGGAAGCAAAGGAGAAAACGGCATGAATGAACTGACAAGGACGCCGGAGACCGTGGGCGCGGAGATCCGCGGCCTGACGGCACAGGCAAAGCGGATGACGCTGTGGTTCGGCATCGAGATCGGCCGCCGCCTGTGCGAGGTGAAGGAGATGATCGGCCACGGGGAGTGGCTGCCGTACCTGAAGGCGCAGACGGAGTTCAGCCAGAGCACGGCATCGCGCTTTATGACGCTGTACCGCGAATACGGGGCGCAGCAGCAGACACTTTTTGGGGCGGAATCAAATTACCCAACGTTGAATAATTTGAGCATTTCCAATGCTTTGCGGCTGCTCGCGCTGCCGGAAAGCGAGCGGGAGAGCTTCGCCGAGGAGCACGATGTGGAGCACATGTCGGCGCGGGAGCTGGACGAGCTGATCCAGGCGAAGAAAGCAGCCGAGGACGAGCGGGATCTGTACGAGCAAAAGCTGGCGGAACAGATGGGCGCGGCCGAGCGGCTGAAGAAGGACGCCGAGACGGCAGCGCAGGAGGCCGAGGCACGCTGCCGGGAGCTGGCGGAGACACAGGCGCAGATCCGGGCACTGCAGGAGAACATCCGCACGCTGGAGAGCCGGCCGGTCGAGGTGGCCGTGCAGGTGGACGAGGGCGCTGTGGCCAAGGCGCGAGAGGAAGAAAAGGCGGCGGCGAAGGAAGAGCTTGAGCGGCTGGAAAAGAAGCTGCAGAAGGCGGAAAAGGCGCGCGAGCAAGCGGAGGCCACGGCCAAGGCCGCCGAGAACAAGCTGGAGACCGCCGCGGCGGACGTGGCCAAAGAGCGCGACGGCCTGAAGCTGGAGCTGCAGGAGGCGCGCCGGAAGCTGGAGATGAGCGACGTGACGGTGGCGCAGTTCAAGATTGTTTTTGACACCGTGCAGGGGAATCTGAATGACATGCTGGCGCTGATCGCCAAGGCCAGCGGCGAGAACCAGACAAAGCTCCGAGCGGCTGCGGAGAAGCTGCTGGAGGCGTTCGGGGAGAAGGTGAAGCGGAATGGCTGAATACATAAACGAAACAGAAGTGCTGCAGAGAGCGCTGGACACCTACGGCTCATCCATGCAGATCGTGGTGATGATGGAGGAAATGAGCGAGCTGCAGAAAGAGCTGTGCAAGTACCTGCGCGGCAAATACTCGTCGGCAAACATCGCCGAGGAGATCGCCGACGTGGAGATCATGCTCGAGCAGATGAAAATGCTGTTTTGCTGCACGGATGGTGTGCGCAATGAGCGCAGGCGCAAAGTGGAGCGGCTGAAGGATAGGTTGGACAAGCACGGAGAAGCGGGCTGATACGACAGAGAAGCCGGCCCTCTTCCGGGTGCAGGGCACCCGGAACATCTCCTCTTTTCTTGTTTCCGCGAGAGCGGGCCGGGCGGCGGAAAGGCACCGCCGCCTGTGCCCGGAAGAGGGCCGGAGGAAGGAGAACGATATGTGCAGGACGACGTGCATGGAAACGATCGCGCAGGCCGCGCGGGAGCGCCGGGAGGCGAGGCTGCGCGAAATGCTGAACACGAGCTACGGGAACGAGCCGACCGTGGTGGTGCGGTACGGAAAATGATCCGCGAATACGGAAGGAAACGATGCAACGGATGCCGGCGGCTGAAAACAGCGCCGTGGCCGCGCGGATACCCGGCGGCGCGGTGCATGGCAGAGGGATGGATGCGGGGCGCGGTGATCGGCCGGAGGCCGACGGACGACTGCCCGGTATACCGGCCGGCATGGTGCCCGGGGAAGGAGGACGACGTTGAACGCAGAATTTGAGGCGTTTTTGAACAACGAAGTCGGAAAAATGTACGAAAACGACACGCAGAAGCTGATGCTCTACCGCGTGGACGCAGACGAAAGGGAGAGCTACGGCTACAAGAACATGGGCCAGACCGAGCGGCTGGGCGCGCTGCTGAGCATGCTGTGCAAAGAGATCATGGACATGGTGGCGGAATGGAAGGAGAACGACGGATGAAGCAGGAAATGCTGCTGTGTGTGCCGTGCGCAGAGCGGATGAAGCAGGAAGGCAAGCGGGTGGAGCACACCGGGAACGTGCGCGGGAAGCTGACGTGCGGCTGCTGCGAACGGCGGCGGTACGGCGGCGTGTATGTGGTGGAACTATGAGCACGTGCGAACAATGCTACCACGGGTCCGCCACGGGGCTGCGCGGAATCGGGACGGTGTGCCTGTACATCCTGCACGAAAAGCGGCGCAGGCCGTGCCAAGGGGGAGACGGCTGCGCGGAATTTATCACGCCGGGGGATTACCTCCGGCGACCGAAGGAGAAAGAACCAATGCCGAGAACGCGAAAAGACTGGACGCAGGACGAAGAAACCAAGCTGCTGTATCTGTGGGGCGAGGGAAAGACCTACAAGGAGATGGGCGAGGCGCTGGGGCGCACGCCGAAGAGTGTGCAGCAGCACGTATACTACATGCAGTCGCATGGAAAGGGACGCAAAAAGAATGATGCACTACAAGGGGCTGGCGAAGCTGGCGGCGAAGGAAGCAAAAAACAGGGCGCTGCTGATCTGCGAGACGGCGGGCATGCTGAGCCTGCTGGGCGAAAAGTGGGCGTACAGCGCGCAGGTGGAGAGCCTGCAGCGGTCGGACGGCCGGGAGCTGCTGGCGGAGATCGTGCGGATGGTCGGGCGGATCCCGACGGAGGAGGCCGTGACGGTGCGGGGGTCGACGGAGCAGCACGCGATGCTGGACGTGACACTGGCGCGCCTGAGCGAGGCAATGCAGGTGGACGGTGCGCGGGAGATCAAGGCGACGCCGCTGATGTACGGCAGCACAATGCTGTGGCAGACACGCGACCGGCAGATCATCGGCCTGCCGGAGGATGCGCAGGCGGCCGTCACCATGACGACGACGGCAACAACGGACGCGCACGGCACGGTGATGCGCTTCGACACACCGGAGGAGACGTTCATGGCGCAAACGCTGGAAAATGCGGCGGCCATGTGGCAGGCACTCGCGCTGACAAGCTGGGTGGCGTGGGACGACGACTGACCAAGATCTACATTGCCGGGAAGATCACCGGCGACGAGGGATACCGCGCGAAGTTCCGCCGGGCGGCGGAGACGGTAAGCAGAATGGGCTGCATCCCACTTAACCCGGCGGAGCAGCCGGAGGGAATGGCGGCGCAGGACTACATGCGGGTGTGCTTTGCGATGATCGACATCGCGGATGCGGTGCTGTTTTTGCCGGACTGGCGCGGCAGCCCGGGCGCGATGCTGGAAAAGGCGTACTGCGAGTACATAAAAAAGCCGCACGTTTTCGCGGCTGGGGAGGCAGAAGCATGAACGTATGCGAATTTTGCGGGAGAGAGATTCCGCGCGGGCGGCTGTGCACAAAGCATTTGGCAATGCGCGTGCTGCTGCCGGTGAGATATTGGCAGATGGTGGCCAAGAGCGCAAATGAGGCAGCGATCCGCGAGCGAATGGAAATGGAATATGAGCAGCAGCGGAGCGCGGAAGTCGTCAAGGTACTGACAGCGGAACGCGCCGAAGCAGAAGAAGCGAAGGAGAACATGGAAAGCGCGATGCGCGCGCTGGAACTGGTGCGTGCGGAACTGGAACAGTTCCGCGCGGAACTGAAGGAGGAGCACATCCGGAGACTGGAGGAGCAGATGGAGGTGCGGAATCTGGAAAAGGTGCTGGCCGGCCGGCTGCTGGCCGAATGGAAGGAACGCAAGGTGCCGCGCACGCCGCTGGGTTGGGATGCTGAGACGTGCAAGCACTGGATGTGTGAACCAGAAAGCTGCCAGGCATGGCTGTCGTGCAGAGGAAGGCTGGAGCCGCGTGAACAGATCCGCGAGCTGAAGGAGGCAATGGGATATGCCGGCGGGACCGTGTAAAGGGTGCGCCGAGCGGAGGCCGGGGTGCCACGCGGCGTGCGCGGCGTATCTGGAGGTACGGGCGGAGTGTGACCGGCGGATCGCTGAGCGCGCCCGCGAGCAGAAGGTGACGGATGCAAGCCTGGCGCTGGCGGCGCGCAACAACCACAAATACGGGCGCAGATAACAAAATGCCACGGCAGCGAACCGCTGCCGTGGCAGAAGAGCAAGTTACCGGCAAGTTACCGGCAAGTTAAAAACTGGTTCGCCCTGATTTCTGCGACGCCGGATGCGCCGCGGAAATGAGAACGAAACAGCAAAAACACCTTAATTTTATACGCGCGTGCGCGCGTATCTTTCCGGGCCCTTTAACGGCTAACTTAACTGCGTGCCGCCGAAGAGCGCAAGAAGTTGAAAAACGTCAACCGTGTCGCGGACGTGTGCGCGCGATAGCAAATGCGGCCGGGGAGAGCCGGCTGAAAAACGGAGGAAGAAAGGATGAGAAAGCTGGTGGAGTATCACATCGTGTCCGGCCGCTGCGTCGAGACGCGGCGATGCATCCTGGATGTGTCGCCACGGACGCGCGTGGGCCGCAAGAGCAGATCCAAACGGATTGCCGGGAACAGCAGCGCGAGGAAGATCGCGGCGAACGAGAAAGAGGCTGTCCGCCGCTTGGCGAGGATCATCAACTGCAACTTTCGGGCGGGCGACCTGTGGCTGCAGCTCAAGTACAGCGACGAGCGGCTGCCGGAGGACATGGAGGCTGCGAAAAAAGAGGTGAGCAAATTTTTACGAAATGTCGGCAACCGATACCGAAAGGAGACGGGCAAAAGCCTGCGCTATGTATTGACGACCAGCGACACCGACCCGCGCACAGGCAAAAAGGTGCGGCTGCACCACCACCTTGTGATGGACCGAGCTGCATGGGAAGTGGTGACACGGTACTGGCCGGAGGACCAATGCGGCTACGTCCTGCTCGACGGCCGGGGAGACTACACCGGGATCGCGCGCTACATGGTGTCCAACGCCTGCAAGGACGCACACGCAAAAAAGTGGAGCAGCTCGCGCGGATTGGAGAAGCCGATCTACACGGAACCTGTGATCGTGCGCGACGTGGACGGCATCCAGGCGCCGGAAGGGGCGCTGGTAAAAGAAAAGACGATCATCGACGACGAGGAAACGGGGCTGCGGTACGGATATGTCCGCGCTGTCATGCCGGATCGGCCGAGCGCGAAGCGAAAGAGGCTGCGACTATGAAGCGGGAGTTCAAACGGCTGCGGAGCGTGAGCAAGAGCTACGACGAGCAGGGGGCAATCTTTTTCACGTGCAGGAACTTTGCACGCCAGCCGAAAAAGACACAGGACAAAATACGACGCTTGTGCGCGGCCGCGGGGCCGGAATACGCACAGGCGCTGTTGGCGTACCTGACGACGGATATCTCGTGGGAGCGGACGTGCATGGAGTACGGCCTGAGCCAGGAGACACTGACGAGACTGAGGAGGCGATTTTACGATGCGTGGTGATGAGCGGGACGTCTATGACCTGCCGCTGGCGGAGCTGGAGCGGATGCTGACCGAGCAACAAAAACGCTTTGTGGCGGAGCTGGAGCGGGACGGGCGGCCGAAGGAGGCGGCGATCCGCGCCGGGTACTCGGCCAAGACAGCGGAGAGCCAGGCGAGCCGGATGCTCAAGCTGCCGAAGATCGCTGCATACCGCCGGGCGCGGGCCATCGACCTGTATAAGCGGCAGGGGATCACGCCGGAGTGGGTGGGCAACCAACTGCTGGAGGTGTACAACCGATGCATGGAGGCAGTGCCGCACCTGGAGTGGGACCGCGACGAGAAAGCATGGGTGCCGGACGGGACGTGGAATTTTGACGCGAAGGGCGCACTGAATGCGCTGGGCAAGATCGGCGAGAGCATGGGAATGTTCCGCCAGGCGCCGAAGCAGGAAGGCGAAATGAGAAAGAGCGTGGAAGAATTCCTGCAGAGCCTTCCGGACGACGGGAGGGAGTTTTGAATGATTGACATCCGGAATCCGAAGCAATACTGCGAGCATTTTCTGAAGATCCGCGACAAGAAGGGGAACATCATCCCGCTGCGGCTGAAGCCGGCACAGGAGATGCTATACCAGATCATCAAGGAAGAACACGATGCCGGGCGGCCCGTGCGTCTGATCATTCTGAAGGGGCGGCAGCTGGGCACCAGCACGGAGGTGGAGGGGCTGTTTTTCGCTGACGCTGCGACGCGCGCGAACGTTTTTACGCTGATCGTGGCGCACGTGGAGGACGCGACGACGAACCTCTTCAACATGAACAAGCTCTTCTACGACAATCTTCCGCCGGAGATCAAGCCGATGTTGAAGGCCAGCAACGCGCAGGAGCTGGTATTTGAAAACCCGACGAAGGATCCCGTGGAGAAAAAACGCAATCCGGGGCTGCGCAGCCGCATCCGATGCGTGACGGCGGGGAGCCGCGGCGTGGGCCGATCGTTCACGCTGCGGAACGTGCACTGCTCGGAAAGTGCGTTCTGGCCGAACATGACGGAAAACATGCTGGGCATCCTGCAGGCCGTGCCGGACGACAAGGACACGTGCGTGGTGATGGAGAGCACGGCAAACGGATACAATGAGTTCAAGACGTTCTGGGACGGAGCGGTGTCGGGCGAAAACGCATTCCGGCCGGTGTTTTTGGCGTGGTACCTCGACCCGGACTATCGGCGGCCGGTGCCGCAGGGAACGGAATGGACAGAGGATGAGGAGCAGATGCGCGCAGACTATGGGCTGGACGACGAGCAGCTGCAATGGCGGCGCTGGTGCATCAAGGCAAACTGCGGCGGCGACGTGCAAAAATTCCGGCAGGAGTACCCGAGTAATCCGCAGGAGGCGTTTTTGTTCACGGGCCGGCCGTTTTTCGACAACGAAAGCCTGGAGCGACTGCGGGAGCGGGCGCCGGAGCCGAAGCACATCGGCTATTTTACATACACCGAGGCGGCCGACGGAAAGCCGGAGAACGTGGAGTGGCGCGAGGACAAAAACGGCTACGTGCGCATATGGAAAGAGCCGGAGGACGGACACCCGTATGTGGCCGGATGCGACACGGCGGGGGACGGCAGCGACCGGTTCACGGCGTTCCTGATCGACAACGCGGACGGACGGCAATGCGCGGAGCTGCAAAAGGATCTGAGCGAGCCGGCATACGCACGGCAGCTATACTGCCTGGGGCGGTACTACAACAACACGCTGCTGGCGGTGGAAATCAACTTTTCGACCTATGTGGAACTGAAGCTGGAAGAGTGGGCATATCCAAACCTGTACCGCCGGAAACGGTTTGACAAAAAGGCGGCCAAGCTGATGGACGCAAACGGATGGCGGACGGACAAAAGCACGCGGCCGGTGGCGCTGGCCAACCTGTGGAGCGTGATGGACGAGGTGCCGGAGCTGGTGCGGAGCAAGTGGACGCTGGGCGAGATGATGGTCTTTGCCCGCAACGAGCACGACCGGCCGGAGGCGATGGCCGGAGAGCACGACGACCTGGTGATGGCGGCAGCGATCTGCCACATGGCGCGGGAACAGGGGCGTCAGACGGTGGACGAGCGGCCGGAGGAAAAGCACGAGAAGCTGATCGTGCAGCTGGAACACAGGAAACGGCGGAAGATGCTATGATAGTGAAAACAACCGCGAGCGGCTTGCAGAAAATGCGAGCCGCTGTTTTTATGCGTGTGCAAAAAACTGACGAAATCCGGAGGGGGTGCGCGATGTACGATGGGGACAGGCTGGGGGAGACCTATGCCAAATTCGCGGCCGCGGCGGACACCGGCAAACGAAAGGATCACCATGGACAACGAAAACCCGATCACTGACGAAATCGACGAGACCGAAGTGCAGGACGGCGGGGAAGCCGGGAACGAAGACCGGCAGGAGCAGGCGGAGACGGAAGGCGGCGCGGCCGAAAGCGCGGAAGAACCCGGCGACGGCGACCGGGGCCGGAAGCAGACGCACGAGCTCAACGCGGCGGCGAAGGCCGCACGCAAGCAGGCGGAACGGGAAACCGAGGAACGGATGCGCAAGAAGTTCGACGAGGAGATCGCGGCGACGGGCATCCCGAACCCGTATACCGGGAAGCCGTTTGGCAGTTGGAAGGAATTCCAGGACTATTCCAAGCGTTTTCATGACGAGCAGATCCGGCAGCGGGCACAGGACGAGCAGCGCACCGAAGAGGATATCCGGCGGGAGGATGAGGACAAACGCCTCGCCGCGCAGAAGCGAGCGGAGCTGCAGGAGCAGGCCGACGCGAAGAAGCGGGAGGACGAACGGCGCGCGTTTATCATGGCGGACGCGAAGGCGTTCATGGAGAAATTCCCGAAGGTCGACCTGACGAAGCTGGACGAGAACAAAAAGTTTCGGCGGTTTTGCGGGAAACGCTACGGCGTGGAGCCGCTGGCTGACCTGTATCAGGACTATCTGGACCTCGTCGGCTCGGTGGCAGAGGAAACGGCCGCGAAAGCGAGCAGCCGCAATGCGCGCGGCGCCGGCAACGGCACGGGCTCGACCGGGGGCGGCCTGACCGCGGAGCAGCGCGAGACGCTCGAGGCGTGGAACCGCAACAACCCGGAGCTGAAAATGACGGAAAAAGAGTTCCTGGAGCGCTGAAAGGAGAAAAACACATGAGAGCATACCAGAACGTGGACGGCGGCTTTACCTTCGGTGTCCACGAATACGACATTGCAAAGACGACCGCGATCAAGGCCGGGCAGGTCGTGAAGCTGAGCGAGGGCCTCGTCGTGGCGGCGACGGCCGCCGAGACCGGCGCGATCCTCGGCGTGGCAAAGGAAAACCACAGCGGCGCCGAGGATGCGATCAACCCGCGCAGCAACGGCACGAAGATCCTCGTGTACGACGACCCGGGCATGATCATGCGCTGCAAGGCACCGGTGATGGCCGCGACCGGCGGCAGCGCGACGACCTTTGTCAGCACCGACCTTGCGACGCTGGCGGACGACGACCTCAACGGCGGCTACATCGTGCTGGTCGAAAAAGGCGCGAGCAGCACCAACACCGACGAGATCGGCAGTGAGCGCCGCATCACCGACTTTACGGCGACGAGCAAGACGCTCACGACCGCGAGCGGCGGCACCATCTGCGAGGGCGATAAGTACATGATCTTCCCGCCGCTGATGTTCGCCAAGGGCAACTTTGACGCGGGCATTCAGGCACTGGTGCTGACGGCGACGGCGGCGCTGCCGGTGAAGGTCGTGCAGATCGACCTCGTGCACGGCGAGATCGGACTCGTGGCGAAGAGCCACGCACTGAGATAAGGGGGGAGCAAAATGGATCAGGCATGGAAAACTGACCTTTACAAGTTTGTGGGCAAATCCTTCGATTTTGCCTATGCAAACAGACTCAACAAGCTGCTCGCCATCATGGGCGAGGAGAACAGCAACAGCGTGGACTTCGAGCTGACCGGCACGGGCGGCTACGGCGAACTGCGCGAATACACCGGCGAGCTGAACAAGGGCGACATGAAGCGCGGCTTCAAGACCATCATCACGCCGGGCGAGTTCTCGCTGACGATCCCGGTTGGCTACAAGCAGGCCAAGATCGACAAGACGGGCGAGTGCAAAAAGGTGGGCAAGCGCCTCGGCGACTCGGCCGCGATGACCGTGTACACCCACGCGCTGCGCATGTTCGGAAACGCCTTCAACGCGGATTATGCCGGCGGCGACGGCAAGGCGTGGGCCGCGACTGACCACCCGTGCGCCAGCAAGGGCAGCCAGGGCCGCAAGTA
>HF985777.1:16679-22805 GCA_000432375.1 Firmicutes bacterium CAG:103
CCAGGGCCGCAAGTACATCGCCGACCCGGAGGCCGGCACGTACAGCAACCTGATCAAAAAGGCGCTGAGCGTGGATGCCATCACGGAGGCGCAGACGGTCGGCGGCAAGCTGCTGACGCCGGACGGCCTGCCGTTTCTGGCCGACTACAACACGCTGCTGGTCAGCCCGGACCTCGAGGCCGAGGCGAAGAAAATCTGCGGCGACGGCGCGAAGCTGCGCCCGACCGGCAACCCGGCCGACGACACGAACGCAGCCAACCCGCTGTATGACCTGCACTACATGGTCATCGGCGGCGGCGCGCTGGGCTTTGCGAAAAAGCAGTGGGCGATCTGCGATGCGACCCTGATGAAGGAACTGTGCAAGATCGTGTACATCACGCGGCCGACCGTGTTCGACAACGGCGACACCGACCCGCTGAAGGAAAACTTCACGGGCTACGTCGATTTCGGCCTGGGCTGGGGCGACGCGAGACAGATCATCTTCTCGAACCCGGCCTGACATAGAGACAACCAAAGCCGCCGGGCGCAGACGCGCCCGACGGCGCTGCCGTATACGGAGGGACGCATGAAGAAGCAGAAACAGCAGCCGGCGAAGGGCAAGCGCATGACCTATGCCGAAGCCGTGCAGAGGATCAAGCGGGGCAAGAAGAAATGACGCTGGGCGAAGGAAAGAAGAAAGTCTATGAGCTGCTGGATGAATATTCCTCGGGCGGCGAGCTGACAGAGGACAAGGACATCGAGCTGAAGCTGGCGGACTTTTTCGACATCGCGCAAAAGCGCGTGGCCATGGTAAAGCGAATTGTCGCCGTGAAGACGATCAACCGCACGGCAGGGAAGACAGAATACAGCATGCCGGGGAACTTCGGCGGTCTGTATCGCGTGTGGCGCGACGGGAAGGCCACGGGGAAATACCGCTGGAAGGGAAGCAAGATCGTGATCCCAGAGCGGGACGCGGCCGGGACGATCGAGGTGGAATACTTCAAGATCCCGGAGACAATCGGCGCGGAGACGACCGACGACACGGAATTCGAGGTGGCGGAGGACGCTGCGCAGGCCATGCCGTTTTTCGTGGCGGCGCAGCATCTGTTCCCGGATCTGGTGGTGGATTACTCGGCATACATGAACCAGTTCGAGCGGATGCTGCAATCTCTGGACACGCGCATTCCGGGCAGCGCAAGCGGCGGCGGTGTGACAAACAGCTTTTACAGGGGGGCTTAACCAATGGCGAGCAGGAGCGGAGTCAATATCAAGACGACGATTTACAACACGTTCAAGGGCGTGGACTTTTCCACGGACCCGTGCCTGGTCGACCGGCGGCGAAGCCCCCTTTGCACCAACATGGTCGCAGACTCCGGCGGGATGCCGGAGAAACGCTGCGGCTGGCGCACGCTGCATAAAGTGGGCGGCGGAGCCGTGCACGGAATGTGGACGGCGCGGTTCGGCGAGGCGCAGAAATCCGTCGCCCACATCGGGACGAAGCTGTACAGCTGGGACGACACGGACGCGGAGCCGGTGCAGCTGATGGCCGGGCTCCACGACGGAAGGAGCCAGGGCGTGCTGCTGGGAGGCAAGCTGTGGATCGTGACCGGCGGGGAGCTGCTGCGCTACGACGGCACGACGGTGACGGACATCACGGCGAGCGACGACGTGTATATCCCGGTGACGGTGATTGCCCGCAAGCCGGCAGGCGGCGGCGAGCCGTATGAGGACATCAACCTGCTGGGCAGATACCGGGAAAATCGGTTTCTGGCGGACGGAACGAGCAAGGTGTACCAGCTCGACGGTGTGATCGACGCTGAGGGCAATGTGCGTGTGTGGGTCAACGGTGAGGAGATCACGAGCGGCTGGACGGCAGACCGGACGGCCGGGAGCGTGACGTTTGGCACAGCGCCGGAAGCGCCGGCGGCCGGACAGGAGGACAACGTCCGCATCCAGTACCCGCACACTGTGAGCGGCTATGCCGACAGGATCAAGAAATGCACGATCATCACGGCATATGGCATCAACGCGACGAACCGCATCGTGCTGTCCGGCAACCCGGAGCACCCGAACCTGGACTGGACGAGCGCCGTGAACGACCCGACGTATATCCCCGATTTGAGTTACAGCGCCGTCGGGCTCGAGGGCGTGCGGATCATGGGCTATTGCCGGATTGGCGAATATCTCGGCATCGTAAAAGAAGAGAACGCACAGGACAGCAGCGTGTGGATCCGCAAGGGGACGCTCGACAGCGACGGAAAGGCGGTGTTTACCGTGCAAGCGGCGCTGGCAGGCGTCGGCGCGGTGAGCACGGGGTGCTTTGCCAACCTGTTAGATGAGCCGATGTTTGTGAGCGGGACGGGGATCTATGCGCTGGTGAGCAGCAGCTACGCCTCTGGGCGCGTGACGCAAAACCGGAGCTGGTATCTCAACGCGATGCTGACGGAGGAGCGGGGACTCGCAGACTGCGCGGCCGTGCAATGGAGCGGCATGNNGTGCAATGGAGCGGCATGTACCTGCTGGCCGTTGGCGGCGGCGTGGTATATGTGCTCGACGGACGGCAAGAGCGCAGCTACCGCCGGGCGAGCAACAGCGACTACATCTACGAGGGGTACTACTGGGACGGTATTCCGGCGGCGTGCTGGATGGTGCGCAAGGATGGCGCGGACGAGCACCTGTATTTCGGGACGGACGACGGGCACATCTGCCGGTTCTCGAGCGACTGGGACGATATGCGCAGGTTCTCGGACGACGGCAAGGGAATCGAGGCAATCTGGGCGACGCGCGTGGACGATGACGGAGACGCAACGGTGCTCAAGACGATGATCAAGCGCGGCGCAAGTGTGACGATAAAGCCGCACCAAAAGACCAGCGCAACGGTATACGTCGTCAAGGACGAGGACGCCGAGAAGCTGGTGGCGTCCGGATATCGGTCGATCTTCAACTGGGACGATATCGACTTTACGGATTTCACGTTCGAGACCTACGACGGGCCGACGGACATCATGCTCAACACGAAGGTGAAAAAGTACAAGCGGCTGCAGATCATCGTGGTGAACCACGAAAACGAGCAGGGGTTCGGCGTGTTTGCAATTACGAAGCACTATGTGGCCGGGAATTTTGCAAAGCGATAAGGAGCGGATATGCTGAAACGGAAGAAAGACAGGGAGCGGCCGGCAGTGACCGGCTATGACTATTCTGACCGGGAGCACAGGGAGCAGACCATTCAGGCGCTGTTCGGCAAGGCGCAGAGCGCGCGCAGAGCGACCGAGCGGGATTGGGAGCGCTACAACGACTACTATAATTTCATCCACGACATCACAGGCGAGACGCAGGAGGCATATGCCGATGCGGAGATGCCGTTTGCGCCGTCGGTGATGCCGGATGCGTTCATCCACGTGGAAAGCCAGATCTGCGCGACGGTTCCGGAGCCGGAGTTTCGCGGCCGTGACGACGGGATGGACCCGCAGAAGGCAAAGGAGCGCGAATACGCGGCGCGGTTCGTGTGCGACAACAACCGGCTGAAGGACAAAAACACGGCGAACGAGCGCAGGCTGATCAAGCTGGGGGACGCATTCTGGAAAGTGTTCTGGGATCCGACGATGGTAACCGGCGTCAACGAGGGCGACATCCGCGTGGATGATGTGCCGGTCGAGAGCATCTACCCGGATCCGGCGGCGAGAGAACGCGGCCTGCAGGCGGGGCAGTATGTGTTTCACCTGTATCGGATGCACAAAGTCGTGTTTGTGCAGCAGTACGGCAAAGCGATCGAGGAGCTGGGCATGGAGCCGGAGCACATCCTGTCAAACGACTATGCGCAGGATCTGAACCTCTTTGATCTGTCGACCTCCATCAACGAGGACGACGACACGGTGACGGTGCTCGAGCACTGGTTCAAGCAGCCGAAGGAGACGGAGGAAAACGGCGTGCGCGTGCCGGCTGGGGCGGGCGNNCGTGCCGGCTGGGGCGGTCGCCTGTTCCATCATTGTGGGTGGTCACGAAGTGAAGTACATCCCGAATTATTGGGAGAACACCTGCCGGCAGAACCACCTGTTCCCGTTTGTGCACTATTGGCGTATCCGGGACGAGAACCAGTTTTACAACAAGTCGGAGCTGTTTGCGATCATGGATCTGATCGACATGGGCGACCGGAAACTCGCTATGGCGCAGCTCAATGACGCGATGATGTCCAACGACGTGATCGTGCGCGAGGAAAACGCGCTGGCAGATGGATCGGAGCTGGACAACCGCCCGGGCGGTGAGATCGTCGTGCGCGATGGGCGGCTGAGCGGCGTGCAGCGGCTCGGCGGACTGCAGCCACTTCGCAATGCGGCGGACAGCGTGGCATGGATCACGGAACAGATCCAGCGCACGAACCGAAACTTTGACAGCAGCCAGGGCAGGGAGACGACGCGGCAGACGACGGCTACAGCGCTGGCCATGCTGCGCTCGGACGCGGAAGAGCAGGCCAACATTAAAACCGCGGACCGAACGGCCGGATTCGAGCGGCTGTATGAGCTGATTGACTGGAGCGTGCAGGAGTTTTACGACACGACGCGCCACATCTATATCGGCTCAAAGAAAAAAGACGAGCCAGACGTGAGCTTTGACTATCTGTCCGGAAACTACACGGAGACGATGCCGGCGATCGTGGACAGCGTGAGCGGGCAGATCGTGCGCGAAGAGTATGACTACTGGCCGCGCGTGGACGTGATCGTTTCGGCAGGCGACGGAATCGTGCACAGCAAGCAGGCGACACTTAAGGCGCTGGAAGGACTGGCGGCCATGAACGTAACCGCGCAGAACTACAAGGTGCTGGCGGCAGAGCTGGAGGTGCTGGATATCCCGCAGAAGCAGGAGATCATCGACGGCTGGCGCCAGCAGTTTGAAACGCCACAGCAGGCAGCAACAGAGGGCGGACTCACACAGACGGGTGGCCTTGTGCCGGAAAGCTACCTGTCGCCGCAGGACGAAGGGGGCGTGATGACGTGACGTGCAAAACGTGCGGCATTGAAATGATGCTGCTGCGCCGAGATGAGTACGGCGTAGCGATTTACGCATGCAGGAACGCGGCCTGCCCACAGGCCGGGCGGGAAGTAAAGGAGGTCACAAATGGCATTCACAATTCCTGACGATGAGCTTGGCACGGTATCGAAGCTGAGCAATTACCCGAACCGCATCGAGCGGCTGAAGGCGGCAACACTCAAGGGCAGGTTTGACGCGGACGCAAAGACGGTGATGGGAGCACTCAAGAGATTGATTCAGGAGCTGGGGCTTGCGACGGCGGCAAGAAACGTCGGCTTTGAAAAGACGACCGCGGTCAACGCTGATAACGTGCAGGATGCGATCGAGAATGTGCAGAGTCAGATTGCCGGTGTGTCGCAGGGCGGCATTGCGGACGGAGCTGTCACGGCAGAAAAGATTGCAGACGGCGCAGTCGGCACGGCCGCAATCGCGGACGACGCAGTCACGGCGGGCAAGCTGGCGATGAGCGCGGTCGACACCGACGCGATCAAGTGGGGCGCTGTAGATGCGTACCGCCTGAAAGACGCAGCCGTCACGGAGGCAAAGCTCGCAAATGGGTCTGTAACGGAAAGCAAGATCGGATACTATGCCGTGACAGAAAAGAAGATTGCGAGCGGCGCGGTGACGGGCGAAAAAATTGCAGACCGCACGATCAATAGTGCAAAAATGGGCGATGCGTCCGTGACGGAAAGAGCCCTGTGCGACGGCGCGGTGACGAACGAGAAGATCGCGCGTGGGGCGGTTACAGCGGAAAAAGTGGCATATAAGGCGATGCGCACGGCGGTAGATATCTCGGCAACGGTCGCATCCCCGGGGAACGCTTGCACGTCATACGGAGGCCTGTATATGCATGCGCACTCGATCGGCCTGATGTTTTTCAGCCTGACGCTCAAAGGGCTGGCGGCTGCGGATGTGGGCAAAACAGTAACGGTCAGCTTCAGCGGAGGGGAAGATTATCAACGGCCGGGTGTGTCTGTGGGGCCAGATCACGCATTGCGTGACCTGAATGTGTCGTCGCTGACGGCTCGCATTGTCTATAGGGACAGCGACCAGAACATCGTTCAGGCGAGCGCACTCGCCTACTTTACGGAGGCGGGGCAGTTGGCGGTGCAAATTCCGACG
>HF985777.1:22818-23420 GCA_000432375.1 Firmicutes bacterium CAG:103
CCGACGGGCGTGGTCGCGGGCCGGAACTGTGAGATTTTCGCGTCCGGTTGGTATATGGCATGAGGTGATGGTATGGCAGTTGTAATCAAACAGGGCGACGCATACGGCATTCCGCTGGAGATCCAGCTCAACGGTGCGGCGCTGCACGCGGATGACGTGGAGCAGGTGGAGGTCTATGTCGGGGACACCATTCGCAAGCTGTACCCGGGTCAGATCACCTACAACGACGCGCTTGGCAGCTTCATCGTGCCGGTAACGCAGGAAGAGACGTTCGATCTGCCGGAGGGGGAGACCATCCGCGTAGACGTGCGTGTGCAGTTCCCGGGCGGCATGGTGCTCGGCGTGATCGACGAGCTGAAAGCGAAGGTCGCGGACGCCATCAGCGAAGAGGTGCTGTAAATGCCCGCGGTCGTACCGGTGAACGGCCGGTTCTCGCTGACGGTTCGGCTCGGCGGTATCCTGCTGCAAGGCCCGCCGGGGCCGCCCGGCCCGGGTGTACCTCCGGGCGGCACGACCGGCCAGACGCTTACGAAGCTATCCGACAGCGACTATGATACCGGCTGGCGTACGCCGTCCGGTGGCAGTGGGAGCGGCGGTGGAAC
>HF985777.1:23461-44941 GCA_000432375.1 Firmicutes bacterium CAG:103
CGTGCTGCCGGATAACGCCGGAAATGTGCAGCTGGCGCCGGAGGATGTCGGTGCCGTGGATGAGGATGAAGAGCTCACAATTCTTGAGATCATCAATATGTGGAATAACGCTTAGGAGGGCGACTATGGCAACGAAATACGCAGGGCAGAATGCCCTGAACAAGCTGATGCAGATCATCAAGACGGCGCTTGCCAACAAGGCCGACAAGACGGCGCTGGACGACAAGCTGGACAAGACCGGCGGCACGATCGCCGGAAACGTGATTGTTGAAGGAACGGTGGAAGCCGAAGGCAGCATAACCATACGCGAAGCGGGGAGCTTGGCCCACATAGGCTTGATGCCGTCCGGCGACAACGCTGCGAGTATCGTCAGTACGAGCAGCACAGGAAAGAGCGGCAACGCACGTCTCGCTGTTGGCACGCCGACCGGTGACAATGACGCAACGACGAAAGCCTACGTGGACAGCAAGATTGCGGCCGGTGGTGTGACCGTCGACGACTCCGTTTCGGACACGTCCACAAATCCGGTGCAGAACAAGGCTATCAAAGCAGAGCTGGACAAAAAACTGGACAAGAGCGGTGGGACGGTCAGCGGAAACCTGACGGTGACGGGGAATGTGACGTCCAGCGGCACAGTGGACGGCCAAATGATTTCCGGCCAGATCGTGACCGCGTATAGCTCCGACCACAAAAAACAAATCGCGCTGGAATGCACGGGGCAGAATGCAGGCCGCTTTTCGGGAGAAGTGAGCGGGGGCGTTCTGTATTATGCGCGTATGGCTGTCGCCACGCCGACCGACGATAACGATGCGACGACGAAAGCGTATGTTGACGGAAAAGTGGCCGGCTTGCAGACAGCCGATCAGGTGCAGACGGCGATCAACAGCGCGATCTCCGGCGTATATACGCCAAAGGGCTCAATCGCTTTCGCGTCTCTGCCGACGGCCGCGGCCGGAAACAAGGGCTGGGTGTACAACGTCACCGATGCTTTTACCACGACGGCAGCGTTCGTCGAGGGCGCAGGCCATGCCTACGGCGCGGGTACGAACGTCGTGTGCGTGGACGCTGGCAGCGGCAGCTACAAGTGGGACGTGCTTGCGGGAACGATCGACCTGACAGAGCTGACGGCTGACGAGGTGCAGACGCTCTGGGATTCCATCTGAGGAGGGATGACCCATGCAGACAAGCGGAAGCGCGGCAATTAAGAAGCTGATCCAGCTTGTGAAAGCCGCAGTATCGGATGCGCTGGCGGAGGCAAAGGCGTACACAGATAACGCCGCAGCGGGCGGCGCGGACTACATCGAATCGCAGGGCACGACCGGGAAATGGACATGGCGCAAGTGGCACAGCGGTGTCGCTGAGATGTGGGCAAATTTCGACTCAGACTCGCTGTCAATGACCGCGCAGACATGGGGCCCACTGTATACCGCATCGTGGATGGGTCTCGCGGCAAACAAGAAAGCGCGTGAGTATCCGTTTGCGTTTATTGAGAACCCAATCGTGTCGGCGACACCAACGGTTGGAAGTGGCAACATCTGGCTCGCCACAAATACCGAAAATGATGTCGGCACAAGGTTGACGCACGCCCCGGCGTATCAGTGTGTGCGGGCATCCGACGCGGTTGTTACAGCCCCACAGATCAGCTACTACGTCGTGGGGCGGTACAAAGCATAGCGCGGAGAGGAGGAGCGGCATGGATAATATCATGACGGTGCGGCTGCACGAGGTCGGAAAGGTCTCTGCCGCTGTGAAAGAACCGGAAAAGCTCTCCGTGGCTTTGGGCGAGGCGGTCGTTGTGGAAAAGGGCAATGCCGACTACTACGACGGCGCATATGACGTGACACCGCTGATCACGGCGCAGCGGATGCCAACGCGCAGCAAGACGATGCGCGACGATGTGCGCATCGACATGATCCCGACGCGGGAGATCCCGAACGCCGCTGGCGGCGTAACTTTTATCGTTGGAGGCTGACTATGGCATACAGTAAAATTATTTATGGCGGCAACGTGTTGATCGACCTGACCGGCGACACCGTGGCCGCGGACAAACTGCTGGCGGGTATCACGGCGCACGGGAAAGACGGCGAGGAGATCACCGGCACTTGCGCGTATGACGCCGCCACCGGCGACGCCACCGCCGCGGAAGGCGAAATCCTGCTCGGCAAGACGGCGTATGTGAAGGGCGCGAAGAAGACCGGCACGATGCCGAACCGCGGCGCTGTGACGGGCACGATCGCCACCAAAGCTGGCGAGTACACTGTCCCTGCGGGCTACCACAACGGCAGAGGCAAGGTGGGCATCAGCTCGACCGAGCAGGCAAAGATCATCGCGGGCAACATCAAAGCGGGCGTGACCATCCTCGGCGTGGAGGGCAGCTACTCCGGCGCGTCGATCAAGGCGCAGGCCAAAAGCGCCACGCCAAAGACGACCGCACAGACTGTGTCGCCGGACAGCGGCTATGACTATCTGTCGAGCGTGACGGTCGCGGCGATCCCTTATGCGGAGGCCGCGAACCCTGCGGGCGGAACGACTGTGACGATCGGGTGACGATATGGCAGTCAGCAAGATCGTATATGACGGCAGGACACTGATCGACCTGACAGCCGATACGGTTACGGCAGACGCGCTGCTGTCCGGCACGACCGCGCACGACAAGGCAGGCAACGCCATTACCGGCGCGCTGACGTTTGCGACTGTCTACACCGGCTCCGGCGCACCGGACGCAAGCCTCGGCGCAGACGGAGACATCTATCTGGATCTGGGGTGATACAAAATGAACGAACTGATCTATCACACCATCACACCGACCGCGCAGGAGGTCGGCGGGGACTATATGCTGATCCTGACGGCGGACAGCACCATCGACGAGATCGTCCAGTACATCTTGGCAAACAAGGTGATCTGGTTTTACGACGGGACACTGTATCATCAGGTGGTTGCGTTCGAGGACGTAGAAAACGCCATGATCGTGTACTACTACAGGACAGACGGAAGCGTGGCGTCGCACCGGGTAGGTGACGGCGCATGAGGGTCGAAGGTCGGCAGATCAGGATCGTATATGACAACGCAAAGCAGTATCTGACGGCAGACAACTGTGCGATCGGTGTCGAGTCATACGGAAACGGCGTTGTCATCAAATCTACCGCGCGATCCGGCTATGCAATCTTCAATGATTCGGCAAAAGCTGTTTTGTTCCCGAACGCAAAGGCACGCCCTGTAAAGGCAGACAGCCGTATCGCTTGCGGCGCGTCTATAAAAAACAAAAACAACTATTGCGCGTTAGAGTTTGGCGGCATAGAGGCGCACAAGGTGCTGTGTTCGGACGAGGTCGGTGAGCAGGACGGGCTTACCAGCACGGCGATCACTGGGGCGACATCGGCGACAACGATCCGATATCATCTGCACATTGATAACCTTTTTATCGCAGCCGCGTGCTCGGTCGGGCAGCTTACCCTGTACTTCAAGCGCTACGTCTGCGCAGCGATGACGGCGGGCAGTGGCGTGACATCCGCGACCGTATCAGATGCGGAGCCGTGGGACGGTGACAGCGTGACCTTCGCGGCCACGCTGGCGACGAGTGCGGCGTTTGACGGATGGTACAGCGACGCAGCGTGCACGCAGCGCGTCAGCACAAGCCTGTCGTACACTACCACGGCCGCAGATCTGACGCTGTACGCCAAAGCGACGCAAACAGCGCCGACCGGTACAGGCGTCTACATCAAGCGCGCAGGGACGCAGATACAGGCCGCTGCGGTGTGGCGGAAAGCAAACGGCATGTGGGCGAAATCGGACAAGACCGCGATCGAGGCGGGAAAAAATTATCGACTCATTCAGCGGTGAATGAGGTGAATGAGGTGAATATTGTGAATGTTATTGAGGCGTTTGTGACGCAAAACCCACTGTATCAGCAGTATACAAGAATCCCGGTGCGCAAGCTGGTGCTGCACAGCGTGGGATGCCCGCAGCCGAGCGCCGCCGTCTTTGCGCGGCAGTGGCAGACGGCGCGGTACTTTGCGCACGCTGTGCTGCAGGCAGACGGCACGGTATATCAGGTTGCGCCGTGGGATTGCCGACTAATGCACGTCGGCGCAGCGAACTCATACAGTATCGGCGTGGAGATGACAGAGCCGGACTGCATCCGGTACACCGGCGGCGCGACATTTGTATGCTCCAACTGGGCGCGTGCGGCCGCGCAGGTGGCCGGTACGTACAACACAGCGGTTGAGCTGTTTGCGTGGCTCTGCACGCGGTTTGGGCTTGATCCAAACGAAGATATCATCTCGCACGCGGAGGCTGGTAAACTGGGCATTGGCACGGATCACGTTGACCCGGAGCACCTGTGGCGGCAGCTCGGCATGGGTTACACGATGGACGGGTTTCGGGCGGACGTTGCCGCTGCGATGGCGGCAAAAAATACAGACGAGGAGGATGAGGATGACATGGTGAAGTACAAGACGATTGATGACGTGCCTGAATGGTACAGAAGTGAGGTTCAGGAATTGATGGATGCTGGCGCTCTGAAAGGCACTGGCAATGGGGCTATTGACATCTCTGAAGATGTCGTGCGCGGCGCGATTATCGGCATGCGCTACGTCAAAGCCCAAACCCCGCACTATCATTCTATCGACGATATGCCGGAATACTATCGCAAAGAGGCACAGAAATTGGTTGACCGGGGCGCGCTTCGTGGTGTTGGCGGGGGCGACCTGAACGTCAGCGAGGACGCGCTGCGCACGATGATCGTGTGCCAGCGCATGGTCGATGAAAAGTAAAGGAGGAATACATATGACTGCACCGAGTAAAGCGATGGAATTGAAGGCGGCGATCACGGCCATTTTTGCAGCGATGACAGCCTTTTGGGGATGGACGGGCTGGCTTGTGATCGTGTGGCTGTCCGCGATGATCCTGGACTATGCGACCGGCTCGTGGGCCGCACTGTCGACCGGATCGTGGGATAGCGCTGTAGCGCGTGCCGGCCTGTGGCACAAGCTGGGCAGCATCGTGGCCATGTTGGTCGCACTGCTGCTGGACGTGGCGCTGTCGGCGATTATTAATTATGGTGATTTGGGTTTTGACTTGCCGTTTGAATACAAATCGGCATTTTTGCCGCTGGTGGCTATCTGGTACATCGTGACGGAGCTCGGGAGCATCACGGAGAATGCGGCAAAGCTCGGCGCGCCGGTGCCGAAGTTTTTGATCAACTGCCTGAAAAAGCTCAAGGACAAGACGGACGAAGATAAATAACAGCATCCCCGCCGGAGAACCCGGCGGGGAAAACAATAAGGAGGCTACTATGGACGCAGGGCAGACCACCAGCTACATCGACGAAAACGGGCAGAAAAAGACCGGCATCGTTGCACCGAGCTACAACAAGGACACGGACTATGCAAAATATATGCAGCGAGCGGCTGCGGACGGCGACATGGGTGCGGCATCGTACTACGAGAGCCAGAGGAACAAGAAGATCGCCGGGGAGGGCATGGATTACAGCCCGTCGAACCTGTATGCGCAGTATGCAAAGCAGTACACACAGGACGAAATGAACCGGCTCGAGAGCGGATACACGCCGAGCTACAACGTGGGAACGGACTACGCCAGCATGGTGGAGAAGGCGGCGAAAAACGGCGACTACGCCGCTGCGGCCTACTACGAGCAGCAGCGGAACAAGAAGATCGCTGGCGAGGGTATAACGCAGTATCAGCCGGAATACACCTACCAGAAATACGCGAAAGACTACGATGACGCGCAGCGGGCGGAGCTGGAGCGCGGATACCGGACGGCGGCGGAAAAGGCTCAGGAGACCGGCTACCTCGAGAGCACGCTGAACATGCTGCAGGAGCAACTGAAGCAGCAACTGGAGGCGAACGAAACGGAGAGCGCCAAACAGACGGAGCTTGCGATGCTGAAGCTCCAGCAGCAGAAAGAGGAAGCACAAAAAAAGTATGACAGCACGGATCGGCAGCTCTACATTTACATGATGAAGGAGCAGAAGGCACTTCCGGAGCAACTGGCCGGGGCCGGGTACACGGGCGGCGCCACGGAGAGCTCGCTGCTGAAAAACAGGCTGTCGTATGAGCAGGCGCTGCGAGAAAACGAGGGCGGCCGCGCAAGCGCGATGACGGCACTGGATGTTGCCGGAAATGCAGCGGAGCTGCAGCGGCAGATCGCAAAATCGCAGGCTGACCAGACGGCGCGCAGCAACTACCTGACCAACTACAGCAGCATCATGAGCGGGCTGCAGAGCCAGCGAAACTACGAGCAGGAGCAGGAGCTGGAAAGGAAACAGCAGGAGATCAGCTACGCACTGGCGGCGGCGGACAACCTGGCCAAGTACGGAGACTTCTCAGGATACGAAAAGGTGACGGACAGTAACGGCAACCGCCTGTATACGGACGCGCAGATTGCGGCAATGAAGGCAGAGTATGACGCGCTGAAGGCGGCGAGCACCAGCGCAAGACGCACGGGCGGCGGGGGTTATAGCTACAGCGATTACAGCTATACACCGGCGGAGACGCAGGAAGAGACCGAGGAGACGCAGGACTGGACATCTGGCGATTTTGTGGCGAAGCTGGCTGAGGCGAAGCAGTCGGGATGGACGAACAAGCAGCTCCGGGCGCAGATCGACCAGGCGAAAAAAGACGGCCTGATCTCCAGGGACAGCGCAATCCGGCTGAAGTACCAGTACAGAGATTAAGGGGGCACACCATGGCAATGTCGACGGGCGAGTTCATGCGGAAGTATGGGCTGAAGAAAGGAACACAGAAAACGCAGACGCAGGGGGCGGGCGGGCCCCCTGCGTCGGGGGGGGAACTTTCAACCGGCGAGTTTATGCAGACGTTCAACGCGAAGGCGGCGGAGCCGGTGCACCATTACGCGACGATGCATTTCGACGAGAAAAAGAAACAGAAGAAAACGCAGAACCCGGAACTGCCGAAGGGACTTTCATTCGGCGAGTACCTGAAGCTCGGCACGAAGGACGCAAAGGAATACTTAAACGCTATTGGCAACCTGCCGCGCACGATCTTCGACAAGACAATCGACACAGTGGACAACGCCGAAAAGGGTGTGGCCGACCTCGGGAAGCAAGTTACCGGCAAATGGGACAGCTCGGACATCCAGCGCTGGGCGGCGGAGAAAGAAGCGCCGGCACAGCCGGATGACAAAGAGACCGGGAAGGGTATGCTGTGGAAGGGCGTGACGCAGGCGGCAAACGGCTTTGCGCAGACGCTCGGCTGGCTGCCGGGCAACGCGCTGAAAGAATTGGGCTGGGAGAATAACCCCTTTTCCAACTTAGCAGAGGCGCAGCAGCAGATCGCGGACGCCGCGCAGGAATACTACGGCAAGAACATGCAGAACGGCACGAAGGGGCAGAAGATCGCAGACGAGATCGGCACGTCGACCGTGGCGGCACTGCCGCAGGCAATCATGGCGATGATGACAATGGGCGGGAGCGCAGAAGCGCAGCTTGCAACAGGTGGAGCAAGGGCTGCCGCGACACTGCCGGGCATCGTCGGAAACGCGAAAACTTCGGCAGTCACTGCGCAGCAGATGGCGCAGGCAATGGCGAAGAATCCGAACTTCTGGCTGGCGTTTTCGCAGGTGGCTGGGCGGAACTACCAGGACGCGAAAGCGGACGGAGCATCGGACTGGGAAGCAAATGCGTTTGCCATGGCCAACGGGCTTGTGAACGCGGCGGCAGAAGTGGCCGGCGGTATTCAGAAGCTGCCGGGTGAGCTGCAGGTGAGTGAGAGCGCGCTGAAATCGTGGATCAAGTCGGCCGCGGAAGAAGGCCAGGAAGAAGTCGTGCAGGGCGTGCTGGAGCGCGCGCTGCAGAACCTGACCTACAACAAGGGGAACAAGGTGTTTTCGACGAAGGACGAGGACGCCGTGCTCAACCCCGTGACGGGTGCGAAGGAATTCGGACTCGGTATGACCGTCGGCGGCATCCTCGGCGGAGGACAGACGATTGTCGGAAAAGCCGCAGGGCTTGCGCGCGGAGCGGCGGGGAACGTACAGACCGACGTGCGGGAACTGCAGAAGGCGCAGACCGTTGAGGAAAACACGCAGGAAGCCAACAATCCAGCGAAGGCGGCGCAGGTGACGGAAGTACGCGAACTGCCAGCGGAGCAGACAAGCGTGGAGACGCAGACAGCAGAAGCACGCGAGCTGCCAATGGGGCAGGTGAGTGCGGAGTCGCAGGTGCGGGAACTGCTGGGCGGAGAGGTGACGAACAGCAAGGCGGAGAGGATCCTTGCAAATGCCGAGCTCCGGACAGCATTTGAAACTGCGACCGGAGAGACGTTGGCAGGAACCAAGGCACAGCAGCGCGAGACCATCAAGCGAGCGGCAGAATCACAAAATGCGCAGATTTTGCAGCAGAATGCGCAGATTCAGCAAGTTCATTCACAAAATCAGGCGAAAATTGTGAATGAACCGGTTGCAAGCACGGCAAACGCACAGGAAAGCGGCAATTTTGCAGATGTGCGGGGGCTGCCGTCTGCCGATACGCAGGTCAAAAGCAAAAATGAACGCACTTCGAAGGCTATGCCACTTTTGCCAGAGAGATCAGAAATCGCAGGCTCGCAGGGGCTTCCGGTGCGAGCAGATAATGCGGTGTACAAAGTGGTTGAGATACCACAGGAGAAAATCGACGAGATATCCGCGTATGTTGATTCTGTCGAAAGCGCTACGGCGAGAAAAAAATATAAGCGGATTATTAAAGACTTGTTCATGGGTAAGACCTTCAAGAATGCGAACACATTGGCGAACGGACTGTATTACGAAATCGGCATTGGCTCGAAGGGAATTGGCGAGATTATTTCGAGGCAGCCAGTAAGCGCTGATACATTGGCAATGCTGGAGCAGCTGGACGAAATTGTGGAAAATGCGAAGTGGATGGCAAGCGAGCCGTCAAAGCACACGGCGCGCCACTTGAAGAGGACAGACATTTTTGAAACGAAAGCCATGTTCGGAGAGCTGCCAGGCGTCGCAAGAATGCGTGTGAATGTGGGAGACCAGGGAAACAACCTGTACTATTTGACAAATGTAAAAACAGAGGCTTCAAACTCTCAACCGCGCAACAACGATCGTTGGAAACGCGGGATAGAGAGTGAAGCCTCTGCAAGTAATATGGTATCAGAATCGAAAAGAGATGTCAAGAGCACGCAGGCGAAAGAAAGCGCACGAACTGCGGCCGAAGGCTACGCACGAGAGCGCGGACTGCTGACCGGGGAAAACACGAGCGGCTCGGCGGTGGAAGAAAACGCGCGCGTGATGCGCGAGGCACAGGAGAACGAGGCGAAGCGGCAGGAACTGCGAGACAACCCTGTGGAGCCGGGCACGCACGCGGAAAAGATGGGCGTGAAGATCAGCCACCCGTTTGCACCGATCACGAACGTGGACGACCTTGTAACAGAGGCGAAATACGCCAAAAAGGCGAGCCGGGACATCGAGAAGAAAATCCGGGAGCTGAACCCGACACCGGCAGAGAAAGAATTTGCGCAGGGAATCGCAAAAGGGGCATCATTCGACAGCGCCGGGAACATCGTGGGCGGAACGTACACGGCGGAGCAGATACCGACGACCATGTCAAAGGAAAAGGTGACGCAGCTCGCGTACTACTATATGGCGAAAAACGACTACGCGGGCAAACTGATCCGGAGCCGCAAATACGCCGCGCAGCGGCAGTGGCAGGCGAAGCTGGAGGAGCTATTTGGAACGCCAGATGACCGGAAACTACCGGGCGCGCTGAGTTTGCAGGTGAACACGATGCAGCGGAACGTGGAGAAAACATTCGGGAAGGAACTGGGAAAGAAAATCAACGAAGAGCTCTTCAACCCGATCCTCGAAAATTCCGCAGAAAAGATCCGCTTTATTAACCGGATGTTTGACCGTGTGCGCGGGTTCGACTTGAGCGAATCGGAGAGCGCGCTGGTGCAGCGAGTGATCGAAGGGACCGCGGCGGCGGACCAGGTGAGCAAGCTGGCCCCGGACATGCGAAAGCGCGTGGCGGATGCGGCAACGAGCACGGACGTGAAGAAGACCGCTGCGGAAATGAACATTCCGCAGGAGCAAATGGAGCTCGTGGAGCGATACAAGGCGTGGCTGGACACGCAGGCGCGGCTGCAGGACGCGGACGTGAACGCAAAGAAAATCGAAGAAGCGGCGGCGGAATACAAAAAAGCCTATAACGAATTCTACGACCTGATCAACGAATTCCTCGTGAGCCATGGGTATGACCCGATCGGCTATGTGAAGGGGTACGCCCCGCACATGCAGCCAGAGAAGGCGCAGGAGGGAACGGCAAAGTTCCTGAAACTGATTGGGATCGACACGCAGGTGTCGGAGCTGCCGACGGCCATCGCGGGCAGAACGGACAGCTTCCGGCCGGGAAAGCAGTGGAACCCGTACTTCCTCGAGCGAACGAAAACGAGCAACGATAACGTAGAATATGACGCAGTAGGCGGTTATGAATCCTACGTCAACTACATGGCGAATGTCCTATATCACACGGACGACATCATGAAGCTGCGCGAAATGTCCAAATACTTTCGCGGGAAGTATGCGCGGGACGGGATCAGCGACCGGATTGCGCAGGCGAGAGAGATGCACAATGCATCGCTGGAGCAGAAGATCGGATTCCTGGAATCGGCGGACAGGATCGCGGAGGGCACGCGCCTGACGGAGGAGCAGGCAGACGCGGCACTGGACAAATATATTGATAGTTTGTTTGAAAACATCAACGGAATGACGAAGTACGGGCAGTTCGTGTCCGTGCTGGATGACTATACGAACAAGCTGGCAGGGAAGCAGACGAAGGTGGATCGCGTGTTTGAAGACAAGTTCGGGCGCAACTTCCTGAACCTCGGCAACAAGCTCTCGGCCATTTTCGGACAGAGCACCATCGTGGGCAACCTGTCGTCCGCACTGAACCAGACGGCACAGATCCCGATGCTGGCGGCAGAAGTCGGAGCGGGGAATGTCGCAGAAGCTGTCCGGGACATCGTGACCGGGGAGACGAAGGCGGACGGATGGGAAGGCGCAAGTGACTTCCTGACCGGTAAGCGGGGAATTGACCAGCTGACGGAAACTAAGGGGCTGGGGAAGGTGATGGACGTTGCCGCTATCCCGTTCGAAGCGGTGGACGACGTGGCCAGCCGCGTGATCGTGCGTGCAAAATACCTGCAGGAAGTGAAAAACGGCGCAACGCACGAGGAAGCAATGAGGGCGGCGGATGAATATGCCAGCAGGATGGTGGGCAACCGCATTCAGGGCGCGAAGCCGATGGCGTTTGAGGACAAAAACGTTTTCTCGAAGGCGCTGACGACGTTCCAGCTCGAGGTTGCCAACGCATGGAGTCATATCTCGCACGACTTGCCGATGGAATTTCAGACGATGGCAAAGACGCAGGGGAAGACTGCAGCCGTGAAAAAGCTCTGCGGATTCGTGGCAAAGTACCTGCTGGAGGCATTCCTCTTCAACCGACTGACGGAATGGCTCTACGGTGGAACGCCGGCGCCGTTCGACGTGATCGGATATGTGACCGGCGCTATCGGCGCAGGCGAGGGACTGAGCACGAACAAGTACTTGCTGACGGCGCTGGACAACGCGCTGGAAGCGGCGACCGGAGAACGGGAACTCGGAACGGAAAAGCCGGAGCAGAAATTTGACACGGAAGCGGCGTGGGACCAACTGCGGTATACAGCATCCGGCGACCTTCCGTTTATCTCAAATGCGCTTTCCATGGCGGGAGCAAGCGACAGCAACATGCCGCTGCCGACAGTTCCGGTAAATACGCTTTCCGATGCAAAAACCGCTGTGTTCGGGAAAGATGCGGACACGCGCAAAGACGCGGCGCAGAAGCTGGCGGAGGACGCACCGAAGGAGCTGAAGACATGGCTGCCGATGGGCAACCAGATCTATAAGACCGGAAAGGGCGTCGAGACGCTTGTGCGCGGCGGTGCATATTCCGGGTATGGAGACTCCGAGCGGCTGAAGTATCCTGTGGACACGAGCGGGCCGAAGGGCCTACTGAAAGGCGCGCAGATGGTGCTGTTTGGGCCGAATGCGACGCAGGACGCGAACGAGTTCTATGCATCCGGCGACAGAAGCCTGACCGCAAAGCAGACGCAGGCGTATCGGGACATCGTCGCCAGTGGGGCGGATAAAAAGACCGTGTACGAAACCATGCAGGCCGTGCGCAGTGTGGATGACGACGACCCGGAGGCGGCGGCAAAAGCAAAGCGCGACGCGATCCGCAACGCGGATCTGCCGGACAGATACAAACAGCAGATCTATTCGGCCATGATCGGCGACGGAAAGGACGTGAAGTTCAGCGCGCTGCGATCGGAAAAAATGTCGTGGGACAGCATCATGGATTGCTACGACGTTTACGACCGGATCAACCGGGACAACGAGAAAGCGTCCGTAAAGGCGGTCGAGTTTGCAGCGGAGGTGGATCGCATGAACCTTTCTGACGCCCAGAAGACGGCCGTGAAAAGCAATCTGGTGTTTTACTCCGGAGTGCAGGCAAAGGCCGAAACGTATGAGAAAATCACCGGAGCGGGCGTCAGCACGAGCGAGGCGGAAACACTCGCGCGCACGATTGGAGCACTGACCCCGGAGAAAGGCGCGGACAGCGTGACCGCTATGCAGAAATACAAAGCAATCGTTAACAGCGGCGTTTCCGATGCGACGGCAGCGGCGGCCGTGCAGGCGATCATGCCGGATTCCATCGCCGTGAAATTCTCGGCGGTGCGCCAGTGGAACGTGCCGGCGGAGAAATACGTTGAAGTGTATGAAGCAACGGAGGGAATCAAAGAAAAGTACGGCAAGACATCTCTGAACGCAGGCATGGCAAAAGCGGCGATCGACTCCGTGAGCGGATTGACGCAGGAGCAGCGCGCGGCGCTGTGGCAGATCCAGAACAAGAGCTGGAAGCCGTATAAAAACCCGTACTCTACTGCGGTGGGCAGCAGTGTACGGGCAAGGCTGGAGAGCGGGACGGTGACAAACAGCCTTCCGACGGGCACAAGCAGGGCGGCCGGGGCGCTCGGGTTGCCGAGGTGATGGCGGTTGACAAAAGCGGAGGATGAACTTATAATAAAGCCAGCCTCGCGGAAGGGAGGGCGGTAAACTCTCCTTATATGCTGAACACAGCGTCTACACACCGCGACGGCTATATGCTGATATATCGACGTTTTTAAAGGCTTCAAATCCCTCCTTCTCCGCCAAAAACAAGACGCCGGTCATCGGCGTCTTGTTTCTCTATCTGCATATCTGGAGAGTTACCGAAGCGGTCATAACGGGGCGGTCTTGAAAACCGTTAGGCGGCAACGCCACAGGGGTTCGAATCCCTTACTCTCCGCCATGAGTCCACCGTGATTTTGGATCACGGTGGACTTTTTCTATGCCAGAAAACCGCTTGAGATCAGGGGCTTTTGGCTGTTTCAGCTTATAACAAATCCCCGCTGCGGAGCGATTCTGCGGCGGGAATTCGTACAGCCGAAACAGAACTGAATTTTGATCATCTGCTCGAGTTCGCGGTTTTTTGTCCGGCCTTCGTATTTTGCGATGTAGCCGAGCTTGTCCGACAGCGCCAGGTCGACGCGCAATGTGTACCGGCTCAGGTTGTCCTTCATTTTGCCGTTCCTCCGTGACGAAGTATTGGCGAAATTCTAGCGTCATATGGTTGCAAAATGCAGAAATGACGCATATTTGACGCATAACGGTAAGCGCGAATGAGCGTTCTATACAGAACCGCACTTTGTATGCGTGCGCCTTTCCGTTAGAACGCAGATTTTTTTGCAACGCCTTGTAATGCCGCAATTGCGTGCGCTATAATCGACACATTATGAGGGCTTGCCTGTCGAATACACAGACCACTACAAGTGCCCATGAAAGGAGAAATCATTATGAATCCCAGACTTTCCACCAAAATCCTGCGTCCCGACTTTCAGGGCGAGTTTACGGCAAGCATTCTTGCGGCAGCGGCGTCGCCTGACCTGATCTCTTTTGCGGGCGGTCTGCCGAACCCGGTCTCGTTCCCGGTCGAGGCGATGGACAAGGCTACGCACAAAGTGCTGGAGAAAAACGGCGTCATGGCGCTGCAGTACAGCGGCACGCAGGGCTATCTGCCGCTGCGCGAGTGGGTCGCCAAGCGCTATGAGACGATGGGCGTTTACGGTGTGACGGCCGACGACATCATCATCACCAACGGCTCGCAGCAGGTGCTGACGATGATCGGCGCGTGCATGCTCGACCCCGGCGACAAGATCATCGTCGAGAACCCGACCTATCTCGTCGCGCTGCAGTCGTTCCACTTCTTTGATCCCGAGGTCCTGCCTGTCACCATCAACCCCGACGGCATCGACTGCGACGAGCTGGCGGCGACCGTGCAGGCCAACCCGGACGTGAAATTTGCCTACGTCATCCCGAACTTCCAGAACCCCACCGGCCTGAGCTACAGCAAGGAAGTGCATGACCGCGTTGTGGAGATCTTCAAGGGCACGGACATCGTCGTGCTGGAGGACAACCCGTACCGTGAGCTGCGCTTTTCCGGCACCGCGACCGACAGCTTCGGCAAGGAGCTGGGCGAGCAGTGCTGCATGCTCGGCACGTTTTCCAAGATCGTCGCCCCCGGCATGCGCATCGGCTGGGTGTGCGTGCGCAACAAGGCGCTGCGCGAAAAGCTCCTGAGCTACAAGGCGACCGCCGACCTGCACACCAACATTTTCTCGCAGCTCGTTCTGGCGCAGTACCTCGCTGACAACGACATTGACGCGCACATCGAGAAGACGAAGGTGCTCTACAAGCACAAAGCGGAGCTGATGATGGACTGCATGCGCAAGTATCTCCCGGAGGGCGTGGAGTTCACGCCGACGGAGGGCGGCATGTTCCTGTGGGCCAAGCTGCCGAACGGCATGTCCGCGGTCGACCTTTACCGCGTCGCGCTCGCCAGGGGCGTTGCCATCTGCCCGGGCGACCCGTTCTATGAAAAGGAGCGCAACGTCAGCACGTTCCGCATCAATTACTCCAACAGCAGCGACGAGGTCATCGAAAAGGGCATCCGCATCCTCGGCGAAGCCTGCGCGGAGCTGATTGCGAAGAAAGGCAACTGATCCAAAGCAAGATAACCAAACAGCCGCACCAAGAAAACCAACCAGCCGCACCGTGAGGCCACGGTGCGGCTGCTTTTATACGTAGGATTTCGTTCTGCGCATGTCGAGCACCAGCTCGGGATCGTCCGCGCGCATCCGCTCGAGAATGCTGTCCAGCGCATCCGGGTCGCGCGCGAGCGCGTCCAGCTCCGGCTGCGTGAGACCGACGAGCTGCAAAAACGCAACTTTTCCGTGCACCGTCTCGATCGGGGCGACGGTCGTGTCGCTGACGATGGCCAGCCCCGTGATGGCCGAGTTCAGCTCCGGGTGCAGGGAGCTGCCGTCGCCTGGGATGTACGCGCCCGGCTCGAAGAAATTGCCGGTCTGATACGTGTAGCGCGCCAGCTGGGCCAGCAGGTCGAGCGCCCACGTGCCGGTCTCGGCATAGCTCTCGCGCACCTTCATGGTCATTTCATAGCCCCATTTGCTGTACTCGGCGCCGAAGGCCGCCATGCTCGGGTACAGCTCGCTCATGCCGTAGGTGACGATGTGCTGATAGCCCTTGCCCGTGTCGTAGACGGCGAAGCCGTCGAGATACTCGTCGCCGCCGAAGGCCGCGCGGTCGTGCAGCTCGCTCTCGAAGCACACCGGCTCCGTTTCGGGGTAGCGCCTGGCAAAGGCCGCCTCGATCGCGTCCCGGCCGGGGGCCCAGTCGGGGTGCTTTTTCATCCGCTTTGCGTATTCTTCTCTCGTCATGTTGTGTCCGCCTTTCGTCGATTTACTCCAGTGCTTCGTGCACGGAAAAATGGTTCTTGTGGTAGGTCAGCAGCCCCTCGCGCTGCATCCGCGACAGCTCGCTGCACATGGCGCTGCGGTCCACGCCCAGATAGTCGGCCAGCTGCTGGCGGTTGTAGGGAATGTCAAAGCTGTACTGTCCGGCGCGCTTGACGCACTCGGAAAAGTACGACATGAGCCGGGCGCGGATGCCCTTCGGCGTTGTGTGCAGGATGCGCTGCGAGAGCTGCAGGTTCTTGGCCGCGCACACGGTCAGCAGGTTTTGAATGAGCTTGGCGTGAAACGGGCAGGCGTTCGTGCACGTCGTGAGCACCTTGCCGATGTTCAAAAACAGCACCTCGGTGTCCTCCGAAGCGGTCACGCTGATGAGCAGCGGCTCGCCCGGGATGCAGGCATAGGGCTCGGCAAACACTTCGCCCGGGCCGACGTGGCCGAGCAGACTGTGGCTGCCCCAGACGTCGTCGTAGCCGATCATGGCCATGCCGGTGAGCACCATGCCGAGCTGCTCGGTTGGCGCGCCCTCGGCGAGAATGGTCTCGCCCCGGTCGTAATGCTTTTGTGCCGCGCCGAGACATTGCAGCAGCAGCGGCAGTTCATCGCTGCCAATGCCGCGAAAGAGGCGCGTGTTGGATAGCATGATGTTCATTTTTTTGCTCCATTTGTTGTTCTGACAACGGATTTGTGGGTCTTATTATGCTATCTTATGCACAGAAAGTCAAGACCGCCGGGCGGGGGCCCGGACGATTTTTGGAAAGGGAAGGGATATTATGATCCGTAAGATCATCCACATTGACGAAGAAAAGTGCAACGGCTGCGGCGCGTGCGCGACGGCCTGCCACGAGGGGGCTATCGGCATCGTGAACGGCAAGGCCAAGCTCCTGCGCGACGATTACTGCGATGGTTTCGGCGACTGCCTGCCCGCCTGCCCGATGGATGCCATCCATTTTGTCGAGCGCGAAGCGGCGGCGTATGACGAGGCGGCCGTGCAGGCCAACAAGCGCAAAAAGCAGGCGCAGAGCGCGCCTGTGCACACCGGCGGCTGCCCCGGCCACCAGATGCACCGCTTCCAGCGTGAAGAGCCGGCCGCGGCAGCGACGCCGGCGGCACAGCCGTCGCAGCTCGGCCAGTGGCCGTGTCAGATCAAGCTCGTGCCGGTCAACGCGCCGTATTTCCGGGGCGCGAAGCTGCTCATTGCGGCCGACTGCACGGCGTATGCCTACGCGAACATGCACAGTGAGTTCATGAAAGGGAAGATCACGCTCATCGGCTGCCCGAAGCTCGATGCGGTGGATTACACCGACAAGCTCACGGAGATCATCCGGGGCAACGACATTCAGAGCGTGACCATCGTGCGCATGGAGGTGCCGTGCTGCGGCGGGCTCGAGCACGCGGCGCGGGAGGCGCTGCGCGCGAGCGGAAAGTTCCTGCCATGGCAGGTCGTCACGATCTCGATCGACGGCAAGATCCTCGACCGCTGAGCCCGGTTTCCCGGCCCTGCCTGCGTGAGCAGGCAGGGCCAACGGGCTGTTTTTCATTTCGTGAAAAATATGCGGCAGGGGGTTGACAAATCCAAAAATATCTGTATAATATCATTTGTTCGTAGCGGAATTGTGTAATGGTAGCACACCGGACTCTGACTCCGTTTGTGAGGGTTCGAATCCTTCTTCCGCTGCCAACAGAAACGCCCTTGTCCATGACAAGGGCGCTTTTTATCGCATATTCGTGTATTCATGAAAAAAGCCTCTGCCGGCCGGCAGAGGCTTTTTCCGTTTCGTGCGCTGCTTATTTGTCCAGATAGCTGGTCAGCAGCTCCTGCAGCAGCTCGTCGCGGTCAAGACGGCAGATGAGGCTGCGGGCGTTGTTGTAGTTGGTGATGTACGTCGGGTCCTCGGAGAGGATGTAGCCGACGAGCTGGTTGATGGGGTTGTACCCTTTGACAACAAGGGAATGATACACGGAAGTGAGGATCTCCTTCATTTCTGTTTTGTTGTCGATCGCATTAAACCGTCTGGTTGCGTCTTCCATGCGAAGCCCTCCCTTACACAAGTTCTTGTGTTCATTATACCAAAAAACACAAGACTGTAAAGTCAATTTCCCAACTGTTTTCAAAAAAAGTTCTGAAATATTTCTTAAAATATTCCAAATCTCGACGCCGCTCAGCGGATGGTCGCGTTGAAAGTCTCCTTGAGCGCCTTGAGAACGCTCTGCATGGTCTCCTCAGCGTGGTCGTCGGTGAGCGTCTGGTCGTCGGCGCGCAGCGTCAGCGAGAAGGCAACGCTCTTGTAGCCGACTGGGATCGGCGCGCCGGTGTACACGTCGAACAGCTCGCAGCCCTTGAGGTACTGCCCACCGGCGGCGAGGATGCACGCCGAGAGCTTGGCGACCGGGATATCGGCGGCGCAGACGATGGCGATGTCGCGCGTCACGGCCGGGAAGCGCGGCAGCGGCGTGTAGACCGGGGTCGCGCCGCGGGCGGCGAGCAGTTCGCCGAGCCACAGCTCCGCCGTGTAGAGCTCCGCGTCCACGCCGTAGTTTGCCGCCACGAGCGGATGGATCTGGCCGAGTACGCCCAGCAGCTTGCCGCCGGCGTAGACCTTCGCGCAGCGGCCGGGGTGATAGGACGGATTGTCATGCTCCGCCTCAAACGTCACGTCCGTGATGCGCTGACCGGCGAGGATGCGCTCGACCGCGCCCTTGAGCTGGAAGAAGTCCATGCCGCCGCCGTAGCCGCCGAGGCACAGCAGCTTCGGCTCGTCGGCCATGCCGTCCGGGCGGGCGAAGTAGACCTTGCCGATCTCGTAGAGACGCACGGCCTTGTTGCGGTAGTTATAGTTGCGCGTGAGGATCTCGAGCATGGACGGCAGGATGGTCGTGCGCATGATGGAGGTGTCCTCGCCGAGGGGGTTGAGGATCTTCATGGAGTCGCGCAGCGGGGAGTCCGCCGGCAGACGGATCTTGTCGTAGTACGACGGGCTGATGAACGAGTAGGTGATGATCTCGCTGTAGCCGAGCGCGCGGGCCATGGTGCCGATGCTGCGCTCCGCCTTCTGCGCGTCAGTGTAGCCGCCGCTGGTGGTCTGGCCGCGCATGAGCGTGCAGGGGATGTTGTTGTAGCCGTAGAAGCGGGCGATCTCTTCGGCGATGTCGGAGTAGTGCTCCACGTCGCCGCGCCAGGACGGAACGATGATCGTGTCGCCGTCGAGCTCGAAGCCGAGCGCGAGCAGGATGCGGCGCATCTCCGCCTCGGACACGTCCGTGCCGAGCAGGCCGTTGACCTTGTCCGGCTCGAGCTTCACGGTCTTGGGCACGATGGGCTCGGGCAGCACGTCGATGGTGCCGCGCATCACCTCGCCGCAGCCGAGCAGCTCCACGAGTTCGCACGCGCGGTCAACGGCCGCGACGGTGTTCATTGGGTCGAGGCCCTTCTCAAAGCGGCCGGAGGCCTCCGTGCGCATACCGAGCGCGGCGGCCGTGCGCCGGATGCTCGTACCGTTGAAGTTTGCGCCCTCAAAGACGACCATGGCCGTGTCGCCAACGATCTCGGAGTTGGCGCCGCCCATGACGCCGGCCACCGCGACGGGCTTTTCCTCGTCGCAGATGCACAGCATGTTCGGCGTGAGCTTACGCGCGTTGCCGTCGAGCGTTTGGATGGTCTCGCCCTCGCGCGCGGTGCGCACGATGATCTGCTTGCCGCCGATGCACGAGAAGTCGAACGCGTGCATGGGCTGGCCGTATTCGAGCATGACGTAGTTGGTAATGTCAACGATGTTGTTGATCGGGCGCACGCCGCTGTTGCGCAGGCGCTCGCGCATCCACGCCGGGGACGGCGCGATCTTGACGTTGCGCACCATGCGCGCGGTGTAGCGCGGGCAGAGCGCCGGATCGTCGATGCGGATGCTGACGTGGTCGTGGATGTCCTCGCCGCTGCCGGGGACGTCGGGCGTGTGCAGGCGGAGGGGCTTGTCAAACGTCACGGCGGCCTCGCGCGCCAGACCGATCACGGACAGGCAGTCCGGGCGGTTCGGCGTGATCTCAAACTCGACCACGTGGTCGTCCATGCCGATGACGGCGGCAATGTCGTCGCCGGGCTTCACGCCGTCCTCCTGCATGACCCACAGGCCATCCTCGATGGCATAGGGGTAGTCATGCAGCGTCAGGCCGAGCTCCTTGAGCGAGCACATCATGCCGTTGGAGTGCTCACCGCGCAGCATACCGGCATGGATCTCCTTGCCGTCGGGCAGGAGCGAGCCGTCGAGCGCGACGGGCACCATGTCGCCGACCTTCTGGTTCTGCGCGCCGGTCACGATCTGCAGCGGTTCGCTGCCGCCGACATCGACCTGGCAGACCCACATATGGTCGGAGTTCGTGTGGCGCACCATCTCCACGATGCGGCCCGCGACGACATTCTGAATGTTCTTGTGCAGGTCCGTGAACGTCTCCACTTTGGAGCCGGAGAGGGTCATTGCCTCGGAAAAGTCGTGGTCGGCCCAGGCCGAGCAGTCTACGAATTCATTGAGCCATTTTCTGCTTAAAATCATGGTAGCCTCTCCTTTCTCAGAACTGCTGCAGGAAGCGCACGTCGTTTTCGAAGATCAGACGCAGGTCGCTGATCTTGAACCGGCGCATCGCCAGACGCTCCAGGCCCATGCCGAAAGCCCAGCCGGAGTAGACGTCCGTGTCGATGCCGCAGCCCTCGAGCACCTTCGGATGGATCATGCCGGCGCCGAGGATCTCGATCCAGCCCTCACCCTTGCAGGTGGGGCAGCCCTTGCCGCCGCACTTGTGGCACTGCACGTCCATCTCGCAGCTCGGCTCGGTGAACGGGAAGTGGTGCGGACGGAAGCGGGTGACGGTGTTCTCACCGTAGAGCTTTTTCACGAGCGTGTTGAGCGTGCCCTTCAGGTCCGCCATCGTGACGCCCTTGTCGATGACCATGCCCTCGATCTGGTGGAACATGGGCGAGTGCGTGGCGTCCACCTCATCCTTGCGGTAGACGCGGCCAGGGGCGACCATGCGGATCGGCAGCGGCTTGCTCTCCATGGCGCGCACCTGCATCGGGGAGGTCTGCGTGCGCAGGAGGATGCTGCTGTCCTCGGTCAGATAGAACGTGTCCGACCACTCGCGGGCGGGGTGGCCCTCGCTGGTGTTGAGCTTGGTGAAGTTATATTCGGCCTCTTCGATCTCCGGGCCTTCGAGGATCTCAAAGCCCATGCCGACGAAGATGTCCTTGATCTCATCGAGCACGATATACATCGGGTGCTGGTGGCCGAGCTCCGGCGCTTTTCCGGGCATGGTCACATCGAGCGTCTCGGCCTTGAGACGCATCTCGAGCATGCGGGCGTTGAGCGCTTCGCGGCGCTGGTCGAGCGCTTCCTCAAGCTCAGCGCGCACCTGGTTTGCCAGCTGGCCCATGGCCGGGCGCTCCTCCGCCGACAGGCGGCCCATCTGCTTGAGGATGGCGGTCAGCTCACCCTTTTTGCCGAGGTACTTCACACGCAGGTTTTCCAGCGCGGTGATGTCGTCCGCCTGCAAAATGGCGGCGACGGAAGCCTCGCGCAGCTTCTGCAGCATTTCTTTCATGCAAACA
>HF985778.1:0-15167 GCA_000432375.1 Firmicutes bacterium CAG:103
GGCCTGTTTGCGCTGCGCCTCGCTGCGCGCGCGCGCGGCCGCGTCGAGCTGCTGCTGGGCGGTGCGCCCGGCGTTGAGCCCGTCCTGAATGCGCGCGTCGCGCGCGGCCATGAACGACACCAGCGGGTCAAACAGCAGCTTTTTCAAAACCACCAGCAGCACGAAAAAGCAGATCACCGTCCAGATCAGTTCGGAGATGTTGATGCTCAAAGCGTGTGCCTCCCTTGTTCCGGGCTTCTCAGCCGAGCTTGCCGATCAGCAGAAACGCGATCAGCAGGCCGTAGATCGTCAGCGATTCGAGCAGGCCCATGGCGATGATCATGTTCGAGCGGATGGTGCCGGCGGCCTCGGGCTGGCGCGCGATGGCGTCCATGGCGTGGGCGGCGGCCAGACCCTGGCCGATGCCGGGGCCGATGGTGCTGATGGCGATGGCGAGCGCGGCGGCGATCGCAATGATTCCGGTTGACATAACTCTTTTCCTCCTAATGTTTCTTAACGATCGAATCTTCTTTCCTTGCGTGGTTATGGGATGCAGGGCGTCACTCCTCGATGGCTTCCTCGATATAGATCGACAGCAGCATCGTGAACACGACGGCCTGGATCAGGCAGAACAGCAGGCTCAGCACCTGCATGAGCAGCGGCAGCACGAGCGGGAAGAGGTTGCCGAGCTCGTGCGTGACCATTTCCTCGCCGTAGAGGTTGCCGTACAGTCGCAGCGCGAGGGAAAACGGCCGCACGATCTGCTCGATGAGGTTGAGCGGCAGCATGAGCAGGAAGGGCTTGATGAAGCTCTTGAGATAGCCCCCCAGCCCGCGGCGCTGGATGCCGACGGTGTGCGTCATGCAGAAGGCGATGATGGCCAGGCCCGCCGTGACGGACAGCGTGGCCGTCGGCACGGTGAACACCTGCCCCGCGCCGGGCAGCAGCCCGATGTAGTTGGACACGACGATGAAGATGAAAAACGTCGCCATCATCGGGAAGTAGCGCCGGGCATTGGCCGGGCCGAGGATGCCGCCGTAGAAGCCCTGCAGCTTTTCGACGGCCATTTCGGCGGCGTTCTGCAGTGGGCCGGGCACGTCGCGCAGCCTGCGCGTGGCCAGCCACGACAGCAGCGCCAGCACGGCGATGATGACCCACATGGTCACGACCGCGCCGGTCACTTCCAGCGGGCCGATGGAAAACAGTACATTCGTCTCACCCATTGGTGTCGTCCCTCCGTTCGTCCGCCGGGTCGGTATCCGGCGTGCGTTCCTGTGCAGTGTTTTCGGGCAGCTCGGCCGTCTCCGCGTCCGGCACTTCCACGCCCTCGGCGGGGATGGTGTCGTCCATTTTCCGCGCGAGGATCCACACGCCGGCGATGCTGCCGCCCGACAGGCCGACGGCCGTGCCGATGAGCGTGCCGGCCAGCGGCAGCGGCACGACCTTGCGCAGCAGGTACACGAGCACGAGCGCGGCGAGGTTGATGACCTGCCGCAGGCCGCTGGTGCCCATGACGGTGGCCTGGCTCTGCTTGGCGCGCTGCAGGCTGCGGCGCGTCAGCAGCGTGTTGCCGGCGGCCACGAGCAGGCCGAACACCAGTCCGGCTACGCCGCCGAGCAGATATTGTCCGATCGACATTTGCTGTCCCTCCCGATCTGCGGAAAACCCCGGCAATGCCGGGGCAATTTCTTAGCGAAAACTTAGCGGATACTTAACAGTATTCTACTATATCATGATGACGAAAAGTTGCCAATACCTAATTTAATGATTTGAATAATTTTGTTGAATTCTACAAATAGCAGCAAAATGCCCCGGAACGCGCCATGCCGCTTCACAAACCGGGGGAAATAGTATATACTGTGGGGCAGAAAAAACTGCGGGTCCCGGCATCCCACAGGGCACCCCGCGGCGAAAAATCTTCCGAAAAGAGGGATACAGTATGAAATACATTCTCGTCATCGGCGACGGCATGGCCGACCATCCGCTCGACACGCTCGGCGGCCGCACGCCGCTCGAAGCATCGAAAAAAGACGCGATCGATGCCCTCGCGCGCCACGGCATCCTCGGCAGCGTGCGCAATGTGCCCGAGGGCTTCGCCCCCGGCAGCGACACGGCCATCATGTCCATCTTCGGCTGCTCGCCGCGCAAGTACTTTTTCGGCCGCGCCCCGCTCGAGGCGGCGGCGTCCGGCATCCGGCTCGCCCCCGGCGATGCGTGCTACCGCTGCAACATGGTCACGTATGCCGATGAGGACGTGCCGTTCGAGCACAAGCACATCATCTCCCACAGCGCGGGCAGCATCGAGGGCCGCGAGTCGGACGAGCTCGTGACGATGCTCTTTGACCACCCCGACTTCCGCCCGCTGGCCGAGCAGGCCGGCATGGTCATCCACAAGGGCTCGTCGTTCCGCCACCTCGCGGTGCAGAGCCACGTGGACATCAAGGGCATTCAGCTCGCTCCGCCGCACGACCATCTCGGCGAGGAGATCGGCCCCATCCTGCCCACCGGCTGCCCGAACGCCGACGTGCTGCGCGAGCTCATGCGCCGCGCGTTCGACATTCTCGACCAGCACCCGATCAACGTCGCGCGCCGCGCCGCCGGCAAGCTCCCGGCCAACGGCGTCTGGTTTTGGGCCGAGGGCACGGCGGCCGCGCTGCCGAACTTCCCCGAGCACTACGGCTCGGACGGCGGCGTCGTCTCGGCCGTGCCGCTGTGCCACGGTATCGGCATCCTGACGGGGCTTGAGGCCGTCACCGTCCCGACCGCGACCGGCGAGTGGGACACCGACTACGCCGCGAAGGTCGCCGCCGCGCTGGGCGTGCTCAAAAAGCACGACTTTGTGGCCCTGCATCTCGAGGGCCCGGACGAGGCCACGCACAACCACGACCTCGAGCACAAGATCTATTCCATCGAGCGCCTGAGCGCCGACATCGTCGCCCCCGTGACCGAGGCGCTGCGCGCCGCGGGCGAGGACTTCCGCCTGCTGCTGCTCTCGGACCACATGACGTATATGGCCAACGGCGCGCACGGCGCCGACCCCGTGCCGTTCGTGCTCTATGACAGCCGCGTGAGCGAGGGCTCCGGCCTGCCGTATTCCGAGGCCAACGGCCGCAAGGGCCCGTATGTGGACGACGGCGCGGAGCTGATGGATCTGCTCTTCGAGCTGAAAAAACTGTGACCGGCACGACGATGGAGGCCGCGTGGGCGAAGCTGAACCTGTCGCTGGACGTGCTCGGTGCGCGCTCCGACGGGTTTCACGACCTACGCATGGTCATGCAGAGCGTCGACCTGCACGACGACGTGACCGTCACGCTCGACGACACGGGCGTCTGCCGCGCCGAGACCAACCGCAGCTATCTGCCCTGCGGGGCGGACAATGTGGCCGTGCGCGCGGCGCAGGTGTTTCTCTCTCGCGCGGGGCTTACCTGCGGTGTGCACATCCGGCTGCACAAGCGCATCCCCGTGTGCGCGGGGCTGGGCGGCGGCTNNGCGCGGGGCTGGGCGGCGGCTCGTCGGACGCGGCGGCCGTGCTGCGCGCGCTCGAGCGGCTGACCGGCGCGGGCTTCACCCGCACGCAGCTCGAGGAGATGGGTGCACAGGTTGGCTCGGACGTGCCGTACTGTGTCGCGGGCGGCACGATGCTGGCCGAGGGCCGCGGCGAGCGGCTCACGCCCGTCACGCCCATGCCGCGCATGCCGGTCGTGATCTGCAAGCCGGATTTTCCGATCTCGACGCCGGAGCTGTTCCACCGCGTGGACGCGCGCACCTCGCGCTGCCGCCCGGACACGGAGGGCATCTGCGCCGCGCTCGCCGACGGGGATATGGGCAAGCTCGCCCGCCGGATGTACAACGTCTTTGAGGACGTGCTCACCCACCGCGAGGGCGAGATCGCGGCCATCAAGAGCCGCCTGCTCGACGGCGGCGCGCTCGGCGCGGTCATGAGCGGCACGGGCTCGGCCGTGTTCGGCATCTTTGCCGATGCCGACAGCGCGGCGTATGCCAAGCGCCGGCTCGCGCGCGATTATGCCGAGTGCTTCCTGACCGAGACCATCGGCCGCCTGGAGATCTGAGCGTTCCCGGATTAAAACCGAACAAAACTGCCGATACTGAGCACAGATGCCCGGTACCGGCAGTTTTTTCATCACAGAAAGGCGGACATACGATGCATACCCATTCTCTCTCCATCAATTCCGATCCCGGCCGCGCGCTGCGTCCGTGGGAGCTGGCGCTGCTGCTGGCCGTGTGCGTGACGCTGCTGACCGGCACGTGGGCGCAGGCGCGCAGCCAGCTGCTCGCGGCCCGGCTCGTGCGGCTGCACGTGATCGCCGTCTCGGACGACGACGCCGAGCAGGCCGTGAAGCTGCAGGTGCGCGACGCGGTGCTGGCCTATCTCGAGCCGCAGCTGCAGGGCGTGACGGACGTCGACGCGGCGCAGCAGCTTATCGCGGGCGACCTCGACGGCATCGCCCGCGCGGCGCAGGCGGCGGCGGGGGAGCGGCCGGTGCGCGTGGCGCTGGGCCCCGAGCATTACCCGACGCGCGACTACGGCACGTTCGCCCTCCCGGCGGGGGTGTACACCTCCTTGCGCGTGACGCTCGGCGCGGGCGCGGGGCACAACTGGTGGTGCGTCATCTTCCCGCCGCTGTGCGCGCAGGCGGCGGGATTGTCGGAGCAGGCGGTGCAGGCGCTCTCGGACGACGATGTGCGCCTCGTCACGGAGTCCGACGGCGGCTATGTCGTGCGCTTCCGGCTGCTGGAGCTGTGGGACGCGCTCGTGCAGCGGCTGAGCTGACGGCGCGGCGAAGAAATAACGCCCCCGCGGGATGTTCCCGCGGGGGCGTTTGCCATAGGGTCACGCGAGCTGCTTCCGGCGCAGCAGCCGGCAGACAAGGGCACACAGCAGCAGGCCGAGCGCAAACATCAGGCCCATCGCACCCAGAGCGGCGGCGGCGCTGAACAGGCCGATCGACATTTCATGCACCGCGCCGATGTCCACGAGGATCTCGCACACGAGCCACAGCCCGGCGCTGATGCCCACGGCCGCCCGGAAATCGCGCCGGCGCTGCAAAACGCACCGCACGCCGACGCCGGCGGCAAGCAGGAGCAGATACAGGACGATCCGCCCGGTCATGCCATTGGCCACAAAGGTTCCCATCATTTTTACCAGTGCAAACGGTTCCATACGATGACCTCCTGTTTCGGTAAGATGTGTGTATCCGGTTTTGCCTCACCCTTATTTTAGTAGGATGATTCTGAAATTGGAATGATATTTATCATATTTGTTAATAGTTCCAAAATGAAGTTTCAAAATCTGTACAGTGCTGACAAATCCTTCTTCTCATCTTCTGCGATCCTGTCACAAAAACCGCCGCCCGGCGTGCCAGAACGCAAAAAACCTTCTCCGTTGGGAGAAGGCTCTTTGCATTTGCGGTATTCGACGGCATCAGTGGCACGGCGTGTGTCCGACCCGCACCCTTAGCCTTCTCCTTGAGGAGAAGGTGCCGAACTTTGTTCGGCGGATGAGGTGGAAAGGCCGCGGTTTCCTCCAGCGGCACAAGTTATGCGCCGTACATCCGACGACACCTCATCCGTCACGGCGCAGAGCGCCGCGCCACCTTCCCCTCAAGGGGAAGGCTTGAAAAGCCCCCTCGGGCTCCCCTGCGGGGCAGGGGAGCTGGGTGCCGCCCGCTCAGTAGCTGTACACGCCGCCGCCGATGAACTCGCGCAGCATGCTCTCGGGCGCGAGCAGGGCGGGGTCGATCGTCTCGAAGCGCTCGAGCGCCGGCAGGATGCTGCGGATCTCCGCATAGCGCTCCGCGCCCTCGGGCACGGCCGCGAGCAGAGGCGCGGCGTAGTTTTTCAGGATGGACACCTCGCACGGGAACGACGAGTCGAACATCAGGTTCGCGCGCTCCTTGAACGGGGAGATGAACCGCTTCTCGCCGCGGCGGACGTTTGCCCACATGTCCAGCGTCGCGGCGGCGGGGGTGCCGCGGAAGTTGCTGTCGCGCACGAGGCGGCGCAGCAGGCGCATCCACGTGCCCTTGAATATCTCCTGTCCGTCACCGTCGACGACGACGGAGCGCGCGCTGATATACAGCCGGAACGCATCCGGGCAGTAGGCGGCGATGTCGTCATTGAGCGCGTGGATGCCCTCGCACACGACGACCTCGTCCTTGCCGAGACGCATGGGCCGGCCGATCGGGCCGGACTGCACGCGCGTGACGAAATTGTAGCGCGGCAGGTGGATCTCCTCGCCGCGGGCGAGCGCGTTGAGGTGCTTGCCGAGCAGGTCCATGTCCAGGCACGCGGGGGACTCGAAGTCGATGTTGCCCTCCGGCGTGCGCGGCGCGGTGCGCGGGTTCACGGTGCGGAAATAGTCGTCCATGGCGAGACTCTGGCTGCCGATGCCCATCCCGCGCAGAGCCTCGGCGATCTTCATGGCCGTGGTGGTCTTGCCGCTGCCGGACGGGCCGGACAGCAGCACGATCGGGCACGTGCGCACATTCTCGGCGATGGCGCGGGCCGCGCGCTCGATCTTTTCGGCATAGGCCGCGTCGCACGCATCCACGAATTCCTTGGGGTCAGCCTGGATGCGGCGGTTGATCTCCTGGATCTGATAGCTCATAGGAAAAATGCCTCCAGTTTTGCCTTGGCCGCGCAGATGCGGTCGATATTGGCGATGTATTCCGTGGGATATTTGGGGTCGATGTGCCGCTCGAGCCGGCCGCCGGGGCACACGAGCTTCGTCGAGGCGCCGCCGCCCATGGCGAGAATGCTGCACAGCTCTTCCATGATGCAGATGTTGTAGAGATTCTCCTGTCCCGGCCGCGTCCAGCCGACGTTTTCAAATCCGCCGGACATGAACTTCTGCCGGTAGAGGTAATACGGCGCGTAGCCCGCTGTGTCGAGCGCGGTATTGGCAAAGTCGAGCATCTCACCGACCTGCGCCCCGTCGGGGACGGGCGCCGTCTGCTGCGAGAGGTCTGCCCCGCGCTTGCGCGAGAGCGTGTGCACGGTGATATTTTCGGGCGCGAGCGCGAGCACCTGCTCGAGCGTGGTGCGAAAGCCGTCCGGCGTGTCGCCGGGCAGGCCGGCGATCAGGTCCATGTTCACGGCAAAGCCGCCGGTCGTGCGCACGAGCTGCAGCGCGTCATAGATGTCCTGCGCCGTGTGGCGGCGGCCGATCGTTTCGAGCACGCGGTCGTCGAGCGTCTGCGGGTTGACGCTGATGCGGTCGACCCGGTGCGCGCGCAGCACGTGCAGCTTGTCGGCCGTGATGGTGTCGGGCCGGCCGGCCTCGACGGTGAACTCGCGCAGGGCGCTGAGGTCGAATGCCGCGTCGAGCTGCGTGCACAGCGCGTCGAGCTGGCGCGCCGAGAGCGTGGTCGGCGTGCCGCCGCCGATGTAGAGCGACACGACGCGCAGACCGGCGCGGTGCACGGCCTCGGCGGTCGCCGCGATCTCGCGCGCGGGCGCCGCGATCTCGCGCGCGAGCGCCTGCAGAAATTCCGGCACGAGCGCCATGCTCTTTTCCACCGACTGGCTCACAAAGCTGCAGTAGGCGCAGCGCGTCGGGCAAAACGGGATGCCCACGTACAGGCACACGTCCTTTTCGCCGAGCGAGTCCATGGCGCGCAGCGTAGCGTGGGCGGTGCGCACGACGAGCGCGGCGCGCGCGGGCGCGACGTCGTAGTGCCGCTCGAAATAGCGCGCGGCCTGCACATCGCCCATGCCCTGCGCGAGCAAGGGGGTCATGAGCTTGCCGGGGCGCACGCCCGTGAGCATGCCCCACGGCCGGTGCGGCAGGCCGATGCCCATGGCCGCGCGGTAAAACGCGCGCTTGACCGCACCCTGCAGCCGCCGGTCGGTCTCGTTGGGGTCGGTCAGTTCCTCGTTGGGCACGCTCGTGCGGCCGTTGGCCGTCCGGCCTTGATAGACGAGCACGCACGTCGCGGTCGTCACCTTTGCGCCGGACATGAGCCGCAGCTCCGCGCGGTCGCCGGTCGGCCGGCCGTCCGGATACACCGGGCGCTCATCCGGAAACAGCGTCAGCAGCATCTGCTCCGCCGCGTAGCGGTAATCATGTCCGATCAGATAGAGATTCATGGTTTTCAGTTATCTCCTTTTCCCGTGTCAGGTCAGGAGCGGTCCTTGGCCTTGTTCTTGAGTTCTCTGGCCTTTGCCTTCAGGGCTTTGGCCAGCTGCTTGCGGCGCTGCGCGTGCTCATGCACGCGCGCGAAGGCCGGGCCGTTGGTCTTGCCCTCGCGCAGCGCCGGGAACGCCTGCGCGATACGCTCGTGCACGATGTTGCGCTGGTCCAGCAGCTCCTCGCGGCGCTGCAGCAGTTCGCTGCGGCGTGCCAGCAGTTCGCTGCGGCGCATGAGCGAGTTCTCGGCGCGCTTTTCTGCGATCTGCTCGCCTTTTTCCTTCGCGTCGGTGTAAACCTCCATGCTGCGGTCCTTCGCGTCCGAGGCGCGAATATAGATCTCCTCGCCGATCTCGTCGGAGATGGCCGTGAGCGAATCCTCGATGGCCTGCAGGGCACGCAGCTTCTTCGGCAGCTTGCGGATCTCCATGGCGGTGATGATGTTGTCCGTGATCCACAGGACGCTGAACATGCCGAGCAGCGCCCAGCCGAGCTTTTTCGGGATGAGGTCGACGACCTTGGCCACGAGCGGCTGGAACACATCGACCACGAACACGCACGCCAGCCCCCACAGCACCGAAAACTCCAGACACACGTAGCCCTTGATGTTCAGCGGGCGCTTGGAGTAGTCCCACCACTTGTCGTGGAACACTTTTTCGAGCACCCAGCCGGTGAGGTATTCGATGGCGCTCGTGAACAGTACGCTGCCGCCGAACAGCAGCCAGAAGCTGCTCTTGAGCGGCCCGAGCACGAGCAGTACGCTCATCACGCCGAAGCCGTAGATGGAGCAGATCGGGCCGTTGACGAAGCCGCGGTTGACGAACTTGCCGTGCGCGACGGCGGCGAAGGCCACCTCGGAGCACCAGCCGAGAAAGCCGTAAATGTAGAAGTACCAGAGGATCTGGAACCAGGAATAGGGCACAAGCACGGAAAAAACTCCTCTCAGATCTGGGTGCCTGCGGTGATACTGACCCAGTCTCATCATGATGGTTCAAAGATTATAACATAATGCTCCGGGCATTTCCAGTCTTTCCGGCGCGGATGGGGACAAAAGCAGCAAAATGGACAAAAACACAGCGGAGTGCCTTTTCAAGCCTTCCCCTTTGCGGAGAAGGCTTGAAAAACTGCCATCTGCCTTTGTTTTTTCGCGCGCAAAAGCGGAGCGCACGACGGTGCGCTCCGCTTGGAAAACCGGGGATTTACTTGATCGTCAGCAGCAGCTCGCCGGCCTTGACCGTCTGGCCGCCCTTGACAAAGACTTCGTCGATCGTGCCGTCCATGCGGGCGACGACGCTCGTCTCCATCTTCATGGCCTCGATCACGGCGAGCACGTCGTTGACCTTGACCTGATCGCCGGGCTTGACGTTGACCTTCGACACCATGCCGGGGATGGATGCGCCGGCCTGGCTCTTGTCGTTCGGGTCGGCCATGACGACGGTCTTGGCCGTGTCGGTCGCGGTCGGATCGGGCACGGCGACCTCACGGCGCATGCCGTTGAGCTCGAACTGCACGTTGCGCGTGCCGTCGTCGTTGCGGTCGCCGAGGCCGATGTACTTGATCATGAGGGTCTTGCCGTCCTCGATGTTGATCTTGTTCATCTCGCCGACGGCCATGCCGTTGAAGAACACGTGGCTGCCCATGCGCATGATGTAGCCATACTCCTTGCGGTGGCGGATGTACTCCTCATAGACCTTCGGGTACATGGCGTAGGAGATGAGGGAGCGCGGCTCCTCGTAGTTCGGGTAGAACTTGCGGATCTCGCTGCGCAGCTGATCCCAGTCAACGGGCGGCAGCAGGTCGCCGGGGCGGCCGGTGATCGGCTTCTCGCCCTTGAGCACGACGCGCTGCAGATCCTTCGGGAAGCCGCAGGGCGGCTGGCCCATCATGCCCTTGAAGTAGCTCACGACGCTGTCGGGGAAGGCGAGGGTCTCGCCGCGCTCGACGATGTTTTCTGGCGTGAGGTCATTCTGCACCATGAAGATCGCCAGGTCGCCGACCATTTTGGACGACGGCGTGACCTTGATGATGTCACCGAGCATGATGTTGACGGTGCGGTACATCTCCTTGACCTCCGCGAAGCGGTGGCCGAGGCCGAGCGACTCGACCTGCGGCTGCAGGTTCGTGTACTGGCCGCCGGGGATCTCGTAGCGGTAGATATCGGTGACGGGCACTTTGAGGCCCTTGTCGAAGCTCTCGTAGCGCAGGCGCACGTCGGCCCAGTAATCGGCCAGCTCCTGCAGGCGCTGCGGGTCAAAGCCGGTGTCGCGCTCCTGACCGCGCAGGGACTCGACGACGGCGTTCATCGACGGCTGGCTCGTGAGGTTGGCCAGCGGGCCGATGGCGGTGTCGACCACATCCACGCCGGCCTCGGCCGCCATGAGATAGGTCGCGATCTGGTTGTCGGTGGTGTTGTGCGTGTGCAGGTGGATGGGGATGCCGATCTCCTGCTTGAGGGTGCTCACGAGCTTCTTGGCGGCGTAGGGCTTGAGCAGGCCGGACATGTCCTTGATGGCCAGCATGTGCACGCCGCGGCGCTCGAGCTCCTTGGCGAAGTTGACGTAGTATTCGAGTGTGTAGCGGTCGCGCGTCGGGTCGAGGATATCGCCGGTGTAGCACACGGTGCCCTCGAGGAACTTGCCCTGACGCAGCACCTCGTCCATGGCGGTCTCCATGTTCGGCAGCCAGTTGAGCGAGTCGAACACGCGGAACACGTCGATGCCCTCGCGGGCGGACTCGGCGATGAAGGCACGCACAAGGTTGTCCGGATAGCTCGCGTAGCCGACGAGGTTCGAGCCGCGCAGCAGCATCTGGAACGGGATGTTCGGGATCTTCTCGCGCAGCATCTCCAGGCGCTCCCACGGGGACTCATGCAGGAAGCGGTAGGCGGTGTCAAACGTCGCGCCGCCCCACATCTCGAGCGAGAAGCAGTCGGCGAGGATGTCGGCCGTGCCGTCGGCGCCCTTGAGCATGTCGCGGGTGCGCAGGCGGGTGCTCAGCAGGGACTGGTGCGCGTCGCGCATCGTCGTGTCGGTGATGAGCAGCTTCTTCTGGCCGAGGACCCAGTCCTTGACGGCCTCGGGGCCGTCGGTGTCGAGCAGGAGCTTGAGCCCGTCCTGCTTCGAGATCTCGCGCTGCGCCTTCGGGAAGCGCGGCGTGTCGTACTGGTGGCGCTCGGCGTCGGGATTGTTGACCTGGATGTTGGCGATGTATTTGAGCACGCGGGTCGCGCGGTCGCGCGATTCGGTGAACTCGAACAGCTCCGGCGTCTCGTCGATGAACTTCGTGTGGCACTTGCCGGCGATGAACGTCGGGTGCGTGAGGATGTTCGTCACAAACGGGATGTTCGTCTTGACGCCGCGCACGTGCTCTTCATTGATGGCGCGGGTGGCCTTGCGGCAGACGGCGGGGAAGGTGCAGTCCCAGCTCGTGACCTTGACGAGCAGGGAGTCATAGTACGGCGAGATGATCGAGCCCGTGCCGGCGTTGCCGCCGTCGAGACGCACGCCGAAGCCGCCGCCGGAGCGGTAGGCCTCGATCTTGCCGTTGTCGGGCGCGAAGTTGTTGGCCGGGTCCTCGGTGGTCACGCGGCACTGGATGGCGTAGCCGTTGACCTTGAGATTGTTCTGGTCGCCCAGACCGATCTCCGGGTGGCTGATCGGCTGACCCTCGGCGATGAGGATCTGCGCGCGCACGAGGTCGATGCTCGTGACCATCTCGGTGACGGTGTGCTCGACCTGGATGCGGGGGTTCATCTCGATGAAGTAGTGGTTGCCGTCGCGGTCGACGAGGAACTCCACCGTGCCGGCGTTGACATAGCCGACGGCCTCGGCGATCTTCACGGCGTCGGCGTGCAGCTGCTCGCGGATGCTCTCGGGCACGCTCCACGCGGGCGCAAACTCCACGACCTTCTGGTAGCGGCGCTGCAGCGAGCAGTCGCGCTCGCCGAGGTGGCGCACGTTGCCGTACTGGTCGGCGAGGATCTGCACCTCGATGTGCTTGGGCTGCACGAGGTATTTCTCGATGAAGATGTCGTCATTGCCGAAGGCCTTGCGCGCCTCGTTCTTGACGAGCTCGAACGCGGGGATGACGTCCTCGGGCATCTCGCACAGGCGCATACCGCGGCCGCCGCCGCCGGCTGCCGCCTTGAGGATGACGGGGAAGCCGAAGCTGATGGCCTTCTCGAGCGCCTCCTGCCCGTCGCGCAGGGGCTCGGAGCAGCCGGGGATGACCGGCACGCCGCACTCCATGGCGATCTGCTTGGCCGAGAGCTTGTCGCCCATTTTGCCGAGCACGTCGCTCGGAGGCCCGATGAACGTGATGCCGGCCTCTTCACAGGCGCGGGCAAAGTCCGCGTTTTCGGACAGGAAACCGTAGCCCGGATGGATGGCGTCGACGCCGCGGCGCTTGGCCAGGTCGATGATCTCGGGGATGTCGAGATACGCGCCCAGGGGGCTCTTGTTTTCACCGACGAGATACGCCTCGTCGGCGCGGGTGCGGAACAGACTCAGTTCGTCTTCCTTGGAGTACATGGCCACGGTGTGGATACCGAGGTCATAGCACGCGCGGAAGATACGCACCGCGATCTCGCCGCGGTTGGCGGCAAGGACCTTGTTGAAAACCTTTTCTGACACGGTCGTGTCTCCTTTCTGACTGCGGCGGGGCCGCAGAGGTGGGGGCGGCAGCGGCGCGGGGGAGATCCGGCGTGCTGCCAACGTCGGAATTATATCATATATCAGTAACAATAGAAATAAAATTTTTGATTTTTGGCGAGTTTAAAATCTAACAAATACTGTTTACATGCAATTCTTTTCTCGCCGCGCGGAATGTGGTACAATATCGGACGAAAATTCAGGAAAGCTGGAATGAATTTGGAAAACATTTGCTATATCGTCGGCGCGGCCAGTCTTGACGGCGTGCGCCTGAGCCCCCGGCCGGGGGACTACGTGATCGCGGCCGACGGCGGCTACCGCACGCTGAAGGCGCGCGGCATCGAGCCGGACTTCGTCATGGGCGACTTTGACTCCCTCGGCTACCGGCCGGACCACCCGAACGTGGAGACGCACCCGGTCATGAAGGATGACACCGACCTCGGCCTCGCCGTGCGCTGGGCGCTGGCGCACGGGTACCGGAAGTTTGTGATCGCGGGCGCGCTCGGCGGCCGCCTCGACCAGACGATCGCCAGCCTGCAGACGCTGCGCGGGCTCACGGACGCGGGCGCGCAGGGCTGGCTCATCGGCTGCGGCTGGGTGGTCACGGCGGTGCAAAACGGCACGCTGGCCTTTCCCACCGGCATGGAGGGCACGGTGTCCGTCTTCAGCAGCGGCGATGCCCCGCGCGGGGGCGGCGATGCCGCGCGCGGCGTCACGCTGCGCGGCCTGCTCTACGAGATCACGGACGCGGAGCTGCGCTGCGCCATGCCGCTCGGCGTGAGCAATTCGTTCACCGGCGCGGCGGCCACGGTGCGCGTCACAGACGGCACGGTCTTTGTCCTCTGGCAGGGCAACGCGCTGCCGGACGGGCTGGAGGTGCGCCATGGAGCGGATTGACCTGCACACGCACACGCTCGCGTCCGACGGGTCGGACACACCGGCCGCCGTCGTGCAGCAGGCGGCGGCGCTCGGCCTGCGGGCCGTGGCCGTCACGGATCACGACACGTTCGCCGGCCTGCCGGAGGCCCTCGCGGCGGGGCAGCGCTGCGGCATCGAGGTCGTGCCCGGCGTGGAGCTGTCCACCGTCTGGGGCGGCGAGGAGGTGCACCTGCTCGGCTACTTCATGGACACGGGCAATGCCGCGCTGCGCGCGCTCATGACCCGCGCGACCGACGAGCGCAATGCCCGCAACGAGACCATGGTGCAGCGCCTGCACGACGCGGGCTACCCCATCACGATGGACGACCTGCACGCGGCCTTCCCGGGGCAGACGGTGCTCGGCCGGCCGCACATCGCGGCGCTGCTCGTGCAGCGTGGGTGCATCCCCTCGGTGTCCGACGGTATGCGCGGTCTGCTCGGCCGGGGCAAGGCGTTTTACGTCCCGCGCTATAACATCCCGCTCGTGGATTCCATCCGCGCCCTGCGCGCGGCGGGCGGCGTGCCAGTCGTGGCGCACATCTTCAAGTACCGCTTTGACGATGCGCAGCGCGCCGCCATGCTCGCCGCGGCGGCGGACGCCGGGGCCCTCGGCGTCGAGGTGCGCTATACGACCTATACGCCCGAGCAGACGGAGATCGCGCAGGCGCTGGCCGCGCGCTTCGGCCTCGCGCCCTCCGGCGGCTCGGACTATCACGGTCTGCGCAAGCCGGACATCGCCCTCGGCTCCGGCCGGGGCGGGCTGCGCGTGCCGTATGCGTACCTCGCCGGGCTCAAAGCCCTTGCCGGGCACGAATGTGTGTGATACACGAACAAAATTCAGTCCATTTTTGAAATTTTTCCGGAGGTGGTTTCGTGAAAACCCTTCTGCGCCCCTATGAGGGCACGCTGCCGTATCTCTTCGTCAGCTACGCGCACAAGAACGACGCGGCCGTGCTCGAGATCATCAGCACCTTGCAGTCGCGCGGCTTTCGCGTCTGGTACGATGAGGGCATCGAGGCCGGCAGCGAGTGGCCGGAGAGCATCGCGTCGCATCTTGAGCGCGCGCAGCTCGTGCTGGCGTTTTTGTCCCCGGCGTACCTGCGCTCGGACAACTGCCGCAAGGAGATGCACTATGCCCTGACCAAGCGCAAGCCCGTCATCAACGTCTACCTCGAGCCGACGGAGCTCTCTCCCGGCATGGAGATGCAGATCGGCAACCTCTTCGCGCTCATGAAGTATACCTATCCGAGCGAGGAATATTTCTACGACAAGCTCTTCTCGGCCGAGCTGCTCGATGCAGGCAAATTCGCCGGCGAGCCGCCGGAGCTGCCGGACGCGCCCGCGCCCGCGAAAAAGGCGAAGGAGAAAACGCCCCGCGGCGAATCTCCCCGCCGGGCCAGGCGCGAAAAGCCTGCCAAAGCGCCAAAGCCCGCGCGGCCGAAGAAAAGGCGCCGCGGCCTCGCGGCGGCGAT
>HF985778.1:15178-16085 GCA_000432375.1 Firmicutes bacterium CAG:103
GGCGGCGATCATCGCCGTCGTGCTCGTCGGCTGCCTGATCGCGGCCGGCATCGTCGGCCACTTCACGGGCCTGCTCTACCGCTTCACGGTCAAGACCGTCGCGGTGCAGACGCTCGCGGACGACACGGTCGCCCAGTTCCAGAACCCGCTGCTCGAGCAGGCCGCGCGCGACTATGCCGGCAAGCCCGCGGGCGAGCTAACGGTCGCGGACCTCAAGGGCCTCACGGCGCTGTACGTCTGCGGCGACCGGTACTGGTTCGCCGCCCCGCAGCAGGGCGTGGACGCGGCGGCCGCCGGCGTCGAGACGGCGGAGATGATCGACCCCTCCGGCCAGGCCGTCACCGTGCGGCGCGGCGACATCCGCGACCTGTCCGACCTCGCGTATTTTCCGAGCCTGACGGCGGTCTCGGTGCAGTTTCAGTCGCTGACCTCGCTCGAGAGCCTGCCCGCCTGCGGTGTGGAGGTGTTCGATGTCAGCGCCAACCGGCTCACGAGCCTGTCGGGCATCGAGCAGCTGCCGAAGCTCACGGCCCTCACGGCCGACGGCAACGCCGTCACCGACCTCACCGGCCTCGGCCGCTGTCTGAACGTGCGGAAGCTGAGTCTCAACGGCGCGAATGTGTCGGATCTGTCCGAGCTGCGCGCGCTCACGAAGCTGCAGGACGTCACGCTCTCGCACTGCACGCGCCGCGAGCTGCTCATCGTGTTGCACAAGTCCTCGCTCACGCACCTGACGCTGGTGGGATGCGACCTGCGCAGCGATTTCTTCCGCAGCTTCGACCGCGAGCGGGCGCTCACGGCGCTCTCGCTCACCGACTGCGAGCTGGACAGCACGTCCGGGCTGGAGGATTTCACCGGGCTCACGGAGCTGACGGTGCGCGGCGTTTCCGGCACGCTCGACTGGTCG
>HF985779.1:0-3285 GCA_000432375.1 Firmicutes bacterium CAG:103
GGCAGGTGTCCGTCGGCGTGCCGGAGGCGATCTATGCCGTCACCGCCGTGAAAAACGACGAGGCGATGCCGTTTCCGCTGCCGTCGGCGGAAGGGAAGCTCGCGCGCGACGCCCTGCCGGTGCTGCTCGAGCGGCTGGAAAAGAGCGATGTGTGCGTGCTCGGGCCGGGTCTCGGCCGGAATGACACGCTCACGGCGCTGGTGCAGGCGGTCGTTATGCAGTCCGGCACACCGCTCGTGCTCGATGCCGACGCGCTCTTTGCCGTCGCGCAGGACGCGGCGGTGCTCGAGCGCGCCCGCGCGCCCATCGTGCTCACGCCGCACGATGGGGAGTTTGCCCGTCTGGCCGGGCCGGATAAAACCGGCAGGGCGGAGGCGGCGTCCGATTTTGCCGTCCGGCACGGCTGCACGGTCGTGCGCAAAGGGCCGGAGACGGTCTGCGCATTCCCCGACGGGGACGCGGCGGTGCTGCGCGTCGGCAACCCCGGCATGGCCAAGGGCGGCAGCGGCGATGTGTTGGCGGGCATGCTCGGTGCGCTGCTGTGCCAGATGCCCGCGCACGACGCGGTGCAGACCGCCGTCTGGCTGCACGGCCGGGCGGGCGATCTCTGCGCCGGGCGCATGGGCGAATATGCGATGAACCCGACCGATGTGATCGCGGCCCTGCCGGAGGTCACAAAACCCATCATCCGATAGGAGGCAGTATGCAGCGCAAAGCGATCGCTGCACTGATGATAAGCCTGCTGCTGTTGTCCGCGTGCGGACACGGCGCGGGAGAACAGACGTTTGAAGCCTTTCGTGACACGCTCACGGGCAAGCTCGTCACCGTGACGGCGCAGGTGCGCGTCCAGCGCGGCGACACGGTCACGGACTACACGCTCACCTGTCAGGAGCTGCCGGACGGCTATGACCTCACGGTCACGGCGCCGGAGCAGGCGGCCGGTGTCACGGCCCATCTGCGCGACGGGGCGAGCACGCTCGCCTTTGATGACATTATCCTCCCGGCGGGCGACCTCAATGGCGCGGGCCTGACGCCGCTGACGGCGCTGCCCTATGTGGTGCAGGCCATCCGCAGCGGCTATGTCGACCTGACGTGGACGGAGGACGGGCTGCAGGTCGTGCAGCTCATCACGGACGATCACACCGCCGTGCGTCTGTATCTGGACGGCACGGTACCGCAGTGCGCGGAGCTGTCGGTCGACGACACGCTCTGTCTGCGCTGCACCATGGAAAACTGGAATCTGGAACAAGGAAGTATGAACGATGAATCGCAAGATCCGAACCTGGGTAGAGATCAGTCTCAATGATCTGGAACACAATTATCGTGAGATCAGCAGCCGCCTGCCGGACGGCTGCCAGATGCTCGGCGTCTGCAAGGCCAATGCCTATGGCCACGGCGCGGTGCGCGTGGCGCAGCGGCTGCAGCGGGCGGGCTGCCAGTGGGTGGCCGTCAACTGCTATGACGAGGCCGAGGAGCTGCGCGCCGCCGGCGTGACGATGAACATCCTGCTACTCGGCCCGCAGTCGGCGAATATCGCGGTCGATCTGGCCACACTCGGTGTGACGCAGGCGGTCGGCAGCATCGAATATGCACGCGAGCTCAACCGCTTTCTCGCCGGCACCGGCCTGCGGCTGGACGCGCACATGAAGCTCGAGACCGGCATGGGCCGCACGGGCTTTGACGTACACGACGACAGCCACCTCGACGAGATGATCGAGGCGCTCTCGCTGCCGCACCTGAACTTCACGGGCGTGTTCACGCACTTTGCCGTCTCGGACGAAAACGGCGACCCGTACACGCAGCTGCAGTTTTCGCGCTTTACGCACGCAATCGAGCGCATGGAGCAGGCGACCGGCCACCGTTTCGCCATCCGCCATTGCGCCAACAGCGGCGCCGTCATCAACTATCCCGAGATGCACCTCGACATGGTGCGCCCCGGCCTGCTGCTCTACGGCGTGTTCCCGGCCAAAGAGACCGCCGGGCTCGATCTGCGCCCGGCCATGTCGCTCTACAGCCGCGTGTCCGATGTGACGCATCACCACAAGGGCGACACAATCAGCTACGGCCGCACGTTCACCTGCCCGCGGGATATGCGCCTGGCCGTGCTGCCGGTCGGCTATGCCGACGGGCTGCTGCGCAGCCTCTCCGGCAAGGGTGATGTGCTGCTGCACGGTCAGCGCGCGCCGCAGGTCGGCCGCATCTGCATGGATATGTGCATGGTCGACGTCACGGACATCCCCGAGGTGCAGCCCGGCGACGTGGCCACGATCTTCGGCCGCGATCTCTCAGTGGCCGAGCAGGCGGAGAAAGCCGGCACGATCCCATATGAGCTGCTGTGCGCCATGAGTCAGCGCGTGCAGCGCGTGTACATCGACTGAAGTATAAATTTCGCTCCGATGGCGAAAATAACTGTGCCCCTACATATCGACCGGGGCAAATATTCCATCGGAGATGAAAGCTATGCATCCAGTTCGACGCGGAGATATCTATTATGCCGACCTCAGTCCGGTGGTCGGCAGCGAGCAGGGCGGTATGCGCCCCGTGCTCATCATTCAAAACGACACCGGCAACCGCCACAGCCCGACGGTGATCGCCGCCGCGATCACGTCGCAGACCGGCAAGGCCAACCTGCCCACGCACATCTCGCTCGCAGCGCGCAGCTGCGGCCTGACGCGCGACAGTGTGATTCTGCTCGAGCAGGTGCGCACGCTCGATAAGTCGCGCCTGCGCGAGCGCATGGGCCGCCTGGACGAGCCTGCGATGCATCAGGTGGACAACGCGATCGCCGTGAGCTTTGGCCTGCCGCAGTAAACACCCACGCCACCAAACGGAGGGACGGTTATGAAGAAAAAGACACTGACCACCATCATCCTCATCGTCGCGCTCGCCATGGTCGCCGCCGTGACCGTGTATGCCGTCGCAAACTACGGCACAAAGGAAGACCCGCTCGTCACATCCAGCTACCTGCAGGATGTGGTGCAGCCGCGCATGGAGGACGCCTACCGCTCCACGCTCGACGGGGAAGTCCGCGAGATGGAAGATCAGTTTGCCGACCAGGTCGCCGCTGCGGGCGGGTCGTATGTGCTCGTGACGCTCGGAAGCGGCCAGACGCTCACCGGCCGCGCCGGCACGGAGCTCCTCATGCGCACGGGCACTGCCGCCGTGACGCAGAGCGCCGCCATTGACCTCACGACCGGCGAGACCGCCGCCGTTGGGGCAAAGCTGACGGAAAATCACCTGTACCTCGTGCAGGCCGACGGCGCCGGCATTCAGGCGACCGCCGAC
>HF985779.1:3291-21861 GCA_000432375.1 Firmicutes bacterium CAG:103
CAGGCCACCCGCCGACACCACCGTCATGGTGCGCGGTGGCTACAGCGTCGGCTGACTCTGGTTCTAAATCCATCACTCCCGCGCATAGTCTGGTGCGGGAGTGATTTTTTATGCCTGATTATCCGATCCTGCAGCAAAACAAGCCCATCGGCACGCTGAGCGTGACGCAGGCCGGGCTCTTCACGGTGTTTTCCGCGCGGGCAAAGGCGGATGCCGACCGCCTGCGGCTCGCCGTGTGCGGCGAGCAGGCGCGCGCGTATCTCGGCCTGATGCTGCCGGACGGGAGCGGATGGCTCACGCTGCGCAAGCGGCTCACGCGGATCGAGCGCGCGCGCCTGCCGGATCCGATCCTGTTTGCGGCCGACGAGACATGGGACATTCCGGACGCACCGGCCAGGGCTCCCGCTCCGCCGCAGGCGCAAAAGTCCGCGCCGGACGACGGGCTTGACGTGCTCTGGTATTCCGCGCCGGATGGCGTGCTGACCACATTTGACGGCAAGCGGATGCTCATTGCCATCCCGGCGGACACGCCAAATCTGCCGCGCGGCGCCGAGACCGTGCTGCGCGAGATCGACGGTCGGCCATACCTCATTTTTCCGCGCTGAATTGCAATTCCGGCGCCGGCGTGGTATACTCATGGCAAGAAAAACACAAAGGAGCATATCGGCGATGAGAATGAGCGATCTGATCGTGAAAAAGCGCGACGGGCAGGCCCTCACGACGGAGGAGATCCGTTATATGATCGACGGCTACAGCCGCGGTGAGATCCCGGATTATCAGATGTCCGCCATGACGATGGCCATCTATTTCCGCGGCATGGACCGGCGCGAGACGCTGGATCTGACCATGGCCATGATGCACAGCGGCGAGACGCTGGATCTATCGGGTGTGTCCGGCGTCAAGGCGGACAAACACTCGACCGGCGGCGTGGGTGACAAGACCTCGCTCGTGCTCGTGCCGATGGTGGCGAGCCTCGGCGTGAAGATGGCGAAGATGTCCGGCCGCGGCCTCGGCCACACGGGCGGCACGCTTGACAAGCTCGAGAGCATTCCGGGCTTCAACATCAACCTGCCCATGGAGCGGTTTCTGGAGAATGTGGACCGCGTCGGCATGGTCATCGCCGGTCAGACGGCGAACCTCGACCCCGCGGACAAGAAGCTCTATGCCCTGCGCGACGTGACCGGCACCGTGGCGAGCATTCCGCTCATCGTCAGCAGCATCATGTCCAAGAAGCTGGCTGCGGGCGCGGATATCATCGTGCTGGACGTCAAGTGCGGCAGCGGTTCATTTATGAAGACGCTGGACGACGCGCGCGAGCTTGCGACCGAGATGGTCGAGATCGGCAAAATGGCCGGACGCAAGACGGTCGCCGTCATCACGGATATGGACGAGCCGCTCGGCCACGCCGTCGGCAACGCGCTTGAGGTCAAGGAGGCCATCGCGGCGCTGCGCGGGGAATACAAGAGCGAGCTGCTCGAGCTGTGCCTGACGCTCGGCAGCTGCATCCTCACGCAGGCGGGCATGGCGGCCGACGATGCGGCGGCCCGTGCCATGCTGGAGCAGACGATCACGGACGGTTCGGCGCTCAAAAAGCTGGCCGAGTTTGTCGCGGCGCAGGACGGCGATCCGGCCGCGATCTATGACCCGTCGCGCCTGCCCATGGCGTCGGTGCAGATGGAGGTGCCGTCCCCGGCGAGCGGCTATGTGCGCCACATCGCGGCGACGGACGTGGGCCTTGTGTCCATGCGCCTCGGCGGCGGCCGTGCGACGAAGGACAGCGTGATCGACCACAGCGTCGGCATTGTCCTGCGCAAGAAGGTGGACGAGCCGGTCACGGCAGGGGAGTCGCTTGCGACGATCCACGCAGCCGATGAGGCAGCCGCCCGCAGGGCGGTCGCAGAGCTCACCGCCTGCTACACGATCACCCCGGACGCGCCCCCGGCGGAGCCGTTCATCAAGGCGATCATCCGCTGAAGACAACAAAAATCCCGGAGCTGCTGCTCCGGGATTTTTCTATACATAGGTTACGGGTAAGCGTGCGTGCGCAGATAGGTCATCCATGCCTTCATGCCCTCGGCGTTCAGGTGCATACCGTCGCCGTCCTGATAGGACTGCGGCAGGAATCCGTCGTCCCCGACGAGGCCGCTGGCCATGTCGAGATACTTCACGCTGTTGCTCTCCGCGGCCGCGGCGATCCAGCCGTTGACCTTCTGGATGAGCTCGTTCGTGATGTCCTCGTACTGGTAGTTCGACGCGATCGGCGTCAGTGAGCAGCAGATGATCTTCGTGTCCGGGCTCTTGGCCTTGACGGCGTTGATGAGCGTGGTGTAGACGGATTTGATCTGCTCCTCATTCGTCATGGAAATGTTGTCCGCGCTCGGGCAGATGACGAGATAGGCGGGCTTGTTGACCTCGCAGATCTCATCCGCGGGCACATTGTTGCCGGTCACGGGGGATTTGTACTTCGCCGTGTCGAGCGAGGAGGCAGGCAGAGAACCGGTGTCCGGTATCCAGACCTGCTTGGCGGCGTCCTTGCCGGTGAGCATCGACTCCGACTGCAGCACCTTCAGCGACTTGTCGCCCAGGAAATAGATCTGGTCGACATAGGTGCTGCCCTTGTCCTCCGTCTGCGCGAGCGCGGCGGACGACTGGATGGGCGAGATCGGATTTGCCTGCGGCGTCGGCGTCGGCGTTTCGGTGACGGCCGGTGTGGCTTCCGCCTTCGGCGAGCCGGTATTGCCAACGGCGTTGGTAAACACCAGCACGACGGCCACCAGCGCCAGACACAGCAAAATAGCGCCTGACCAGAAGGTGTACATCATGTTTTTGTTCGTGTTTTTCATCGGGATCCCTCGCTTCCGGATAGACAAAAGAAGCCCGATGAAGGGCTTCTTTTGCAGTTACAGTTACGCTTCCTGTTCTTTCTTGGCTTCCTCGATGACCTTCTGCTGGACGTTGCCGGGGGCTTCCTCATAGCGCACGAACTTGCACGAGAAGGAGCCGCGGCCCTGCGTCATGGAGCGCAGGTCGATCGTGTAGGAGCCCATCTCGGCCATCGGGACTTCCGCCTCGACGGTCTGCATGCCGTCCTCCGCCGTCATGCCGAGCACGGTGCCGCGGCGCTTGGAGGAGATGTCGGACATGATGTCGCCCAGATTGGCGTCCGGGATGGTGACTTTCAGCAGGCCGATCGGCTCAAGAATGGTCGGCTTCGCCTTCGGAATGCCGTCCTGATAGGCCAGACGAGCAGCCGTCTGGAACGCCATATCGTTGGAGTCGACCGGGTGGTAGGAGCCGTCGTACAGCACGGCCTTCAGGCCGACGAGCGGGTAGCCGGCGAGCACGCCCTTCTGCACGGCGTTGCGCAGGCCCTTTTCGACGGACGGGAAGAAGTTTTTCGGCACGCTGCCGCCAAAGACTTCTTCTTCAAAGATCATGTCATCGGACTCGTCCTGAGGCTCAAAGCGGATCCAGACGTCGCCGAACTGGCCGCTGCCGCCGGACTGCTTCTTGTGGCGGCCGTGGGCCTCGACCTTGCCCTTGATCTTCTCACGGTAAGCGACGCGGGCGGGCTTGAGCTCGGTCTCGACGCCGAAGCGGCTCTTGAGTTTGGCGCACAGGACGTCGACCTGAATGTCGCCTGCGCCGGAGATGACCATCTGGTGGGTCTCGGCGTTGTTGACGAGCGTGAAGGAGATGTCCTCCTCGTTCAGGCGGGCGAGGCCGGAGGCGACCTTGTCGTCCTGGCCCTTGGTCTTGGGGCTGATGGCCATGGAGTAGCAGGGCTCTGCCAGCTCGATGGCGGGCAGCTCGACCTCGTGCTTCGGGTCGCAGACGGTGTCGCCGGTCTTCCACTCCATCTTGCCGATGGCCACGATGTCGCCGCAGCAGGCTTCCTTGACCTCGGTGTTCTTCTTGCCGCACATGGTGTACATGCGGCCGAGCTTATCGGTGCTGCTCATGCGCACGTTGCGCAGAGACAGATCGGACGTGACCTTGCCGGAGAGCACCTTGATGAAGGAGTACTTGCCGAACTGGTCGGAAATGGTCTTGAACACGAACGCGCACACCGGGCCGTTCGGGTCGATGGCGAGCTTGCCGCCGTCAGCCGTGGCGACCTCACCGACCTCGGCCGGGTTGGGCACGTAATCCACGATCGCCTGCAGCACGGCCTCGGTGCCGATGCCGCTGTCAGCGGCGCCGCAGAGCACGGGGAACACGGTGCGGTCCTTCAGACCCTGACGCAGGCCCTTGACGGTGTCCTCCTCGGAGAGCATCATGTCCTCGAAGTATTTCTCCATGAGCTCCTCGTCCGCACCGGCGGCCGTCTCAAAGAGCGTCTCGCGCAGCGACTCGACCATGTCGGCGTCGGCGGCGGGAACGGGGACCTTCGCGGTCTTGTTGCCATTGGTCTGGTAAGCCACGTTGTGCACCAGATCGATGACACCGGTGCCGTCGCTCATCGGCGCGGTCACGGCGCAGACGGCGCTGCCGTGCTTTTCCTGCAGGGCGGAGAGGACGGCGGCAAAATCGCCGTGATCTTCATTCGTCTTGGAGACGTAGAACATGCAGGGCATGTTGGCGTTTTTGAGGTATTTCCAGCTGCGCTCGGCGCCGACGGCGATGCCGTCTTTCGCAGTGCAGAAGATCATGCCGGCCTCGACGGCGCGCAGAGCGCACATCACGTCGCCCGCGAAGTCGAAAAAGCCCGGGCAGTCGAGCACGTTGATCTTGCAGCCGCCGAAGTTGACCGGCGCGATGCTGGTCGAGATCGTGATCTGGCGCTTGATCTCTTCGGGATCGTAATCACAGACGGTGTTGCCGTCGGCCGTCTTGCCCTGACGGTCGATCGCGCCCGTCATATACAGCATGCTCTCGGCGAGTGTGGTCTTACCGCTGCCGCCATGGCCGAGCAGGCACACATTGCGGATATTCTTGGTTTCGTAGCTCATGTAGTGTACTCTCCTTATATATAGACTATCCAAAATTCCTAACTCCGGAAATGGTGGTGTGCTGCACACACACGACTATAAAAGTATACACGATTTCAAAACTCTTGGCAATCATAAATATGAAAACTCAGCGTTTCAGGCTGAAATTCAGCAAAATGACCGGAACGAGCCACAGACCCATGTACACCAAGAGGTTGCCGACGGTGGCGGAATCGAACGCGCTGATGGCGCACAGGGCAAACATCAGCACGACGCCGATGACCGTGCACAGCAGGGCGAGAATGACGCAGATGCGCACAGTGGAGTAGAGCTGGCGGCCGAGCGCGGCGACGCTCACGAGCGGGCCGAGCCCGTCGCGCGCCACGATGCCGGCGGTCTGCGTATAGTCGGACGGTTCCGCTGCCGACATGGCATAGCGCTTGCGGTAGGCCGGGAAGTCAAAGCCGTCGGTCGACATCTTGAACTTCTGCCCGAGCATGAGCGGTGTGATGTTGAAGTCACGCACGGCGAAGATCGGCGCGATCTTCGTGCGCAGCAGGGCGAAGAGTGCGTTCTGCACGGACTGCACCGGTACATACTTGATCTTGAAAAAGCCGACGAGCAGGCCGTTGATCGACACGTAGACGGCATCTTTCATGCTGCGCGCCTCTGTCAGGCGCACGCCCCTGAGGTTCATGAATGCGGAGCTTCCGACGAGCACTTCCTCGCCGTTGATGATGGCGGTCAGGCCGCCGCTTTCGTTGCAGGCGAAATCTTCAAGCGGCATGAGCGCGCAGTCGTTGCGCTGCATGAGATCGGTAAATACGGGGGCAAGGCAGCTGCCGGATGAGACGATCACGCTGCCGGCATAGGTGATGACCTTGCCCGGGAACGCGCCGCCCAGGATGCGGATGGATTCAATTGAGATGTTGCGCGCAGTGAACAGATCCTTATCCGTGATGATCAGGTGCTTGCTGCGGCCGATATCGCTTGCGCCGCTCCACCCGGCGATGGCGCTGCCGGTGCGGGCGAGCTTGCGCGCGGCGGTCCGGAACGGGACGGCGAACGCCACAAGCGCCGCAAACGGCGCGCACGGCGCGGTGACGGCGGCAAACACGTGCAGGATGTTGGCATAATTACCGCTGAGGATCGTGGCGAGCAGGCCGAGAATGACGGACGCTGCGATCAGATACGGCGCGAGCGAGGCATAGATCGTGTCGGCGGGGCCGGCCTCCTCGCTGCGGTGGATGAAGCCTGCGGTGTCGCGCTTGGACTTGAGCACGGTGATGCTGTCCTTGACGACCTCGCTGTCTGCGCTGACGGTGTAGGGATCGGTGTCGACCGCGAGCGCGCGGAACGTGGACTTGAAGCCGCGGCAGGCGTTCAGTGCGCTCCACAGGCAGCAGGCCACGGCAAACGCGGACACGGCGCAAAACGGCAGGCCGACGGCGTCCGAGCCTGTGATGGCCAGCACGACCGCATCGAGCGCGGAAAAGACGCAGTTGAGAAACACGAGCGATTCCAGTCCCGGCGTGCGGCGCACGAGGTTGAAAAAGCCGTTCGTGATGACATCCAGGCCGATGAGCATGACGGTCAGCTGCATCATCAGGCACACGAGCGCCGCGACGGACGGGCTGCTCCTGAGCACGCCGAACACCGGCAGGCCGAGCGAGATGTAGATCAGCGGAAGGCACACGAGCATGGCCGCCCGGCAGCGGAAACGCAGGGATTTGACCTGTCCGCCGTAGTATTTTGCGGCGGTTTCGGCGTCCGGCTCCGGGCCGAGATCCTCCTCGGCATTGGCCGAGGCGTGCACGGAGCTGTTATGCTCCCGGATGCGGTAAGCCACGGCGGCGAGCCGCGCCATGAGCGGGTTGAGCACCGCGTCCTGAAAGCTGCGGTGCGCGGGACGGTCCGCGCCGTCGTCCGCGGCGTAGTCACCGGCGCGGGCGTAGGATGTGCCGCCGGCCGCGCTGTCGTTCATGCCTTCTTCCGTCACGGCCTGAAACACGCGCGTCGGCTCTTCCGGTTCGGGTTCGGGGTCATATAGCCCCTCCGGAACTTCCGGCGGGGGGGAGACGGGGATCGCCGTGTCTTCCGCCGGGGGCTCCTCCTCCGGCTCCACCGGCTCGTCCGGCACGACCTCCGAGAGCTTCGAGGCGAAATGCTTCAGCCCCGAGATGCCTTTTTTGGCCAGACGTTTGGCATGGGCCTTCGTCTCGTTCCATTTTTCGACCTCTTTTTCGGTCGCGTGGTCGCGCTGGCGCTTTGGCTGGTAACGCTTGACGTCGTGATCCTCGTGCGGGGGCGTATCGGCAGCGGNNNNGGGGGCGTATCGGCAGCGGCCGCTGCTGTCTCCGGGGCAGCGGCCTCCAATGCGCTGTCGAGCTCGGCGGACATGAGAATGTCTTCGGCCTCAGCGTCCTCGGCCTCTTCCTCTTCGATCATTTCCGCCGTGACGGGCCGGCTGCGATAGGCCGGCTGCGGACGGGGCGCGGGCGCGTCCGTCTGAAAATCTTTATATTCGTCCAGAATGGATTCCAGGGAGTATTCTTCTGCATCCAGATCAAAAGAAACGTCCTCTGGCGAGCGATCAAATTGGTCCATATGGTCAACTCCTTTTAATAGCGTAGGGGGTGCGGGCGCTCAGCTCCGCTGGCGCAGCGCCTCATAGAGCAGCACGGCCGCGGCCGCGGATGCGTTGAGCGAGGAGATCTGCCCGCGCAGCGGGATGCTGACGAGAAAATCACACTTTTCCCGCACCAGCCGGCTGATGCCGACGCCCTCCGACCCGATGACGATGCAGGCCGGGCCGGTCAGATCCGTTTTCCACAACTCGTTTGCGCCCTCGGCGGCAGTGCCGTAGATCCAGAGACCGTTTTTCTTGAGCGCCTTGATCGCGGCGGCGAGATTCGGCACACGCGCGACGGCCATGTGCTCGAGCGCACCGGCAGAGGTCTTGTCCACAACGGCGGTCAGGCCCGCGCTGCGGCGCTTCGGGATGATGACGCCGTGCGCACCGACGCACTCGGCCGTGCGGATGATGGCGCCGAGGTTGTGCGGATCGGAGATCTCGTCGCACAGCACGAGAAGCGGCGCCTCGCCGCGCTCGGCCGCGATGGCGAGCATATCCTCGATCGTGCTGTATTCCTTGACGGCGCACAGCGCGATCACGCCCTGATGCGCGTGCGTCTGGCTCATGGCGTCGAGCTTGCGGCGGTCGGCCTCCGTGACGACGATGCCGGCGCTGCGCGCCTTCGAGGCGATGTGCCCGAGCGTCTTGTCCACGTCGCCCTTGGCGATGAAGATCTTGTCGATCGTGCGGCCCGCGCGCAGGGCCTCCATGACCGCGTTGCGGCCCTCGATCAGATCGTTGCGCGCTTCATTTTCAAATTCCTGTATTTGTTCCATGATATACCTATACCTTACGACATAATAATACAGATATCATCATACCACACGATCGCCCATTTAGAAAGCACAAATTACGATTCCGGATATTTTTTTATGGACTTTGCGGTTTTAAGAAGGTATCATGGACATACGTTGTATTTACGGAGGAACCCAATGAGAAAACTGATGAACAAAATCGACCGGTTTTGCTATACGCACCCGCGTTTTGGCATTCCGAACCTGATGCTGATCATCGTCATCGGCAACGCGGCCGTCTGGCTGCTGACGAAAATGGACACGACCGGGCAGATCGCCTCGCTGTTGTGCGGCTCGGCGCAGGGCATCCTGCACGGGCAGGTCTGGCGCCTGGTGACGTATGTGTTCGTGCCGACGGAGGCCAGCCCCATCTGGCTGCTGGTGATGCTGTATTTTTACTACTGGATCGGTTCGTGCCTCGAACGCGAGTGGGGCAACGGCAAATTCACGATCTATTACGTGAGCGGCATGCTGCTCACGGCGATCTACGGTGTGGTGCTTTCGGCCGTCCTCGGGCGCGACGTGATCGTCTCGACCACGTACCTGAATCTGTCGATGTTTTTTGCCTTTGCCACGCTCTATCCGGATATGCAGGTGCTGCTGTTTTTCATCATCCCGATCAAGGTGAAGTATCTGGCATATGTGGACGCGGCGCTGTTCGTGCTCGGCGTCGTCACGACGTCGTTCCCGTTGAACCTGCTGCCGGTGGTGGCGGTGCTCAACTATCTGGTCTACTGCGGCGACTGGCTGTTTGATCTCTTCCGCCCGTCGCACGTGCGCCAGCGGCAGAAAACGGTGAACTTCAAGCGCGAGGCCCGGCGCATCCAGCGCGAGCAGGCAAACAAGCCTTATCACTATAAATGCGCCGTCTGCGGCCGCACGGATGTGGATCATCCGGAGCTGGAGTTTCGCTACTGCTCGCGCTGCGTGGGCTACCACTGCTTCTGCCAGGATCACATCAACAACCATGTCCATTTCACGGAGTGACCGCCATGCAGACCAGAGAAATGAAACGGGAATATGAAGTCGCGGTGCTCGATCCGGCGGGCAACGTCACGGCCATCGTGCTCTCGGACGTGCAGGCCGCGGAGCGCGCGCGCATCGCGGCACAGCTGCTGCGCCTGCCGGAGCTGCGCATTGAACAGGCCGCTTTTCTGACCGCGCCGCGCTGCGGCGGGGAGATCCGGCTGGAGATGATGGGCGGTGAATTTTGCGGCAACGCCCTGCGCTGTGCGGGGTTTTATCACGCATTGCGCACCGGCGCGCAGGGGAAAACCTGCGTTCTTGCCGAGATCAGCGGGGCGGAAGGCGTTCAGCCGGTCATGGCGGACACAGCGGCGGGGGAGGCGTCCACGGTGATGCCGCTGCCGCGCGCGGTGCAGCCGGCCGATTGGCCGGACGTGCAGGCTGTGCGCGTGACATTCGACGGCATCACGCACTTTGTCATGGATCGCGCGCAGCCGGACGATGCGCTCGTGCAGCGTGCCATTGCCGCCGCGCCGGAGGCGAGCGCCGTCGGCGCGCTGTTTCTCGACCGGGCGGCCGGCAGCATGCAGCCGGTCGTGTTCGTGCGTGAGACCGGCTCGTGCGTCGCGGAGACGAGCTGCGCCTCCGGCAGCGTCGCCACGGCCGTCGTGCTCACGGCGGACTTTGCCGACGGCATTACGGAGATCGGCATCGGCCAGCCGGGCGGCACGCTCGAGGTCGGCGTGCAGCGTGCCCACGGCGCGGTGACGGGGCTGTCCTTCGGCGGCCCGGTGCGTCTGGCGCAGACGCTGACCGTTACCCTGGCGGACGCGCCGTGTTAATTCGTAAACTATGCTTGCATATTCGCGCACAATCATGTAGCATATTGCTAGATATTGCGCAGGAAACGGTACACAAAGTATCCAAAACTGCTGTTTATGGAGAGGAGAATGTGTGATGAAATGTCCCCGCTGCGGTCATGAAATGACGCTCGATACCCATCGGAAGTATGCGCTGAATATGTGCTATGAGTGCGGCTATATCGAAGGCCGCCTGATCGACCCCGAGAAGAAGGGCGAGACGAACTTTGAGCGCATGAAGAAGCTCAATTTCAACGAAATGGTCGCGTTCCTGACCAAGGGCCTGAACCTGGACGAGGCCAAGCTGGCCGACTGGCTGGACGACGAGGTCAAGTGACCCGCACCACCGTATTTTACGCGCCGCACCCAATACCGGGTGCGGCGTGTTTGTTGCGGAAACAGGGAAGCGGATGGATGCATTCGACAAAGATTCTTCGAATTTTTCAACTTTTTTCGGTGAATGCGTGCCTTGACGCGCGCCGGATACGGGTGTTATCATCAAGCCATCAAACGCGAAGACACAGAGTAGTAAGCAGGAACGTCCTTTCAGAGAAGTGCCGGGTGGTGCGAGGCACAAAGCGTACAGACCTGCCGAACTGGCTGAACAGCGGCTGCGCTGAACGATGAGTAGGTGCAGACGGGTGCGCCCGTTATTGTGCAGGGATATGATGGTATCCCGTGTGAGTGCGTCCCCTGATTTTGGGGGCGAAGAAGAGTGGTACCGCGGAGGGTTTTCGGCCTTTCGTCTCTTCTGCCAGAGGGCAGGAAAGACGGAGGGTTTTCTTTTTTCCTGCCAAACCATCAGATCATTTTGCAGGAGGAACGAATCATGAAAACCCAAACCAAAACCAGAACCATACCCAAGACCCCGTTTTTTGCCGCCTTCTCGGTCGGTGCGGTGCTGTTTTCCGCGCACGCCGGCGGCGGCTTTGCGACCGGCAACCAGGCCAACACGTATTACGTCGGCCTCGGCTGGGCCGGCATCGTGTCGGCCATCGTGGCCATGCTGCTGCTCACGCTCACGATGCGTGAGGCCATGATCATGTACAATTCCCGCGGCCTGACGAGCTATAAGCAGCTGTTCGAGACGCTCTACCACCCCTTTGACAAGATCGAGTGGCTGTTTGAGATCTTCTTTTACATCATGGTGCTCATGGCCGTCGCGGCGGCCATCTCGGGCGCGGCGTCCGCGCTGCGGAGCTATTTCGGCGTGAACTATTATCTCGGCGTTGTGGCCGTCGGCTGCCTCGTCTTGCTCCTGACCATTTTCGGCGCCGGCATCGTCCGCGCGGCGTCCACCTATATGGGCATCGCCATCCTCGTCACCGCCATCACCATCTACGCCATCGGCATTTTCAAGAGCGAGTCGCCGCTGTTCACGGTGCTCTCCGCGGATTTCCGGACGACCGGCTTTGCCAATGTCCCCAAAGCGATCTTTAACGCCTTCACCTATGCCGGCTTCCAGTGCGTCACGCTCCCGACCATGATCGCCTGCGGCACGACCATGCGCAGCAAGCAGGGCTGTGCCAAGGCCATGTGGATCTCCTTTGTCATGAATGCGGTCGCGCTCGTGCTCTCCGTGTTCATGCTCATCTGCTGGCGCAGCGTCTACACCGCCGTGGACGGCGGCACGACCATCCCCACGCTCACCGTCTGCAATTCGATGGGCATCCGCGCGCTCACCGCAGTTTACGGCGTCTGCCTCATGCTCTGCCTTATCTCCACGGGCGTGACGACGATCTTCGGCTTCGTCGCCCGCTTCGAGAAGCTGCCGATGTTCCGCGGCATCCAGTCCGCGCCGGTGCGCAGCGCCATCGTGTCCGCGTTCATCATCATTTTGTCCATGTCCATCTCCATGGCCGGCCTCACGAACATCATCAAGTACGGCTATGGCTACTGCGGCTATCTCGGCATCGCGGTCGTGGTCGTTCCGTTCCTGACCGTCGGCGTGTACAAAAACCGCAAGTACATCCGCGAGCACGGCCTTGTGCAGGGCTTTGCCGCTGCGCAGCCCGAGGCCGAAGCGGCCGAGGAAGCGGCATCCGCCGCCGTCCCCGCCGCGGCGAAATAACATATTACGAAAATCGCCCCGCAGCAGAGCTTCTGCTGCGGGGCGTACTTTTTTATGACCTTATTTATGCTGCCGGTTCCCACTCAATCGTGTTGAGCATGGACAGCAGCTGGTCGCCCTTGTCCGCGAACCAGTCGGCGTTCGGATCGGCCCAGGCGACGATGCCGCTGTTTTTGCCCTGAAAGCTGAGAAACGTCCAGTTTTTGTTTCCGTCATAATACCCGGCGGAGACGCTGTCTCCGGCGAGCGTCAGGGTCTCTTCCTTCAGCCCTGTGCCGCACACGCCGAAGCTGTCCGACCAGTACAGCTGCACACAGCTGTCCGAGCTGCTGTCCGGCCAGAGCTTTATGCCGAAGTCGGTTTCCGAGCCATCGAGCGTCCCTTCGGGGCAGATCTCATACTTCCAGCCGTCCGGCACCTGCACGCGCAGCGTTCCGGCAGTTCCGGATGCGGTCACGGTTTCAGCGGGCGTCGGTGTTGACGGAGATACGGTCGCGGCCTGTTTGCCGCAGCCGGCGGGGAGGAGGAACAGCAGGGCCAGGATCAGTGCGGGGAGCAGTCTTGCTTTTTTCATAAATAACCACCTTCCTTTACTGGAAAAGACGGTGTTCATGGCAAAAGGTTTCGCATATTTTCTGCACATAGGAGATACGCCGCGGTTTCCGGTCGGGCGCAAACCCACGCTCATCATCTGTTCGCCTGCGCGGCAGTTTCCCACCGGCGCGATCATGCCCATGACGCGCCGCATGGAGCTGGTCGCGTTCGCCAAACGCACCGGGGCGTATCTCCCGGAGGACAATTTTGAGAGCGAGTTCAACTATGAAGCTCCACCGACGTCCTCGCTCTTCGAGCTTGCACCGGAGTGTGTGCTCTCCGTCGGGACGTTCAGCAAGGTGCTCTTTCCGCCCGTGCGGCTGGGCTACATCGTGGCGTCGCGGCAGCTGGTCGCCTCGTTGTGCACGCAAAAGCGCCTGTCTGACCACCACACCAATTCGCTCGATCAGCTTGCACTGGCGGCGTTTTTGCGCGACGGGGAGCTCGAGCGGCACACCCGCCGCATGAAAAAGGAGTGCAGAGCCAGCCGTGATGATCTGACGGACTGCCTGCGTGCGCAGTTCGGGCCTGCGGTACACATCAGCGGCGGTGCTGCGGGCATGAACCTGGTCGCGGCCTTTGACGGGGTCGACTGCACGGATGCGCTCGTCCGGCGGATGCTGCAGCAGGGCGCTTACGCCGTGCCGGTCGAGCAGCAGGCCGCTGTGAAGGGCAGCACAAAAACGAGCTCATTCTGCGCTATTCCGGCCTGACGCGCGACGAGCTCGCGCTCGGCGCAGCGCGGCTGAAAGCGGCGATCGCGCCCGATCGGCCGGTGGATGCATGACAAAAAAGAAGCCCCCACGGCGGCCATACAACAATAGCCGCCGTGGGGGCTTTGGTGCGCCTGAAGGGACTCGAACCCACACGCTGAAAGCACGAGAACCTAAATCTCGCATGTCTACCAATTCCATCACAGGCGCAAACAGAAAGCGGCGGGATTTGGACAGAAAGCGGCGGTATTGGCCGCCGCTCATAAGCCTCTATTTTGACACGGGGAGGTTCCCGAGGCGGAGCAAAACGCTGTATCCGCGCACCGTTACAAACGGCACAATTATCTTACCACAGCCGCGTCGGCTTGGCAAGTAGGCAAACGCAACTGCCGCGCAAAACTTTCTTTCCCGCACAAATTGACAACCGTCCGCAAACCTGCTATCATGCTCTGTCGAAAGCTTGATCTGGAGGGGTGCAGAATGCAGAAATATACGGCGTCCGTCATCACGGCCGGGTGTCTCTGGGGCTTGATGGGGCTGTTCACGCGCACACTGGCGACCTATGGCGTGGATTCCACGGGCGCGATCGTGCTGCGCTGCGGCATTGCGGCGCTGCTGTTCGCCGTCACGCTGCTCGTGCGCGACCCAAAGCAGTTTCGCATTCGGCTCAAAGACATCTGGTGTTTTATCGGCACCGGCATCTGCAGCCTGCTGTTTTTCACGTATTGCTATTTTCAGGCCATCACGATCATGGACCTGTCCACGGCGGCCGTGCTGCTGTACACCGCGCCGTCGATCGTCATGATCCTCTCGCTGATCCTGTTTCACGAGCGTATCACGGTGCAGAAGCTCATCGCCCTCGTGCTGGCGTTTGCCGGCTGCTGTCTGGTGTCGCTCGTCGGCGGGGAGCACAAGCTCTCCACGGTCGGCATTCTCTACGGCCTCGGCGCGGGCTTCGGCTATGCGCTCTACAGCATCTTTGCCCGCTACGCGCTCGACCGCGGCTATTCGAGCAACACCATCAACTTTTATTCCTGCCTGCTGACCACCATCGGCGCGGCCATCATCTGGGGCGCGGCGCAGCCGCTCGGCGTCATGTTCGGTTCGTGGAAGGGCTTCGGCCTGTGCACGGCGCTCGGCATCGTCACGTGCTATCTGCCGTATCTGCTCTATACCTATGGTCTCACAGGGCTCGAGACGGGTAAGGCGTCCATCCTTGCGTCGTTTGAGCCGGTCGTGGCGACGCTGGTCGGCATCTTCGTGTTCCACGAAAAACTCACACCGCTCAGCGCCCTCGGCTGCGTGTGCGTGCTCTCGGCTGTCGTGCTGCTCAATCTCAAACGCCGGCAGAAAGCAAACGAAATCCAATAAAGCAATAAAGAAACCGTCCGTTCCCGATCGGGAGCGGACGGTTTTTGCGTATGCAGCTTATTTGTTGTTGTAGGCTTCGATGCCCTTGGCAAGCAGCTCCATGGAGCGCTTGAGGGCGTCCTGATTGATGACGTAGGCCATGCGGATCTCGTTGACGCCGGTGTGTGGGGTCTTGTAGAAGCTCTCGGCCGGGGTGAACATGAGCGTGTCGCCGTTGTCGTCAAACTCCTCGAGCATGAACAGCTGGAACTTCTCCGCGTCGTCCACGGGGAGCTTGGCCATGACGTAGAACGCGCCCTTCGGCTCGGAGTAAATGACGCCGGGGATCTTCTTGAGCCCCTCGACGAGCGTGTCGCGGCGGGCCTTGTATTCCTTGCGCACGGCGTCGAAGTACTCGGGGCCGACGGTGTAGAGTGCGGCGGACGCGACCTGGTCGATCGTCGAGGCGCACAGACGGCCCTGGCACCACTTCATGGCGTTGTTGTAGAGCTCTGCGTTGCGCGTGATCACGCAGCCGATGCGTGCGCCGCAGGCGCTGAAGCGCTTGGACACGGAGTCGATGACGACGACGTTGTCCTCATAACCCTCGAGCTGCAGCAGGCTCATGAGCTTCTCGCCGCCGTAAACAAACTCGCGGTATACCTCGTCGCCGATGATGAACAGGTTATGCTCCTTGGCGATGTCGGCCATGAGACGGAGCTCTTCCTCGGTGAGGATCGTGCCGGTCGGGTTGCCGGGGTTTGTGAAGAGGATGGCGCGGGTGTGCTCGTTGATGCAGGCCTCGACGCGCTCACGGATGGCGAACTTGTAGTTTTCCTCAGGGGTCGTGGTGATTGGGCGGATGGTCGCGCCGGTCAGCGTGACAAACGTGCTGTAGTTCGGGTAGAACGGCTCGGGGATGATGATCTCGTCGCCTTCGTCGAGAATGCAGCTGAGCGCGATCTGCAGCGCCTCACTGCCGCCGGTGGTGATGAGCACCTGCTTGTTGGTGATGGGCGCATCGATCTTGCCGTAGTAGTTGACGACCGCGTCGATCATCTCGGGCACGCCGTCGGACGGGGCGTAGGCCAGGACCGGCTGGCTGAAGTTTTTCACAGCCTCAAAGTAGGCCGCGGGGGTGGCAATATCGGGCTGGCCGATGTTCAGGTGGTAGAGTTTCTTGCCCTTTTTGGCAGCCTCGTTTGCATAGGGCGCGAACTTGCGCATGGGCGAGAGGCCGCATTTTTCGATCTTACTGGAAAATTTCATGTTGCTCCTCCGTTTTTCTTTGTATTTTTGGTTTCTTTTTTGCTCTCAAACACATTCATGATAACGCATTTTTTCCGAAACTACAACTGATTTTTTGGAAAAAACCGGCCACAAATTTAACAATCGCGCCCCATGGGGAAGGGAAAAACAAGAGGCCGCCGCAGCTTTGCGCTGCGGCGGCCGGTGCGTATCTGGTTTCGATGTGGGCTCAGACCTTGAAGTCCACAGAGGTCGCGCCCTTATCGTCCTGCTCGAAGGTGTAGTCCTTGCCGGGCAGGATGGCGTTGAGCAGGATGCCAACGATGGAGGAGACAGCCAGACCCGACAGGGACACGACGCCGATCTGGATGCTGCCGGAGTAGGTGATGCCGATGGCGAGCACGAGGATGAGCGCGGCGATGATGACGTTGCGGGTGTTGGTGAAGTCGACCTTGTTCTCGACGACGTTGCGCACGCCGACAGCGGAGATCATGCCGTAGAGCACGAGGGACACGCCGCCGATGGTGGCCGTCGGCATGGCGGACACGAGGGCCGCGAATTTCGGGCAGAAGGACACGACGATCGCAATGCAGGCCGCGATGCGGATCACGCGGGGATCGTAGACGCGGGACAGGGCGAGCACGCCGGTGTTCTCACCGTAGGTGGTGTTGGCCGGAGCGCCGAAGAGGGAAGCGAGGGTGGTGGCCAGGCCGTCGCCCAGCAGGGTGCGGTGGAAGCCGGGGTCGACCATGAAGTTCTTGCCGCAGGTGGAGGAGATGGCGCAGATATCGCCGATGTGCTCGACCATGGTGGCAAGGGACAGGGGCACGACCGTCAGCACGGCGGACCAGAGGACGCCGCTGTCGACCGGGCCGGCGAAGAGGTGGAACACGCTGTTTTTCCAGAAGATCGGCAGGCCGAACCACTTGGCGCTGCTGACGGCAGCGGCGACGGAGGCGCGCTCCGCGGGATCAACGATGAGTGCGAAGATGTAAGAGCCGAGCACGCCGAGCAGGATCGGGATGATCTTGGCCATGCCCTTGCCCCACATGTTGAAGCCGATGACGATCAGAATCGCGACGACGGCGACAAGCCAGTTGGCACGGCAGTTGGTGATGGCGGAAGAGGAGAGTGTCAGGCCGATGGAGATGATGATCGGGCCGGTGACGATCGGCGGGAAGTAGCGCATGACTTTCTTGACGCCGAAGACCTTGAACAGGGTCGACAGGATGATGTACATCAGGCCCGCGATGGCGACGCCGAAGCAGGCGTAGGCCAGCAGGTCATTATTATAGATCGCGGAGCCGTCCGGATTCGTGCCGATGGTGCGCACGGCGTTGTAGCCGCCGATGAAGGCGAACGAGCTGCCGAGGAAGGCCGGGACCTTGCCCTTGGTCAGCAGGTGGAACAGCAGCGTGCCGATGCCGGCGAACAGCAGCGTTGTTGCGACGTCGAGGCCGGACAGCGTCGGGACGAGGACGGTCGCGCCGAACATGGCGAACATGTGCTGGAGACCCAGAATGAACATTCTGGGCTTGCCGAGTGTACGTGCGTCGTACACCGGCTCGGTACCGATGGAGCTTTTACTCATAGATTTTTTCCTCCCGTGAAAATTTAATCTATTCTTTATCCTCTCTCGAGGATGCAGACACTGTTCTCTCCGTCCGTTTCCTGCAGGCGGACGGCCACGACCTCGCTCTTGGAGGTCGGGATGTTCTTGCCGACGTAATTGGCCTTGATCGGAAGCTCCGAATGGCCGCGGTCGATCAGGGAAAAGAGCTGGATGCGCGCCGGACGGCCGAGCTGCATCACGGCTTCGAGCGCTGCGCGCGCGGTGCGGCAGGTGTAGATCACATCGTCGACCAGCACGACGGTCTTGCCCGCAATGGGGAAGGGAATGTCCGTACGGTTGAGTACCGGCGCGTCCGCGACCGTGGACAGATCATCGCGGTAGAGCGTGATGTCCAGCTCGCCGACCGGCAGCTGCACGCCGTCGATCTTCTCAATGTTTTTTGCAAGGCGGCGGGCCAGCGGCACACCGCGCGTGCGGATGCCGATCAGGCACAGGTCGTCCGTGCCGTCGTTTTTCTCGAGGATCTCATGCGCGATGCGCACGAGCGTGCGGTCGATGGCGGCTTCGTCCATGATCTTTGCCTTGAATTTCAGCTCCACAGCGATCCCTCCTCCGGGCATAAAAAAACACCCTGTCCGGATACAGACAAGGCGGCAACGCGCAGGGAAAGCCCGCAGTGATTCCATTGACCGTGACACCTTGCCGGTATCTCGTACCGACTTAAAAATATCAGCTTGCACAGCATACTACCGTATCTCGTGTTTGTCAACAGCAAATTCACATTTTCGTCACAAAAACTTGTCCCTCCCGGTTTCTGCGGGAGGGACAGGGTACA
>HF985779.1:21887-21967 GCA_000432375.1 Firmicutes bacterium CAG:103
TCTTGCGGTCAGGCTTTCTTGAAGCTGTCCTTGAGCGCGACGGCCCGGTTAAAGACCAGATGCTCCGGGGTCGAGTCCTT
>HF985779.1:21985-25263 GCA_000432375.1 Firmicutes bacterium CAG:103
CCGGCAAAGTAGCCGAGGCGCAGGAACTGGAACGCGGCCGGAGCCTCGGCGCCGGCGAGCATCCGCTCGACCTTGCAGCCGGTGAGCACGGACAGCGAGTCCGGATTCAGGCACTCCAGATAGTCCTTGCCGTCACCCTCGGGGTCGGCGTCGGCAAAGAGGTTATCATACAGGCGCACCTCGGCGTCGGCGCAGTTGTGTGCATCGACCCAGTGGATCGTGCCGCGCACCTTGCGGCCGTCGGGCGTGTTGCCGCCGCGGGTCTCGGGGTCGTATTCGCACAGGACCTCCGTCACGCTGCCGTCCGCGTCCTTGACGCAGCCGGTGCAGCGGACGATGTACGCACCCTTGATGCGCACCTCGTTGCCGGGGTAGAGGCGGTTATACTTTTTCGGCGGCTCCTCCATGAAGTCGTCGGCCTCGATCCACAGCTCGTTGGAGAACGTCACGTCGCGCGTGCCGGCGTTTTCGTCCTCGGGGTTGTTCTCGATGGCAAACGTCTCGCTCTGGCCCTCGGGATAGTTCGTGATGCGCAGCTTCACCGGGTGCAGCACGGCCATGGCGCGCTGGGCATGGAGGTTGAGATCCTCGCGCAGGCAGTGCTCCAGAAAGCTGTAGTCGACCGTGGACGCGACCTTGGACACGCCGATGCGCTCGCAGAAATTGCGGATGGACGCGGGCGTGTAGCCGCGGCGGCGCAGGCCGCACAGCGTCGGCATGCGCGGATCGTCCCAGCCGGAGACATAGCCCTCCTCGACGAGGCGGCGCAGCTTGCGCTTGGACATGACGGTGTAGTTGATGCCGAGGCGCGAAAACTCGATCTGGCGCGGCTTGCACGGCACGGACACATTGTTTACGACCCAGTCGTACAGCGGGCGGTGATCCTCATATTCCAGCGAGCACAGCGAGTGCGTGATGCCCTCGAGCGCGTCCTGGATCGGGTGCGCGAAGTCGTACATCGGGAAAATGCACCACTTTGTGCCCTGGCGGTGGTGCTCGATGTAGCGGATGCGGTAGAGCACGGGGTCGCGCATATTGAAGTTGCCGGAGGCGAGGTCGATCTTCGCGCGCAGGGTATACTTGCCCTCCGGGAACTCGCCGGCGCGCATGCGCGCGAACAGATCGAGGCTTTCCTCGATCGGGCGGTCGCGCCAGGGGCTGACGGCGGGGGTGTTCACATCGCCGCGGTATTCGCGGAACTGCTCCGGCGTCAGCTCGCACACATAGGCAAGCCCTTTTTTAATCAGCTCCACGGCGTATTCGTAATCCTTCTCGAAGTAGTCCGAGCCGAAGAAGAACCGGTCGCCCCAGTCAAAGCCGAGCCAGTGGATATCCTCCTGAATGGCTTCCACAAACTCGTTGTCCTCCTTGGAGGGGTTCGTGTCGTCCATGCGCAGGTTGCAGATGCCGCCGAATTTTTCGGCCGTTCCGAAATCGATGCACAATGCCTTGCAGTGGCCGATGTGCAGGTAGCCGTTCGGCTCGGGCGGGAAACGGGTGTGGACGGTCTGACCGGCGAAGCGGCCGCCGGGCGCAAGATCCTCTTCGACAAAGGCTTCGATAAAGTTTTTGGTATCTTCCATAGTGTCATGTCAACTCCACATAAATTTGCGATGGGCAGAAAATTGTAAAGGTATTATACACGATTCGTTTTCTGTTTACAATATCGAAAAAGAAATATATAATTCAGACAGGATTGTAAGACAACGGAGGTGCGGATATATGTATGACCTGCTCATCATCGGCGGCGGCCCGGCTGGGCTGTCGGCGGCCATGACGGCGCGCAACCGGAATTTGACCGTGTGCGTGATCTGCGGCGGCGCGGCCGACAGCGCGCTGTATAAAGCCGGCCATGTCACAAATTACCCCGGTGTGCCGGATGTCTCCGGCCCCGCGCTGCTCGAGACCATGACGCAGCAGGCGCGCGATCTTGGCGCGGACATGCTGCGCGAGCGGGCGCTGTCGGCCATGCCGATGGGCAAAACGTTCGGCGTCTCGGCGGGCAAGGAATTTGTGGAGGGCAGGGCGCTTCTGCTTGCGACCGGCATTGCCCAGCGCGGCACGTTTCCCGGGGAAACGGCGTTTCTCGGCCGCGGCGTGAGCTACTGCGCTACCTGCGACGGCATGCTCTACCGCGGCAAGCGCGCGGCGGTCATCGGCCTGGCGGCGGACGCCCCGGCGGAGGCGGACTTCCTGCGTGAGATCGGCTGCGACGTGCAGTATTACGACGGAAAAAAGCACCGCTTTGAGATCCGCGGCGCCGAGCGGGCGGACACGCTCGTGATCGACGGCGCGGCACAGCCGGCGGACGTTATCTTCGTCCTGCGCGCGGGCTTTGCGGCCGATACGCTTCTGCCCGGCATCGCCACGGAAAAGGGCCACATCGTCGTGGATGAAAGCTATGCCGCGAGCATTCCCGGCGTTTTCGCGGCCGGGGACTGCACCGGCGCGCCCTATCAGATCCCGGCGGCGGTCGGCGAGGGCAACCGCGCGGCACTTTCGGTCGTGCGCTGGCTCAGAAACGCTTGACAAACGGCGCGGCAGGGCCTATAATTTTCCCATCCATTTGCGAAGAAGGGGAGGAGTAGTCTCCCGGCGGACGTCAGAGAGAAGGCGGTTGGTGCGAGCCTTTCGGATGCCGGAGATGAAGGTCGCCCCGGAGCAGCCGGCCTGAACGGAGTAGGGCGGCCGGGTTCTCCCGTTACAGAGACAAGAGTGTCACGCGCCTGCGTGGAATTCAGGTGGTACCGCGGTTTCGATCGCCCTGAAACAGTTCGTTTCGGGGCGATTTTTTTGCGCCCCGGCAATCTTAAAGGAGGAGAGCCATGAAAGAGCTTCCGAAGGTCTACGACCCCAAACAGGTCGAAAGCAAGATTTATGACATGTGGATGCGCGGCGGCTATTTTGCCGGCAAAGCCGATCCGGATAAAAAGCCGTTTTCCATCGTCATGCCGCCCCCGAACGTCACCGGCCAGCTGCACATGGGCCACGCGCTCGATGCGACGCTGCAGGACATCCTCACGCGCTATAAGCGCATGCAGGGCTATGCCGCCCTGTGGGTGCCCGGCACGGATCACGCCGGCATCGCCACGCAGATCAAGGTCGAGGAGATGCTGCGCAAGGAAGAGGGCCTGACCCGCTACGATCTCGGCCGCGAGGAATTCCTCAAGCGCGTCTGGGCGTGGAAAAAGCAGTACGGCAACCGCATCGTCGAGCAGCAGAAGTCGCTCGGCGTGTCCTGCGACTGGGACCGCAGCCGCTTCACCATGGACGAGGGC
>HF985780.1:0-4669 GCA_000432375.1 Firmicutes bacterium CAG:103
ACAGCGCCGGACGGAAGCCCGTCCGGCGCTGTGCGTTTATGAAAGTTTGAAATCCGGGAAATACTTTTCTGCGAAGGGCACGCGCTGCACCTGAAACGTCCGCCCGCGCAGGTATTCGAGCCTGCCCGCGTCCGTCGGCAGCGTGAACGTGAGCTTGTAGGAGTAGAGCATCTGCCCCGTCTCGCCATAGGTGCGGTTGATGCGCTCGCGGCCGTACTTTCCGTCGCCGAGCAGGGGGCAGCCGGCGGCGGCCATCTGCGCGCGGATCTGGTGCGTGCGGCCGGTCAGCAGCCGGCACTCGACGAGCGAGAGCCCCCTGGCCGAGCACAGCGTGCGGTATTCCGTCACGGCGGTCTTGGCACCGGGCTGCGGCTTTTTCGTCACGTAGACCTGGTTTTTCACCGCGTCCTTGAACAGATACCCCTCCAGCCGGCCCTCGGCGGGCTTCGGCCGGCCGCAGACGACGCAGAGGTAGGATTTTTCGATCTCGCGGCCGCGGATCTTGTCGTTCAAAATGCGCAGCGCCTCGGCGTTTTTCGCCGCGATGACGATGCCGCCGGTGTTGCGGTCGATGCGGTTGCACAGCGCGGGGGTGAAGGCGTTTTCCGCCTTCGGGTCCCACTCGCCGGTCTGGCGCAGGTAGGCCTGGATGTTCGAGATGAGCGTGTCCCAGCTCCACTCGCCCGCACTGTGGCACAGCACGCCGGGCTTTTTGTCCGCCAGCAGGATGTTTTCGTCCTCGTAGACGATGTCGAGCCGCGGCGTTGCGATCTTCAGCCAGGCGTTGTGCTCCGTGGGCTTTTCAAAAAACTCGTCGTTGATGTATAATTGCAGCACGTCCCCCTCGACCAGGCGCACGTCGCGTTTGGCGGCCTTGCCGTTGCGCTTGATGCGCTTGAGGCGGATATATTTCTGCAGCAGCGATTCCGGCAGCAGGGGAACGGCCTTGCCGACGAAGCGGTCGAGCCGCTGGCCGGCGTCATTTTTGCGTATCTGGATCTCTTTCATGTCACACACCATCTCCACGCAACGATTATCGCGGATTTTCAGCGTATTGTCAACACAAATTCCTGTTGACAATTGGGGTGGATATCATCTATAATACTAAAGCGATTGTGCGAGGTGCGCTATGAAGCTGAATCTGAGAGAAATCATAGAAATTCCCGGCGGCAGTGTTCCGTTTGCGCAGGAGCTGGACACGGCCCTGCTCGACTTTCCCTCCGTCCGGGCCTACACCGCGCCGATCACGGCCGAGGGCAAGGTGGTCAATACGGCCGGCATCCTCACGCTGCAGGGCAAACTGCACGCCGAGATGCTGTGCGTGTGCGACCGCTGCGGCGCGGAGTTTCCGCGCACGGTCGACCTCGACCTGCACGCCGACATCACGGCGGATGCGCAGGACGACGATCCTGAGGTGTTTACGCTCGACGGAGACTGGCTCGATGTGGACGAGGTGCTCTCCACCAGCTTCATCCTCAGCATGGATACCAAGTGCCTGTGCAAGCCCGACTGTGCCGGACTGTGCGACCGCTGCGGCGCGAACCTGAACCTCGGGCCGTGCCGGTGTCAAAAACCCCGCGATCCAAGAATGGCTGTATTAGAGCAGCTTTTGGATAATAAAACTGACGAAGAAGAGGAAGCTGCTCATAACAGCGACTGACGAGGAGGTGTCATCATGGCAGTCCCGAAAGGAAAAGTGTCTCGACAGAGACGTGACAAGCGTCGTTCGTCCCACTGGAAGCTCACCGCTCCCGCGATTGTGAAGTGCCCGAACTGCGGCGCATTCGTCATGCCCCATCACGCCTGCAAGACCTGCGGCAAGTACAACGGACGCGACGTCATCAAGGTTGACGACTAAAAGAAGCTGAGAAGAGGAGCGCTTGCCCCTCTTCTTTTGCTATGTGCCGGAGTTTTCCGGCGCATAGCAAAGGAATCCCGAGCAAAGGAGGCGCGGCGTATGCATCGCTGCACGATCAGCCACATCGACCCCGACAGCCCGCTGCGCCACGCGGCCCATCCCGGCGACCGGCTGGTGTCCATCAACGGCAACCCGATCACCGATGTGCTGGACTATAAATACTACGCCTATGACCCGGAGCTGGCGGTGTGCCTGCGCCGCCCGGACGGGACGGAGCACACCGTGCATGTGTCGAAGCCCCTCGGCGGCGAGCTGGGGCTGGACTTTGAGACCTACCTCATGGACAACGCCCACTCGTGCGCCAACCACTGCGTGTTCTGCTTCATCGACCAGATGCCGCCGGGTATGCGCCCGACGCTGTATTTCAAGGACGACGACGCGCGCCTGAGCTTCCTCATGGGCAATTATATGACGCTCACGAACCTGTCCGAGCGCGAGGTGCAGCGCATCATCCACCTGCACATCAGCCCCATCAATGTCTCCGTGCACGCGACGGACCCGGAGCTGCGCTCGTTCCTGCTCGGCAATCCCCGCGCGGGCAAAACGCTCGAGATCATGCGGCGCTTTTCTGACGGCGGCATCACCATGAACTGCCAGATCGTCTGCTGCCCCGGCCTGAACGACGGCGCGCAGCTGCAGCGCACAATGCACGACCTCGCGGCGCTCTATCCGCAGGTGCACAGCGTGTCGATCGTGCCGGTCGGGCTGACGAAGTTCCGCGAGGGGCTCTACCCGCTCACGCCGTTCACGCCCGAGCACGCGGCCGAGACGCTCGACCTCGTCAACGCCTTCGGCGACGAATGCGTCAAAAAATTCGGCGCGCGCGTCTTCTTCTGCGCCGACGAGCTGTATCTGAAAGCGCAGCGCGAGCTGCCGCCGGAGGAATTTTACGAGGAATTCACCCAGCTGGAAAACGGCGTCGGCATGCTGCGCCTGCAGCAGACGGAGTTTCGCTCGGCGCTGAGCCTCTCCGATCCGCCGGACGGCGTGCCGTTTTCCATGGCGGCGGGTGTTTCGGCAGCGCCGTTTCTGGAAAAACTTTTGTGTACGGCGCAGGAAAAGTATGCTACAATAAAAGGACACGTCTACGCGATCGAAAATGACTTCTTCGGCCGCAGCATCAATGTCTCCGGTCTCATCACCGGGCAGGACCTCATCGCGCAGCTGCGCGGGAAGGATCTCGGCGAGCGGCTGCTGATCTCGAACAACATGGTGCGCCACGACGAGCTGGACTTTCTCGACGACATTACCCTCGAGCAGGCCAGCGCCGCGCTCGGCGTGCCCATCTACCCCGTGGACGCCGACGGCTTCGCCCTCTGCGACGCCATGTTCGGCATCCTGCCGGAGGTGCACCTGCCCGACCGGGGCAATGGCAGCACCGACGGCGCGGAATACTACAAATACAATCCCCATAAGGAGGGATAATCATGTCCAGACCCCTGGTTGCAATCGTGGGCCGGCCGAACGTCGGCAAGTCCATGCTCTTCAATAAGCTCTGCGGCCGCCGCCTGTCCATTGTGGAGGACACGCCCGGCGTCACGCGCGACCGGCTCTATGCCGAGTGCGAGTGGTGCGGCCGCACGTTCGATATCGTCGATACCGGCGGCATCGAGCCGAGCACTGACAATGAGATCCTGCTCTTCATGCGCGAGCAGGCGCAGCTCGCCATCGACGCGGCCGACGTCGTCGTGCTCGTCACCGAGATCGGCACCGGCGTCACCGCCGCCGATCAGGAAGTGGCCAATATGCTCCTGCGCTCGAAAAAGCCCGTCGTGCTGGCCGTCAACAAGATGGACTCCACCGGCGCGGTCGACCCCGGCATCTATGAGTTTTACTCCCTCGGCCTCGGCGACCCGATCGCCGTGTCCGCCGTGCACGGCCACGGCACGGGCGACCTGCTCGACGCCTGCCTGGAGCATTTCCCGCCCGCGGATGCGGACGATGCGGACGCGGACTACACCCGCGTCGCCGTCATCGGCAAGCCGAACGTCGGCAAGTCCTCGCTCGTGAACCTCATCCTCGGCGAAAAGCGCGTCATCGTCAGCAACGTCGCCGGCACGACGCGCGACAGCGTCGACACCCGCTTTGAGAACAAATACGGCAAGTATATCTTTGTCGATACCGCCGGCATCCGGCGCAAGTCCCGCGTGGACGACCGCATTGAGAAATTCTCCGTCATGCGCGCCAAGCTCGCCATCGAGCGCGCGGATGTGTGCCTGATCATGATCGACGCGCGCGACGGCGTCACGGAGCAGGACACGAAGATCGCCGGACTCGCGCACGAGGCGGGCAAGGCGTCCATCATCGTCGTGAACAAGTGGGACCTGGTCGACAAAGAGACCGGCACCATGGAAAAAATGCGCAAGGACGTCCTGCGCGACCTGAGCTTCATGTCCTACGCGCCGGTGCTGTTCATCTCGGCCCTGACCGGCCAGCGCACCGAGCGGCTGTTCGAGCTCATCAACTTTGTCAACGACCAGAGCGCCATGCGCATCACCACCGGCATGCTCAACAACGTCCTCGCCGACGCGCAGGCGCGCGTCCAGCCGCCGACGGACAAGGGCCGTCGCCTGAAGATCTATTACATGACGCAGACGGGCGTCAAGCCGCCGTGCTTCGTCGTGTTCTGTAACAGTCGGGAGCTGTTCCATTTTTCCTACCAGCGCTATCTGGAAAACCAGATCCGCGCCGTGTTCGGGCTGGAGGGCACGCCCATCCGCATGGTCATCCGTCAGAAGGGGGAGCAGGAAT
>HF985780.1:4678-12346 GCA_000432375.1 Firmicutes bacterium CAG:103
GAGCAGGAATGATCCCCGGCCTGCTCGCGGCCATCGCCGTTTTCTCCTACCTGCTCGGCGGGCTCAACGGGGCGATCATCGCATCGAAATACGTCTTTCACCGCGACGTGCGCGATTACGGCAGCGGCAACGCCGGCCTGACGAATTTCTTCCGCACGTTCGGCGCGCCCGGCCTCGCCATCGTCATCGGCACGGACGTGCTCAAGACTGTCATCGCCGTCGTGGCCGGCGGGCTCATCATGGGCACGCAGGGCGCGGCGTCCACGGGGCAGGTGTTCGCGGGCTTTTGCGTCATGCTTGGCCACATCTACCCGGTGTTTTACGGCTTTCGCGGCGGCAAGGGCGTGCTCTGCGCCGAGACGATGCTGCTGATCGTGAGCTTTCCGACCGGCCTTGTCTCGCTGCTGATTTTTGTCGGCATCGTCTGGGCCACGCGCTATGTGTCGCTCGGCAGCATCTGCGGCGCGCTCATCGCGCCCATCGGCGTGCTCGCCGCCTGCGGCAAGCTGCCGGCACTGCTGAGCCTGTTTTGCGTCATTCTGCTCGTGGTCAAGCACCGCAGCAACATCGGCCGCCTCATCCGGCACAAAGAATCCAAACTGTCTTTTAAGAAAGACCTGTCCGATAAATTTGACGACGAAGATTTTTGAAACAAAGAGAAGAGGGAATGAAACCTATGCTTGAACTCAAACACCTTTGCTTTGAGGCCGAAACGGACGACGGTGTCCGCCAGATCCTCAAGGACGTGAGCCTCACGGTCGATGAACGCATGGTCGTCATCACCGGCCCGAACGGCAGCGGCAAGTCCACCATGGCCAAACTCATCGCCGGCATCGAGCAGCCGACCTCCGGCCAGATCCTGCTCGACGGGGAGGACATCACCCACATGTCCATCACCGAGCGCGCCCGCCGCGGCATCAGCTTCGCTTTCCAGCAGCCGGTGCGCTTCAAGGGCATCACGGTCTTTGACCTCATCAGCATTGCCTCCGGCAAGAAGCTCTCGACGAACGAGGCCTGCACTTACCTGTCCGAGGTCGGCCTGTGCGCGCGGGATTATGTCAACCGCGAAGTGAACGCCAGCCTCTCCGGCGGCGAGCTCAAGCGCATCGAGATCGCGACCATGCTCGCCCGCGGCACGAAGATGTCCATCTTCGACGAGCCCGAGGCCGGTATCGACCTCTGGAGCTTCCAGAACCTCATCAGCGTGTTCGAGAAGATGCACGAGACGATCCACGGCAGCATCCTCATCATTTCGCACCAGGAGCGCATTCTCGAGACGGCCGACAAGATCGTCGTGCTCGTCGACGGCGAGATCCGCGCTATCGGCAGCAAGGATGAGATCATGCCCGTGCTCATGCAGGCGTCGAGCGTGTGCAGCCGTCTGGCTGACAAGGTCTGAGGGAGGGAATCATCATGGATGCGATTGAGAAAAAACTGCTCGAAGAGGTCGCCGACCTCCACGGCATCCCCGAGGGTGCCTATAACATCCGCGCCGACGGCAAGCTCGCCGGCCGCAACACGACCGCGCACATCAACATCGTCACGAAGGAAGACAAGCCCGGCATCGACATTTACATTGCCCCCGGCACGAAAAACGAGAGCGTGCACATCCCGGTCATCATTTCCCAGACCGGCCTCAAGGACATGGTCTACAATGACTTTTACATCGGCGAGGACTGCGATGTGACCATCGTCGCCGGCTGCGGCATCCACAACTGCGGCACGCAGGAGTCCCGCCACGACGGCATCCACAGCTTCTTCGTCGGCAAGAACGCCAGGGTGCGCTACATCGAAAAGCACTACGGCGAGGGCGACGGCAACGGCGAGAACGTCATGAACCCGACGACGATCGTCGACCTCGGCGAGAACGCCTACATGGAGATGGAGACGACCCAGATCAAGGGCATCGACTCCACATACCGCGACACGCAGGCCCACCTGGCGGACGGCGCCACGCTCATCATCAAGGAAAAGATCATGACGCACGGCCATCAGCACGCGGAGACGAACTTCTCCGTTGACCTCGACGGCTATGATTCCAGCACGAACGTCATCTCCCGCTCCGTCGCCAAGGATCACTCCAGCCAGATGTTCAACTCCAACATCCGCGGCAACAACAAGTGCGCCGGTCACTCGGAGTGCGACGCCATCATCATGGACAGCGGCACCGTCGGTGCACGTCCGGAGATCACGGCCAACTCCGTCGAGGCCAGCCTCATCCACGAGGCCGCCATCGGCAAGATCGCCGGCGAGCAGCTCAACAAGCTCATGACCCTCGGCCTGACCGAAAAGGAAGCCGAGGAGCAGATCATCAGCGGCTTCCTGAAGTGAGGTGCGCGGCGTGATCGAGATCCTCTGCTTCGGTGACAGCAATACCTATGGCTTCACGCCCGACTGGAAGCACCGCTACGGGCGCGACATTCGCTACCCCGGCGTGCTGCAGGCCCTGCTCGGCGACGGGTATTACGTTGCGGAGGACGGCCTGGTCGGCCGCACGGCGGCCTTTCCGGACAGCAACCGCGACGGGCGCTCCGCGCTCGAGACGCTGCCGCTGAGCATCGAGAGCCACGGCCCGGTGCAGTATATCATCCTCATGCTCGGTACGAACGACTGCAAGATCGACAAGACCCGTTCCGCCGAGGACGTGGGCGCCGGCATGGACAAGCTCGTGCGGCTCGTCATCGGCATGCTGCCCGCGTGGACGAAGATCCTGCTCGTGGCCCCGCCGCCGCTCGGCCCGGCCGCGCCGCAGCGCGACCCGGAGTATGACGCGCAGTCGCTCGCCGTCTCGCAGGGCGTGGCGGCGCAGTATCAGATGATCGCCGAGGCGTATGGCCTGCGGTTTCTGGACGCCGGCACGGTCACGCAGATGAGCGCGCTCGACGGCGAGCATCTCGACCCCGACGGGCACAAGAAGCTGGCCGCCGCCATCGCGGACATCGTCCGCCGCGACTGCGAGGCGTGAGCGCGCGGGCGCACAGGCAATGCGAAAGAAACCCTCTGCGCGGCGGCCGAATCGCCGCGCAGATTTTTTCGCGGAAATGCAAAAACGTTCTTGACATTCGTGTCGTTTTCTGATATGATACACCTTGCCTGTGGGGGTATAGCTCAGCTGGGAGAGCGCTTGAATGGCATTCAAGAGGTCAGCGGTTCGATCCCGCTTATCTCCACCACGAAGATCCTGTAATCTTTGAGATTACAGGATTTTTTCGTTTTAAATTTTTCGTGGGCGCTATGCAACAGGGTGTGAAATAATTCGAAAAATTTGTTCTATTTCATACTCCGTTGCACACGCTCTGCACAGTCCTGTTTATGGGACTGACGATCTGGTAATATGAAGGCGCAGAGGAAAAACCGGGGTGAAAGGAGAAACGATATGTTTACGTTATTTTTGGTAATCGTTTATTACATTGTCGTCCGGCTGCGTGAGAGCTATCTGGAATTTGCTGCAGCGGAGTATGATTGCGATCAATGCAGATGGATGGCGGAGCGTAAGCGCAACGGGCAGCTGCCTGCAGACTACGAATGGTGGGGGCGTTAGAGCATGACGATGGAATTGAAGCAAGCAAAAGCGCTGCTGACGGAGCTGGCCGACGGCGTCGACCCGCTGACGGGCGAGTGCCTACCGGCCGACAGCGTCTGCAACCGGCCGGAGATCATCCGTGCGCTGCATTGCGTGCTGCAGTATGTGTCGGACCGGCCGAAGCGGTCTGCACCACTGCCCAATGCGGGCAAGCCGTGGACGGAGGCGGATGAAGCCGCCTTGATGCAGATGTTTGACGTAGGCTGTTCCATGGAGGAGATGCAGGCGCGGTTTCAGCGCACAAATGGCGCAATCGTTCGGCGTTTGGAGCGCCTCGGCAGACTTCGCCCCGGCGAAACAATGAAATAAGAAATCCCCGGCGTGCGGTGAATACCGACGCCGGGGATTTCTTACGATACATTTATTTAAAAACCGTGTCAGGTTTTGGCCGTGGATGGCGCAGATAAAACCGCTGCAGTTCTTTGATCGTGTAGTTGGTGCCAAATTGGCGATTGATGAGATTGCGCGCCATACCCCAGTTCCAGCCGTGCTCGCCAACGAGCCGGTACAGGACGTCGCGTATTTCGGGCTGCATATCGGGTCATCCTTTCTGATTCTGAAAGTTTCCCGGCCGCATGATCCGCGGCGGTACAGCGCCGGCAGGAAATGTCCCGAAGTCCGGCACTGCAGCTAGGAGAAAAGATAGCATATTTCAGGCGAAAATGCAAGGAAATAACAAAAAATCTTGTATAGATGAGATAAAGATTTGCAAAAATCCCCGGCCGACGATTTTTCCGTCGGCCGGGGATGCGATTTTGTGCCGCCGCGGTCATTTGCCGAGGGACTTGACCCAGTCGGTGACTTCCTGCTGCGTGACGGCGGAGGGGAAGCGTTGGCCCTCCTGCCAGTCGCCGGTGCCGGCGAGCGCCGCGAGCTGCGTGCCGCTCTCGCCGATGCCGCTGCTGCCGGAGGTGCAGAAGGGAATGACCGTCTTGCCGGTGAAGTCATTGGCCTTGACGAACGTGTCCACAGGCCACGCGGCGATGCCCCACCAGATCGGGTAGCCGATGTAGACGGTGTCATAGTCGGCCCAGTTATCTGCGGTCGTGGTCTTGAGCGCCACGTCGCGCAGGGTCTCGTCGTCATGCTCGCGCGAGACGCGGCTGTCGGCGTTGTTGTAGTCCAGGTCGGCGCTCGTGTACGGCTCGGCCGGTTCGAGCTCCAGCAGATCGCCGCCCGTCGCGGCGGCGATGGCCTCGGCCGCGGTCTTCGTGCTGCCGGTCGCGGAGAAATAGACGACAAGCGTCTTGCCGCCGGCAGCGGCGCGGGCCGTGGTGGCCTCGGGCGCTGCGGTCCTGCTGCCGCAGGCGGCGAGGCTCAGCAGCATGATCGCGCCGGTCAGCAGGGTGATGAGCTTTTTCATGGCGATGTCTCCTCAGTCGTGGATGGCCGCGATCCAGCGGTCAATGGTCTTGTCCGGCGTGCGCAGGGTCGTGTCGTCGAAGTGCACGTCGAGGCCCGGCTTCACGTCCGCGCCCGGGCACAGTGCCCGCATATCCCGAATCGAGCGGCCGAGCCAGCCGCCGTTCGTGGCGAAGGGGTAGACGGTCTTGCCGCTGAGGTCGTGCGCGGTCAGGAACGCGCGCGTGGCCGGGGCGCAGGTGTACCACCAGACGGGCGTGCCGAGCACGATCGTGTCGTAGCGGTCAAGGTCGATGTCCATCGCCTTGAGCTCCGGCAGGAAGCCCTGCTTGACCTCCCGCTCGCCCTGCGCGACCACATCGTCATATGAGCCGGTGTAGGGCACGACGGTGTCGATGCGGGCGATGTCGCCGCCGATGGCGCTGTGGATGCGCTCGGCGATGCGCTGCGTGTTGCCGCGGTAAGAATAATAAAGAATGAGAGATTTCATATTGCTTACCTCCGTATTGCATATTGTTTTCAGGTTACCGTCATCATACAGCATGAAGCTGACTTTAGGTCAAGATGGTGAAATGTAAATTTTTCTTGAATAAGGCGAAAGAGCGCAAAAAGCCCCGCACCGGTATGGTGCAGGGCTGTGTGATTTTTATCCCAGCTGGTCGAGCTCTGCCTGCCACACGGCGGCACAGGCGTCGCTGGGCATGCGCCAGTCGCCGCGGGGGCTGAGCGTGACCGATCCGATCTTCGGCCCGTCGGGCAGGCAGCTGCGCTTGAACTGCTGCGCGAAGAAACGGCGGTAGAAATTTTTCAGCCAGTGCAGCAGCACATCGTCCGGGTAGCGGTCGCCGAGCGCATGGCGCGCCAGCCGGTAGATCTTCGCCGGGCCGAAGCCGAAGCGCAGCACGTAGTAGAGGTAAAAATCGTGCAGCTCATACGGCCCGACGAGCGACTCCGTCTGCTGGGCGATCTCGCCGTTTTCGTTCGCCGGCAGCAGCTCGGGACTGACCGGCGTGTCGAGAATGTCGAGCAGCACGGCGCGCAGGGCCTCGTTTTCCGCCGCGTCGGCGGCATAGCGTACGATGTGGCGCACGAGCGTTTTCGGCACATCGGCGTTCACGCCGTACATGCTCATGTGGTCGCCGTTGTAGGTCGCCCAGCCGAGGGCCAGTTCGCTCAGATCGCCCGTGCCGACGACGAGTCCGCCCGTGCGGTTGGCGAGGTCCATGAGCTCGAGCGTGCGCACGCGCGCCTGACAGTTTTCATACGTCACGTCGAGCGCGGCTTCGTCCTGCCCGATGTCGGCAAAGTGGCTGTGGACGGTGCGCGCGATCGGGATCTCCTGAAATGTCACGCCCAGCTCCTCGCAGAGGATCTCGGCGTTCGAGCGCGTGCGGTGCGTCGTGCCGAAGCACGGCATCGTCACGGCCAGCACGTCCTGTGCCGGGCGGCCGAGCCGCTGCATCGCGCGCACGGCCACGAGCAGCGCAAGGCTGCTGTCCAGCCCGCCGGAGATACCGATGACGGCGGTCTTGGCGTGCGCGTGGGCAATGCGCTTGGCCAGCCCGTCGGCCTGCATGGCGAGGATGAGCTCGCAGCGCTCGGCGCGGGCGGCATCGTCGGCCGGGACGAACGGCGTCGGCGAGACGGGCCGCGTGAGCGGCACCTCCCGCAGCGGCAGGTGGAACACGACCGTCTCGTATCCCGCGCTCTCGGGCTGGAACGTCGTGCTGCGGCAGCGCTCGCTGACCATGCGGCCGAGGTCGAGCTCCGTGCAGGCGCAGCCAGGGCCGAAGGGCTTCGCTTCTGCCAGCAGCGCGCCGTTTTCGCAGATGAGGTCGTGCGCGGCAAAGACCATGTCGGTCGTGGATTCTCCGTGGCCGGCGTCGGCGTAGAGATACGTGCACAGCAGCCGCGCCGACTGCTGGCACACGAGCGCGCGGCGGTAGTCGGCTTTGCCGATCGTCTCATCGCTGGCCGAGAGGTTTGCGATCACGGTCGCGCCCGCGAGCGCGTGGTGCGTGCTCGGCGGCAGCGGAGCCCACAGATCCTCGCACACCTCGGCCGCGAGGCAAAACTCCGGCATCTCCGCGCAGCGAAACAGCAGCTGCGTGCCGAACGGCACTTCCTGCCCGGCAAAGCGCAGCGTGCGCACGCCGGTGGGTGCGGGGTTGAACTGCCGCTTTTCGTAAAACTCGCCGTAGTTCGGCAGGTGCGTTTTCGGCACCAGACCCAGCAGCTTCCCGTGGCAGACGACGGCGGCGCAGTTATAGAGCTTGCCGTCCACCGCGACAGGCAGGCCCACGAGTGCGACAAGGTCGAGCCCCGCGCTCGCCTCCAGCACGGCGGCGAGCCCTTTGGCCGCGGCGCGCTGGAGCGGCTGCTGGAAAAACAGGTCGCCGCACGTGTAGCCGGTCAGCCCCAGTTCGGGGAACACAGCCAGCTGCGCGCCGTCCAACGCCGCGCGCTGCATGGCGGCGATGGTCTGTTGTGTGTTGAACGCGCAGTCGGCCACGCGCAGCGCGGGCGAGACCGTGCAGGCTTTGAGAAAACCGTGGATCATGATGTTATCACCCTTTCAAAAAGCAAAACCCGGAGCGCAAAGCGCTCCGGACGGCGCGGCAAATTTGCCCGCGCCGCAGATCGGAATCGAGGCGGGCCTTGCCCCCTCGAGCTCCCCCGCTGCTCCGGAATCTGCACAGCGGGAAAACGCCTTTTTGTGATCT
>HF985780.1:12372-22547 GCA_000432375.1 Firmicutes bacterium CAG:103
CGGAGCGCAAAGCGCTCCGGGTTTTGCGGATGCTATATCATACCACGGTTGTAGGGGGAAGAACAAGTGGCGGTATGCAGAAAATGTGTGCCGGGAAGCCCAAAATCACGGGTTTTGTGCACAGTCGGCGTCCAGCGCGGCGTATTCCGCGTCCGTGACGGGCTCGCACCATTCGTTGCTCGTCTCCTCGCCGGGGCACTCGACGGCGATGTGGCTGAACCAGCAGTCCTTCTGTGCGCCGTGCCAGTGCTTGACCCCGGCCGGGATGGTCACGACGTCGCCGGGGTGCAGGGCCTGCGCGGGCTTTCCCGCCTCCTGATACCAGCCCAGACCGTCCGTGCACAGCAGCAGCTGGCCGCCGCCGGACTTCGCGTGGTGGATGTGCCAGTTGTTGCGGCAGGCGGGGGAGAAGGTGACGTTTGCGAGGAAAACGGTCTTCGTCGGGTCGGTCAGCGGGTTAAGGAAGCTCTCGCCGGTGAAGTACTGCGCGTAGGCCGTGTTCGGCTCGCCGAGGCCGAAGAGGCCGCCGTTTGCGTCCGCGCCGCCGTCGGCGTAGACCTCCTTCGCCTGCCGGAAGGCGGCCCAGGCGTTCGGCCAGCCGGCGTAGAAGGCGAGGTGCGTGAGGATCTCGGCCATTTCGGTCTTCGTCACGCCGTTTTGCTTTGCGGTCGTGAGGTGGTAGGCGAGGGAGCTGTCCGTGATGCCCTTGCTGATGAGCGCCGTGATCGTGACGATCGAGCGCAGCTTGAGCGGCAGCTGTCCCTCGCGCGACCAGACCTCGCCGAAGAGCACGTCGTCATTGAGCTCGGCAAATTTGGGTGCAAAATCATGCAGGGCGTCTCTGCCCGCAGTCTGTTTGACCATGATGATACCTCCTTATTTCAGATACTGACGGTAAAATGCTTCGATGCGGTCGAACGGGATGATGTCCATTCGGTCGTAGAGATCGGTGTGCACGGCGCCGGGGATGAGCAGCAGCTCCTTGTTGTCGCCCTGCAGCCGGGCAAAGGCGTCGCGGCTGAAGTAGCACGAGTGCGCCTTGTCGCCGTGGATGACGAGCACGGCGCTGCGGATCTCGCCGGCGTAGGCGAGCAGCTTCGCGTTGACAAACGACAGGGACGATGTGGTGTTCCAGCCGTCGGTGGAGTTGAGCGAGCGCGGGTGGTAGCCGCGCGGGGTCTTATAGTAGTCGTGGTAATCCTTGACGAAAAACGGCGCGTCGTCCGGCACGGGGTCGACCACGCCGCCCGCGCGCTGATACGTGCCGGCCTTGTAGTCGGCGGTGCGCTGCGCATTGAGTGCCTGACGCAGGGCATAACGGGCGTCCGGATTGTCGTCGGCGTCAAAGTAGCCGTTGGCGGTCACACGGGTCATGTCGTACATCGTGGACGTGACGGTGGCCTTGATGCGCGTGTCGATGGCGGCGGCGTTGAGCGCCATGCCGCCCCAGCCGCAGATGCCGAGGATGCCGATGCGCTCCGGGTCGACATCATCGCGCACGGACAGGAAGTCGACCGCGGCGGAAAAGTCCTCGGTGTTGATGTCGGGCGAGGCGACATAGCGTGGCGTGCCGCCGCTCTCGCCGGTGTACGACGGGTCAAAGGCGACGGTCAGAAATCCGCGCGCGGCGAGCTCCTGCGCGTACAGGCCGGAGCTCTGCTCCTTCACCGCGCCGAACGGGCCGCTCACGGCCACGGCGGCGCGCTTTCCGGCGGCGTTTTTCGGCTTGTAGAGATCGGCCGCGAGCTCGATGCCGAAGCGGTTGTGAAACGTGACCTTGCAGTGGTCAACGGCGGCGTTTTGCGGGAACGTCTTGTCCCATTCCTGGGTGAGGGTCAGGGTGCGGTTCATGGTTACATACCTCCTGTATCGGTTTTATGCGATGGCCGCGCCCATGGCGCGGGCGGTCTCAAGTGCGGGGTGGCCGGTGATCGCGCCCGGCTCGGTCACGCCGCCGGCGAACACCGTCCCGGCGAGGCGGCACTTTTCGTAGCACGCGATCCAGCCCTCGAGCCCGTGGATGGCGCGCTCGTCCGTGTCCGGCTCGTCCTCGGTCGCCGAGGCGAGCAGGTAAATGTCGCGGAATGCGTAGTCCGACGGGAAAAGGGCGTTGGCGCGGTCGAGCAGGGTCTTGAGCTGGCCGCTCATCTCATAGTAGTAAATGGGCGTGGCGAACACGATCACGTCCGCGTGCTGCATCTTGTCCGTAATGGCGACGGCATCGTCGTCGATCACGCACCGGCCCAGCGTCTGGCAGGCGAGACAGCCGCGGCAGAACGCAATGTTTTTGCCGCGCAGGGAAACCAGCTCCACCATGTGTCCGGCGGCGCGCGCCCCGTCGGCAAAGGCGTTTGCCAGCGTCTCGGAGTTGCTGCCGGCGCGCAGGCTCGCGCTGAGTATAAGAACATGTTTGGCCATATCGGTCTTCTCCTTTTTGAGCGGCTTGACTCGGCCGCTGTGATCTGATATCCTAAGCATACAACCTGAAGCTGACTTCAGGTCAAGCACTTTTTTGCGAATTTTTTTCGAGGTGATCCCATGTATACGATCGGACAGGTGTCGGAGCGGTTTGATCTGCCGGTCTCCACGCTGCGGTATTATGATAAGGAGGGGCTGTTCCCGGCACTCACGCGCACGTCGGGCATCCGCCGCTTCGGCGAGCAGGAGCTCGAGGCGCTGCGCGTGATCGAGTGCCTCAAGCGCTCGGGGCTGGAAATCAAGGAGATCAAGCAGTTTATGGAATGGTGTGCGCAGGGGAGCGAGACGTACCCGCAGCGGCACGCGCTCTTTGTGCAGCAGGCCGAGCGGGTGGAGGCGGAGATCGCGCGCCTGCAAAAATCGCTCGACATGATCCGCTTCAAATGCTGGTACTATGAGCAGGCCATGCGCGACGGCAGCGAGGACCGCGTGCACGCCATGCTGCCGGACCATCTGCCGCCGGATATCCAGCCGATTTATGACCACGCGCACGAAACGTAACCCTACCATTTTGATTCAGAAAGGATGGCGACCCATGAAACAGCGAACGATCCTCTCGACCCTTCTGTTCTGCGCGCTGCTGCTGGCCGGCTGCGGCACTGCGGCGCAGACCCCGGACGCGACGCCCACCCCCGCGCAGGAGGCGGCGGCCACGCCGACGCCGACGCCAGACCCGCTGAGCACTCTGCCGTATACGGACGGCCAGCTCTATGCCGCGGCCTACCTCGGCTATCAGGCGCCGACGGATCTGGATTTCTTCCGGCAGACGTATTTCGGCGGCCGGGAGCTGCCGGTGCACCACATCTCGGACGGGGACTTTTATCTCATCATCCCGCGCGACCCGAACGCGACCGTGCGCCTGTACAAAAACGATATGGTCACGCAGACCAGCTCGATCTTTTATGAGCAACCGGACGGCAGCCCGTTCGTGATCGGCTGCAACGTCAGCGATATTTTTCCGGACGTGACGGTCGAGATCACGGCCTCCGACGGGGAGAAGGTGTCGTTTTCGCCGTTTATCTCGCTCAAGGACGGCAGTGTGCAGGTCGGCGAGTGCGGGCTGAACATCACGCGCATCTCGACCTCGCCATGACGAATTGCGAAAACGACCCCGGGTGCGATCTGCACCCGGGGTCGCTGGTTTATCTGAGGTTATGCGAGCGTCAGCTCTGTGCTCGCGCACACGGTCGCGCCCACGCGCTGCATGTCGGCGAGGTTCGCCGCCTGTACGGCGTCGGTGACGGACGATGTGCAGTCTGAGAGCACGACGGCGTCATAGTCGAGCGAGATGGCGTCATAGCACGTTGTGCGGATGCAGTTGGGCGTGGTCGTGCCCGCGAGCAGGACGGTCTGCACGCCGAGCCGGCGCAAGATGAGGTCGAGCCCTGTGTGGAAAAACGCTGAGAACCGGGGCTTTACGAGCACATAGTCCTGCGGCAGGACGGTGAATGCGTCCGGAAACGCATCCGACAGGTGCGCGGCGCAGACCTCCGAGAGCGGCTTGCCGCCGGAAGCCCACGCGGCCGCGCGCGGCTTTTCCACGTCCGTGCCGTCGGCCCGGTAGTGGCGCACGGCGTAGATGACGGGAACGCCCGCTTCGTGGCAGCGGCCGATGAGCGCCGCGCACGCGGGCACGGTCCCCTCCGCCGCCGGGATGCACAGCGGGGACGCGCTGTCGAGAAAGCCCCGCTGCATGTCGATCATGATGAGTGCCTGTTTGGGCATGGCGCTGCCTCCTGATGGTTGAGATGCTCCCATGATAGCGCCTTGCGCCGGATTTGGCAAGCGCGGCTTGCCATCCGCGCCCCGACGTGGTATCCTACCGGGTAGCCCCAAAAGGGAGGGGCACTCTTTACAAGCGGGAGCGAACAACATGAGCAGACAACTCGAACCCTATCAGCTGATCGAGCGCAGCATCCAGAAAAAATTCCACAAGGTGCTCTGGACGCCGTTCATCACCGCCATCAAGCAGTACGAACTCATCGCCCCCGGCGACCGGATCGCGGTGTGCATCTCCGGCGGTAAGGACTCCATGCTCATGGCCAAGCTCCTGCAGCTGCTGCAGCGGCACAGCGACGTGCCGTTCGAGGTCGTTGATCTCGTCATGGACCCCGGCTATAACGCCGTCAACCGGCAGAAGATCGAGAGCAACGCGGCGCTGCTGCACATCCCGGTCACGATCTTTGAGACGAATATTTTCGATGTCACGAGCGGCATCGAGCAGTCGCCGTGCTACCTCTGCGCGCGTATGCGCCGCGGCTATCTTTACAGCAAGGCGCGCGAGCTCGGCTGCAACAAGATCGCCCTTGGCCACCACTTCAGCGACGTGGTCGAGACGACCGTCATGGGCATGTTCTACGGCTCGCAGCTGCAGGCCATGCCGCCGAAGCTGCGCAGCCGCAATTTCCCAGGCATGGAGCTCATCCGCCCCATGTACTGCATCCACGAGGACGACATCATCGCCTGGCAGCGCTATAACGGGCTGGAGTTCATCCAGTGCGCCTGCCGCTTTACCGAGCACGCGGCTGCGCACGGCAACGACGGCAGCAGCTCCAAGCGGCAGGAGGTCAAGCTGCTGCTGCGCGAGCTGCGGCGCACGAATCCCGACATTGAAAAGAGCATTTTCCACAGCATTCACTCCGTCTGCCTTGACACCATGGTCGGTTACAAATCAGGCGGCGTGGAGCACACGTTTGCCGACTGCTACCGCGAGCGCGGCGAGATGGCCGAGATGGAAAAGGAGGACGCGGAATGATGCCCATCGAGCGCATGCGCCCGGAGGATTTTGACGTGGTTTTCCGCTTGCTGGCCCGGAGCTTCCCGGCCGGGGAGCGGCGGGATAAGGCGGGGCAGCGCGCGCTGCTTGCGGACAGCGCCTATCAGATCGACATCCTGCGCGCGCCGTCCGGCGGCGTGCAGGCGCTGATGGCGTCGTGGGACTTTGGCGGCTTTGTCTTTTTCGAGCACTTTGCCGTAGACCCCGCCTGCCGCAATGGCGGCATCGGCGGACAGATGCTCGACGCGCTGCTCGCGCGCTTTGATAAGCCCGCCTGTCTGGAGGCGGAGCTGCCCGAGACGGAGCTGGCCGCACGGCGCATCGGATTTTACGAGCGGCACGGCTTTACGGTCAACGCGGATTACCCTTACTTCCAGCCGGCGCTCACGCCGGGCGGCAGCCCGATCCCGCTGCACCTGCTCACGACCGGCGGCTCGCGCACGCCCGCCGAGCTGCGCGCGATCGAGACGCTCGTGCACACGCGCGTGTACGGCAAAACGCCCGCCGCAATGGTATAACAGAAAACAGAAAGTCAGCACGCCCCTGCACGGAAGGGGCAGGGGCGTGCCCATGCCGCCGCCGAAGCTGTCCGGCCCTCTGCCGCCGAAGACGGTCACATTGCCGTCCGCGTGCGCGCCGGTGAGCACGTACACGCCGCCGTCCGTGATGGTCACATCGTCGCTCCCGGAGAGCTCTACCGCGACGGTTTGAAAGGAGAAAACGCATGAAGTCTATCCGTATCCTGTCTCTTTTGCTCGCGCTCGTGCTGCTGTGCACGGGCTGCGCCGCCGGCGGCGCGGCGGAGGCCACGCCCGCCCCGGACATGAGCGACCTCCCGCTCGACGGGGGCTATGCCTACCTGCGCGTGGAGGTGCTCTCGCGCGACAAGGACGCGAAAACGCTGGAAGTGAAAGTGCTCGATTTCGGCGACGCCGACGGTGTGAACGTCGGCGCGCTCCCGGTGGGCGCGCAGGGCACGGTCGACTGTGCCGACCTGCTGTCGATGGCGATGATGATCGACTCCGGCGAGTGGATCATCACCTACGCAGACCTCGGGCAGCAGGCGTTCCCGCTGCGGCTGACGTCGATCGAGAACCCGGAGCACTTTGCCGAGCGCGCGGGGAAATAAAAAGCACCGGCTGAGGGTTTCCTCAGCCGGCGTTTTCGTCACCAGAACTTTTTCTTCTTGCACACCCACAGGCTGATGCCCACGGTCACGATGCTCACGATGACGACGACGGGGTAGCCGTACTTCCACGTCAGCTCCGGCATGCCGACAAAGTTCATGCCGTACCACCCGACGAGCAGCGTCAGCGGCAGGAAGATCGTCGTCACGATCGTCAGGATCTGCATGATGCGGTTTTGCCGCGTGTCGATCTCAGCCTGAAACAGGCTCTGCAGCTGCGCGCACGATTCGCGCAGCAGCTGCGACTCCTCACGCAGGCGGATCACGCGGTCCTCGAACATGCGAAACAGCAGCTGCTCACTGTCGGTGAAGAAGCCGTTTTCGTTCTCGCGCAGCTCGCACGCCACGTCGTCGAGCTGGGAGTAATAGCGAAACCACGCCATGGTCTCCTTGCGCAGCGCGGTCATCGGCGCGGAGAAATCGTCCAGCTCGTGCGCCAGCACCTGATCCTCGAGCGCCTCGATGCGGTCCTCGATCTTTTCGAGCCGGTGCAGGTCGCGGGCGATGAGCTGCTCAAAAAAGTCGTAGAGAAACCGGCCGACGCTGCCGTCGGTCCAGCGCTTTTCCCGGGCGATGTGGCGCAGCAGGCCCTGCAGCGCGCTCTCGTCGTCCACGAGCACGACGCGCGTGGCCGTGACGAGATAGCCGCAGGCGAGCGGCTTGCCGTCCTTGCCCTGACGCGGCAGCACGAGCGTGCCCGCCAGACAGTCCGAGCGCACCTCGGCCTTGCACACGCGCGCGTCGCGCGCCGGCGGTGTGTGGTGCAGCGTCCGCTCCAGACCGGGCAGCTCCGGCTGGTGCGACAGCTCTTCGGATGTCAGCAGCACGACGGCGGGCTGCTCCGGCGCGGGCGCGCGCTCCTGTGGCGTGAGCGTCTGCCCGATGGTATACCAGTACAAAAGAGATCCCTCCCGTGGGTCATTTGTTTTCCCCATTGTAGCACACCGGGCGCGCGGACACAACGTCCGGCTGGAAATCGGGGTGCGGGTGTGCTATACTGGGCAAAAATCGTACTTTGGGGGAAGTATTATGATCGTCTATTACACCGGCACGGGCAACAGCCGCTATGTTGCCCAGCGCTTCGCCGCCGCCCTCGGCGACGATCTCATCACCGCGAACGAATACATCAAAAACGACACGCCCGCCGACCTGCATTCCGACCGGCCGTGGGTGTTCGTCTCGCCGACGTACGGCTGGCAGATCCCGCACATTTTCGCGGACTTTCTCCGCCGCGGCCGCTTCACCGGCAGCCGGAAGGCCTACTTTGTCATGACCTGCGGCAGCGAGATCGGCAACGCCGGCAGCCGCATCGCGGCGCTGTGCGCGGATATCGGGCTCGATTATCAGGGTGTGCTGCAGGTCGTCATGCCGGAAAACTACGTCGCTATGTTTTACGTGCCCGGCGCGGAGGAGTCGGCGCAGATCATCGCGGCGGCGCAGTCGTCCATCGATGGGGGCATCGCCTGCGTGCAGCGCGGCGAGCCGTTCCCGGCGCCGAGGGTCGGCCTGCTCGACCGGTTCAAGACCGGGCCGGTGAACACGATCTTTTATCGGTGGTTTGTCAAGTCCGGGCCGTTCACGGTCTCGGATGCGTGCATCGGCTGCGGCAAGTGCGCACTGAGCTGCCCGGTCAACGGCATCGACATCGTTGAGCGCCGCCCGCACTGGAATGGCGCGTGCACGCACTGCATGGCCTGCATCTGCGGCTGCCCGGTGTCCGCCATCGAGTACGGGCACAAGAGCCAGGGCAAGCCCCGCTACCAGTGCCCGGAATATAAATAAGAAACGATCCCTGCGCCGGACTTCCGACGCAGGGATCGTTCTTTTTACAGATAGTACTCCGGCCGCCGCTGCCTGAGGTATGGGCGCTTTTGCTCGCGCCAGAGCCGCGCCTCGGCGAGGTCGAGCTCCTGCACGATGAGCTGCTCGCGGTCGTCGGCCTTATAGATCACGTCGCCGCTCGGGTGCACGATGAGCGACTCGCCGGCGAAGTCCATCCCGTCCTCGCGCCCCACGCGGTTGCACATGGCGACGAAGATCTGGTTCTGCATCGCCTGCACGCGGATCTCCCACTCGAAGAGCTCCATGGGCTCGGTCTTCGTGTTCGCCGTCGGGATGATGACGAGATCCGCCCCCTTGAGCGCGCACGTGCGGATGCTCTCCGGCAGGTGCCGGTCAAAGCAGATCACGATGCCGACGCGGCCCCACAGCGTGCCGAACACGAGAAAGCCCTCCTCGGACGGCGTGTAGTAGTCGCGCTCGTAAAACTGCGCCGCCTGCATGATGTGCACCATCTTGGCCACACCCGCGCAGTTCCCCTCCGGCGTCAGCCAGAGGGAGGCGTCGTAGCGCCGGCCGTCCTGCTCGAGGTACATATTCGGCGAGAGGTAGAACCCATGCGCGCGCGCCTTGTCCGCGAAGGCCCGCACCGTCGGGCTGCCCGCCGGGACGACATAGGCGTCCACGTTCCGGCCCGCATACTGCGGGAAGAACGGTGTGAGCTGCACCTCGGGGAAAAACAGCAGGTCGCTGCCCGCGGCGGCGTCGCAGAAGGCGAGGGATTTTTTCAGGTTTTCGTCCGTGCTCCCGGTCATGGACATCTGCGCCATGGCAAGCTTCATACGTGCGCTCCTTTTATGCGTCCTGCACGGTCAGGCGCAGCACGTCCGGCCGCGCGTAGTGGCCGCACACGTCGAGCTCCATGCGGCTCGCGGGCACGCGCTGCATATCGAGATCGGCGTAGAGAATGTCCTCGCTGTCCCACACCGGCTGCACGACATAGTGCCCGTAGGGGTCGACGATGCAGCTGCCGCCGCGGCAGGGGATGTCGTTCAGGCGCGCGATCTCATCCGGGCAGTGCAGCCCGGCGGGGTAGTCCGCGCGGTGAAAGACCATGTCGCAGTTGATGAAATAGCACCGGCCCTCGAGCGCGATGTGCTGCACGGTGGCCTGCCACTCGGGGTTGTCGTTCGTGTTCGGCGAGATGTAGAGCGTTACGCCCTTTTCATACAGCGCCGTGCGCGCCAGCGGCATATAGCTCTCCCAGCAGATGAGGCTGCCCATCGGGCCCCACGGCGTGTCCACGACCGGGAAATACCCGCGGTCGGCGTCGCCCCAGACCACGCGCTCTGCCCCGGTGGGCTTGAGCTTGCGGTGCACGGGGGCGAGCGTGCCGTCCGGGCAGAAGATGAGGTTGGAGTTATAGAGCGTGCCCGTCACGCCGTCGCGCTCCGACACGCCGATGCTCACATACGCGCCCGCGGCCTTTGCCGCCGCGGCGAGGCGCTCCGTCTCCGGACCGGGTACGACGATGGAGTTGCCGCAGTACAGCTGCCAGTCCTTGCGGCCGTCTTCCTTGCGCGCGCCGACCGTGAAGCCGAACGTCATGCCGTACGGGTAGCCGGGGATGAACAGCTCCGGGAACACGATGAGCTCTGCGCCATGCTGCGCGCACTCCGCGATCAGGCGCACGGCCTTGTCCGTGCACGCGGTCTTGTCAAACAGCACCGGCGCCGCCTGCACCACGGCGATGCGGCACGTCGGTTTGAGATCTTTCATATGCCTGCCTCCCTGAAAGTGTTTTCTGCCCTTAAAATAACACGGCTTTGCTGGGAATTCAAGACGCAAAAAGCCTCGCAGCGTTTGCGCCTGTATGTAAAAACGCCCGCACATCGTGCGGGCGTTTTCGGCAGCTTTTCAAAGACCTCGTAGCCTTTCGCCGCCGCAGCGGCGAAA
>HF985781.1:0-4823 GCA_000432375.1 Firmicutes bacterium CAG:103
AAAAGAATTTTGTATGCCAAAAGAGACGGTTTCGTGAGACAAACACCTCTGCGGCCAGATGCACAGCGCTCCGGAAAGCGCTCGCTGTGCCTGTGTGCGGCTGCGCTGTTGGCAGCAATGGCGCTGCTGGCGCTGCTCAATTCCAAGATCACGGTTTATTCGGATGACTACTGGTACGGGACATTCTTCCAAAATGGCTTTTCCGGTTTCCTGCGGGAGATGTACCAACACTATATGCAGACCAATGGCCGCCTGTATGTGCACGCGATCATCCCGGTCGTTTTGCTGTTTGACACGAAGCTGTTTATCTTTCTCAGTCCTGTTTTGCTCGCGGCGCTGTACGCAATGGGGGCAAAGGCGCTAAATGCGGAGCTCAAGTTCAGCTCGGTACTGCTGGCGGCGGCACTCGGCATTCTCTGCACACTTGCGTGCGATGTGCGGTATCTGCGGATGAGCCTGCTGTGGATCTCTGCGTATTTCAACTACATTTTCCCCGTCTGTATGACCGCCGCCGCCGCTTTGTTTCAGCAGCGCTGGTATGCGGGGCGGCAGGGCAGGACCGGCCATGTCTTTGGCCTGATTTTTGCCGTGCTGGCCGGTGCATCCACGGAGCAGTGCGGCATCGTTTCCCTGGTTGTGGTCTGGGGCTACGCGATCCTCAACCGCATCTGGGGCGGTGTGGAGCGTAAACGCTGCTGGGGATATCCGCTCTTTGTACTGCTCGGCTTTCTGACCATTTTGTGTGCGCCCGGTTCCTGGGCCCGCGTCGACCGCGGGGTCGAGGGCGGCATCTTCAGCTGCCTGATTCCGAGTGTGTTTGTCCGGCGCTTTTACGATGCGATCATTTATGCGGTTAAATACCCCTCGGCTGTTGCCCTTCTGGCGTTGACGGACGTGACGGCGGGGCTGCTGTGCTGCCGTGACCGGCGGTTGAGCCGCTGGTTGCTGGTGGGGTTCCCACTGGCTGCGCTGCAGATACTGGCGTATGTACTGGGGTGGAGCGGTTTCGCCTGCGTGCTGTACGCAGTGAGCCTGCTGGCGTTGACCGTGTTGTTTTTGCTGCGGCGGGAATACTGGATGACGGGCGTGATGCTGCTTGGCTCGCTTGCCTCGAACATGATGCTCATCATCACAACACTCAATTCCGAGCGCACGGCCATGATCGGCATGGTCACGCTGATCCTCGTCATGCTCGATCTGCTTCTGCGCCTGACGCAGACGCTGCGCCGGGGCTGGGCATGTGCGGTGCTGTGCCTGTTGGCAGCGGTCTGCTGTGCGGCCTATGTGCCCACGCTCAAGGGCTACACGGAGTCAAAAAAGATCGTGGACGCCAACCTTGCTTCCATTGCGCGCAGTCGGGAGACGGGCGTGGCTGAGTTCAACATCGACATTGACCCGCGCTATCGCTTCACCATGCCGTTTGAGGGCAGCTATTTCTATAACAATTTCCGAAATTACTACCATATGGATCCAGACACGAAGCTTATTTTTACGAGTGACAAGTGGAAACTCGGCTGGCTCGAAACGGCGGACGGCGATGTGTGCCAGTTCCCGACCCTGAGCGACGCCACGGGGCTGTATTTTCCGTTTGAGCAGGCGGTCGCTGCCGCGGGCGGGCAGACCATTTACTCCTGGCTGGATCACAGCTATGACGTCACGTTTGGTGATGCGCATTGGCACATCACGTCCGAGGGCAGGATCAGCCGGGTGAATGACGATGGCACATATGCGCTGCTCGGCAGTGACTTTGTGATCTCGCTGCCGTTTTCCGAGACGTATACGCTTTTGTATGCGCGCGCCGATCAGCTTGCGCAGTATTTCGGCCTCGCCTGGACCTATGACGCGGCACAGAGCCGCTACCAGGTCCGCGTCGGATAATGGCCACCACGAACCAAAACCATGCGTTTCGCGCGTGGTTTTGGTTTTTGTGATAAAATGGGCGAGCCTGCTGCTGGCGTTTCTGGCGTTTGCGCCTCCGCTTGGCAAGAAAATCTGCGTGCCGGCAGCTTGCGCGGCCGCCGGACGGCGTGCACATCAATTGCTATGCCGCGGGCGATATCGTCTCGCGCAAGACCACGACGGACGTCGGCAGGCTCAACGGCCGCTCCGGCGGCATTGCCGTGGACTATAACTGCTACTTCAACAGCGAAGCGCTTCAGAAGCAGGGCGACACCGTCGATGCGCCCGCCGTGGCCGTCGGCGTCAACGCCAACGACAGTGCGCTGCTCAAAAACGTTTCCGGTAAGACGAAGGCCGAGCTTGGCAGCGACGCGTTCGCGCAGCTGCTCAATGACAACGCCGCCCGGATGGCGGACGCCGTCGCGGAGGTCAATGCCTACCTTGAGACGCTGCAGGAGCGCGGCTTCGTGCACAAGAACGATTACACCGGCAATGACCTGCTGACCTGGCGCGCGCAGGACGGCGCGGTCGGCTTCTTCGCAGAGCCGGCGCCGGAGCTGCCGTTTGACGATGTTGCTGCAGGCAGCTGGTACTATGACGACGTGGCTTATGTCTTTGCCAAGGGCATCATGGTCGGCACGGGCGGCGGGCACTTCTCACCGGCCGTCGCCACGACGCGCGGCATGGTCGTGACCATGCTCTATGAGTACGCCAGGTACAGGGGCTATGACGTCACGAAGGCGGCGGACCTGTCCGGCTTTGTCGATCAGGGCAGCGTCAGCGACTTTGCGGTCGGCCCGATGCAGTGGGCGGTCGCGCAGGAGCTGATCTTCGGCGTCGGCGGCAATGCCATCGCGCCGAGCTGGCTGCAGTGCTGCACCGTTTTTGCGAAATGTTCGCCTGAACCCGGCACATACATTTGTTCCCGGCACGGGGGCGCATCCATCCGGATGCGCCCCTGTTTTGCGCCGCACGCAGAAAAAGTCTTAATTTTCCAAGCGAATTTTTAAATATTTAAATTGACGTAGGGACGGGAAACTACTATAATAATAAATATTTTTGTAATATTTTAAGCGAACGCTTTTTTGCTTTCCTCGAAAGGATGGTTTTCATGGCAACCGTTTCTGCGCCGGCCAAGCGCGCGCAGCGGCTGCGCCCGGCCCCGCTGTGGCTGAGCCTGCTGCTGGCATTTCTGGCGTATTTTCTTCTGGATTTTTCCCTGCGTCTGTTTTACGGCTCGATGAGCAATGTGTCGCTCTGGGCGTGGCAGCCGTTGGTGTTCACGCTGCTGTGGTCGGGCACGATGACGGCGATCGCTGCGCTGCTGCCGCGAACGGGCCGGCGCATCTTTCTGCTGGTCACGTTCGTGCCGTTTGCGCTGCTGGCCATCACGAACTGCGTGCTCTACAAGCTGACGGGCACGTGCTTTTCCTTTGCCGACCTTGCCTATGCCGGAGACGGCGCGCGGTTTATCAGCGCGTCCTACTTCCGTCTGAGGAAAGGCGAGTGGTTCAGTCTCGCCGTTTGCATGGCCATGATGCTCTGCGCCGTGATCTTCATGCCGAAGGCGCGCCCTGGCCGCCGCGGCCGGATCGTGGCCGCCGTGCTGGCGGTCGCGTGCGCGGCGGGCATCGTCGTTGTCCACAATGCGCTGGTGTACCGGGGCGATGATCAGGACCGCACCGAGTACCTCTCCTGGGACAACGCAGAGAGCCACGACACGTTCCGCGACACCTATACGGACTTCAGCAATCCCAACTGCTGCCTGATGCTGGCCGGCCTGTACCAGTACACCGTGCGCGGCGCGGCCGTGACGCTCTGGCCGCAGGACACGGCGACGGATGCGCGCATCGCGGAACTGGACGACTACTATGCGTCCCACCCGAAGGAGGCGGCCGATACGCCCATGACCGGCGCGTTTGCGGGCAAGAACCTGATCTTCATCATGATGGAGTCCATGGACGACTGGCTCGTGACGCCGGAGTATATGCCCAACCTCTGGCAGATGGAGCAGGAGGGCCTGTATTTCCCGAATTACTACGCGCCGATGTTCCTCTCTGCCGGCACGTTCAACTCGGAGTTCACGGCCAACACCGGCCTCATCGCGCCGGAGCATCACGTGCGCAACTCGTACTACGCCGAGCATGCGCTGCCGTATTCGCTGGCGAATCTGTTTCGTGACGCGGGCTACCGTGCCCGGTCCTATCATGCGGCCAGCCCGAACATTTATAACCGCGGGCAGATCCACCTGAACTTCGGCTATGAGTCCTATAACGACTACGGCGATCTCGGCATGGACGACTTTATGCTCGATTCGCAGCTCCTGCGCGGCTATGATCAGATCGTCTCGGACGAGCCGTTTTTCAGCTTCATCATCACGTATTCCGGCCACGGGCCGTACACTACGGAGCAGCAGAACATCTCGGAGCCCCATCTGGACCGTGCCCGCGCCGTAATCGACTACAGTACCGTGCCGTATACGACCGAAGCGCAGAAAGAGGAGTACACCCGCGCCGTGGCGCAGGCCATGGAGACGGACGCCTTCATCGGCGGCCTGCGCGAGCGGCTGGAGGCCGACGGTCACGCCGAGGACACGGTGCTCGTGCTGTTCACGGATCACTACTGCAAGTATTTCTCCGATACGGAGCTCATCGAGGCCATCAAGGGCACCACGGATCACAACCTGCTCTCGAACGTACCGTTCGTGATCTGGACGGAGGGCATCACGCCGCAGGTCTCCGAAAAATACGTCAGCACGATGGACATCGCGCCGACGATCGTGGATCTGTTCTCGCTGGACGCCGACCCGACGTATTACATTGGCAGCGATATGTTCGGCCCGGACGGCGGCGTGGTCTACTTCCGCAACTACGCGTGGTATGACGGCAAGACCTATGACACCGGCAATGACGCTTCGACCAAGC
>HF985781.1:4839-4983 GCA_000432375.1 Firmicutes bacterium CAG:103
CCCGGCCGTGCTGGCCATGCGCGAGCAGGTGCATGAGCAGATCGACATCTCGCAGGATACGTTCCGCTGCAACTACTTTGCCTACCTGCAAAAGCGCAGCGGCGAGACCGAAACGAAATAGCAGGCAAAAAAATCCCCCGGATG
>HF985781.1:5035-6180 GCA_000432375.1 Firmicutes bacterium CAG:103
ATTTGTTATCCGTTCACGCCGGGGATCAGGTCGAGGATGGTCTTGCTCTCCTTGACGGTGACGGTGCAGGCGGCGGAGTGCGTCGTGCCGTCGGCGCCGGTGATCTGCAGGATCACGCTGGTGGAGCCGGCAGCGGCGGCCGTGGCCGTGACGCTGGAGGGATCGTCTGGGGCTGTAGGTATCGTCTGTGCCGTTGCCGGTGCGCACCGGCTGGCCGAGCGAGACGACGCTGCCGTCGGCCGCGTAGATCTTCACGGAATCCTGCAGGCTGTCGAGATTCTGCCCGTGGATGTGGAACGTGATGGTGCCGGTCTTCGTGCCGCCGAGATCGAGCGTGGCCGAAGCGGTCTCGGCCGTGACGCTGTCGACGCGCGACGGCGCCTGCACCGTGATCTGGCACGTGGCGGTGCAGCTGCCGGCAGAGGCCGTGATCGTTACGGCCCCGGAGCTCGTCGCCACGACGATGCCCTTTTTCACGGTGGCGATGTTCGGATCGCTGCTGGCCCAGGAGACGAGATCGTCCGGGGCGTTTGCGGGCTGCATGGTCGCCGTGAGCGTGAGCGAGTCGCCGATCTGCATTTCGGCCCGGTCCTTATCGAGCTTGAGGCTCTTGACCTCGATGGCGTCGTTCGTGACGGTGATCGTGCAGTCGGCCGAGCGCTTGCCGGCCTTGACGGTGATCTTGGCCTTGCCCTCGGTCACGCCGGTGACGACGCCGTCCTTCACGGTGGCGACGGCGGCGTTGCTGCTCGACCAGGTGAGCGTTTCGTCCGTCAGCTCCTGCCCGCTGGCGTCGAGCACGGTGGCCTTGAGCGTGAGGGTGTCCTGCGGAGCGATCTCGGCCGATTCGTGATCGAGCGTGATCGAGTCGACACCGGACTTTCCGCCCTGCAGCGCCATGACGATAATGAGCACGACGAGCGCCACGACGACGAGCGATCCGAGCACGATGGCGATGGTTTTCTTTGCATTGTGCGGTTTTTCCGCGCCCTCGGACTCGACCGGCACGGCCTTGCGCTGTGCCTTTGGTTTCGAGCCGGGGAACGTGTCCGCGGCGACGGCCTTGGCAGCGGGCGCTTCCCGGCGGACGGCCTGTGCCTGCTGCGGCTGGGCCGCTGCGGCGCGGCGCGCCACGGCGAGCAGGG
>HF985782.1 GCA_000432375.1 Firmicutes bacterium CAG:103
CCGCCGAAATTTCGAGTCAGGGCCGTTATGACCACTTCGATACCTATCCATGAATGCGTTTCACAAACGCACGCATGATTATAACCAATCCCGCGAAAAAAATCAAGTATGGCGGTGGAATTTTTGCAAATTCTGTTGTATAGTACTTGCGTATGCGCTAATATGGCGCAAATTCTGCGCAAAAAGGACACCATCACCGTGGACGATATGAAAAAAGAGGCCGAACGGGAAGCGCGCACCATGTGGCAGTTCGTGCGCACGTTTCTCAAGTGGCTCGTGATCGCGGGCGTGACCGGCGGCATCGGCGGGCTGGTCGGCTCGGCCTTTCACCTGAGCGTGAACTGGGCGGCGACGTTTCGCGCCGCGCACCCGTGGCTGCTGTGGCTGCTGCCCATAGGCGGCCTGCTCATCGCGGCCATTTACCGCCTGACAAAAATGGAAAACAAGAACACCAACGCCATCATCGACGCCATCCACTTCGGCGACAAGGTGCCGCTGCTGCTCGTGCCGGCGATCTATCTGTCGACCGTTATTACGCACCTGTTCGGCGGCAGCGCCGGGCGCGAGGGCGCCGCGCTGCAGATCGGCGGCAGCCTCGGCTGCTACGTCGGGCAGCTGTTCCGCCTCGATGAAAAGGACATGCGCATCGCCACGCTCTGCGGCATGAGCGCCGTGTTCTCGGCCCTGTTCGGCACGCCGCTGACGGCGACGATCTTCGCGCTCGAGGTCATCAGCGTGGGCGTGTTTTATTACTCCGCGCTCGTGCCGTGCATCGTCGCGTCGCTCGCGGCGCTGGCGATCTCGAACGCCTTCGGCATCGCGCCGACGCAGTTTACATTCGCGCTCACGGCCGTGCCGCGGCTGCTGCTGCTGCGCGTGGCGGCGCTCGCCGCCGTGTGCTCGCTCATGAGTATCCTCTTTTGCGTGACCATGCACGGCACGGAGCGGCTCTTTGCCGGCCGCATCCAGAACCCGTGGCTGCGCATCGCCGCCGGCGGCGCGATCGTGGTCGTGCTGACGCTGCTCGTCGGCACGGGGGACTACAACGGCGCCGGCATGGACGTCATCACCCGCGCCATCGAGGGCGGGCAGGCCGCGCCGGACGCATTTTTCTGGAAGCTGCTGTTCACCGCCGTCACCATCGGCAGCGGGTTCAAGGGCGGCGAGGTCGTGCCGACGTTTTTCATCGGCGCGACGCTCGGCTGTGTGCTCGGCGGACTGCTCGGCATCCCGGCCGGATTTGCCGCGGCGCTCGGACTCGTGTGCGTGTTCTGCGGCGCGGTCAACTGCCCGATCGCGTCGATCGTGCTGAGCATCGAGCTCTTCGGCGCGGGGCAGCTCGTGTACTTTGCACTCGCGTGCGGCATCGCCTATATGCTCTCGGGCTACTTCGGGCTCTACAGCAGCCAGAAGATCCTTTATTCCAAGCTGAGAACGGAGTTTATCAACATCCACGCAAAATAAAATGCAAGCGCCATGCCCGGACACGGAACGTGTCCGGGCAATTTTGACGCTGAAATAAATTATATAATTTGCGTATAAATTTATATAAAAATGCTTGACAAAGTTATAAGGCGGGTGTACAATGCACAATGTAAGAAAAAAGAAAGCGGTGACCAACCGATGAAGAAAACTCTATACAGCCTCATGCTCAATGAGGAGGTCGTGCGCGAGATCGACCGCATGGCCCACCGCATGGGCACGAACCGCTCGGCACTCATCAATCAGATCCTTGCCGACTATACCTCGGTCGTGACGCCGGAGCGCCGCATCGAGAACATCTTCCACGAGATCGAGCAGCTCGTCGCGCCGGCGCGCGACCTGGTGCCGTTTTTCGCGCCGCATACGACGAGCATGTCGCTCAAGAGCAGCCTGGAGTACAAGTACCGCCCGACGGTCAAGTACGAGGTCGCGCTCTACGGCGACAAGCAGGAGGGGCTCGGCGAGCTGGCCGTCATCTTCCGCACCCAGTCGGCGCAACTGCTGCAGAGCATGACGCAGTTTTTCCGCCTCTGGAAGCAGATCGAGGACGCGCACCTGTCCGGCGTAGAGCCGGATTACGCATTGTACGACGGCAAGTTTGTGCGCACGCTCTCGCTCCCGCCGGATCACGACTACACGAGCGAGGAGATCGCCCGCGCGATCTCGGACTACGTGCAGCTGTTCGACCGGCTCATGAAGGCATACCTCGCCGGGAAGTACACCCCGCCCGAGATCGAAGCGCTCTACTGCGCGCAGCAGCAGCGCGCGGCGATCCTCATCTGATCCATTCGCAACCATCCATGAAAGGAGGCGCTGCGTGCCGGAACACGCAGCAACCCGACTATGAACGCTGATAAATTCACGCAAAAGACAATCGAAACCATCCAGACCGCCCAGAGCATGGCGCAGGAAAACGGCAACCAGTATCTCACGCCGGAGCACCTGCTCTATGCGCTCGTTGACGCCGACGGCGGCCTGATCGGCACGCTGCTCGGCCGCATGGGCGTGGACTGCAACGCCGTGCTCAGCGAGCTCGACACCGCCATTGACCAGCTGCCGAAGGTCTCCGGCGGCAGCGGCGAGGTGTACGCCTCGCCGGAAACGAGCAAGATCTTCAACTTCGCCGAGCGCGAGGCCAAATCCGGCGGCGACGCCTACGTCTCCGTCGAGCACCTGATGCTCGGCATCTTCGCCAACGAGACCGCCGCCATCAAGCGCATCTTCAGCGCGCACGGCATCACGAAGGCGGGCTTTGTGGCCGAGCTGAAAAAGGTCAAGACCGGCCCCGTCACGAGCGACAACCCCGAGGACACCTATGACGCGCTGAAAAAGTACGGCACCGACCTCGTCGAGCGCGCCCGCGAAGGCAAGATGGACCCGGTCATCGGCCGCGATCAGGAGATCCGCAACGTCGTGCGCATCCTCTCGCGCAAGACGAAGAACAACCCCGTGCTCATCGGCGAGCCGGGCGTCGGCAAGACGGCCATCGCCGAAGGGCTGGCGCAGCGCATCGTGCGCGGCGACGTGCCTGAGGGGCTGAAGGACAAGACCATTTTCTCGCTCGATATGGGCGCGCTGGTCGCGGGCGCAAAGTACCGCGGCGAATTCGAGGAGCGGCTCAAGGCCGTGCTCGAGGAAGTGCGCAAGAGCGAGGGCCGCATCCTGCTGTTCATCGATGAGCTGCACACCATCGTCGGCGCGGGCAAGACCGAGGGCAGCATGGACGCCGGCAACCTGCTCAAGCCGATGCTCGCCCGCGGCGAGCTGCACTGCATCGGCGCGACGACGCTCGACGAGTACCGCAAGTATATCGAAAAGGACGCCGCACTCGAGCGCCGCTTCCAGCCCGTGCAGGTCGATGAGCCGACGGTGGAGGACACCATTTCCATCCTCCGCGGCCTGAAAGAGCGCTACGAGATCTACCACGGCGTGCGTATCCACGACAACGCGCTCGTCGCCGCGGCCACGCTCTCCAACCGCTATATCACCGACCGTTTCCTGCCTGACAAGGCCATCGACCTCGTCGACGAGGCCTGCGCCATGATCCGCACGGAGATCGACTCCATGCCGTCGGAGCTCGACGACCTGCGCCGCCGCATCATGCAGATGGAGATCGAGGAGATGGCCCTCAAGAAAGAGGACGACCAGCTCTCGCGCGACCGGCTCGAAAAGCTCACGCAGGAGCTCGCCGAGCTCAAGGACCGCTTCAACGAGCAGAAGGCCCGCTGGGAGGCCGAGAAGAACAGCGTCGAGGAGGTCAAGTCCCTCAAGGCGGACATCGACCACCTGCACGCCCAGATCGAAGAGGCCCAGCGCAACTATGAGTATGAAAAGGCCGCGCGCCTGCAGTACTCCGACCTGCCGAACCTCGAGAAGAAGCTCACCGAGGCCGAAGCCGCGGCCGAGCGCCGCAAGAGCGACAACTCCCTCGTGCACGACACCGTGACCGAGGAGGAGATCGCCGGCATCGTCGCCAAGTGGACCGGCATCCCGGTGGCAAAGCTCATGGAGGGCGAGCGCGAGAAGCTGCTGCACCTCGACGAAGTGCTGCACCGCCGCCTGATCGGCCAGGACGAGGCCGTGGAGAAGGTCTGTGAGGCCATCCAGCGCTCGCGTGCCGGCATCAGCGACCCGAACCGCCCGATCGGCTCGTTCCTGTTCCTCGGCCCGACGGGCGTCGGCAAGACGGAGCTGGCCAAGGCGCTGGCCGAGAGCCTGTTTGACGATGAGCGCAGCATGGTGCGCATCGACATGACCGAGTACATGGAGAAATTCTCCGTCTCGCGTCTCATCGGCGCGCCTCCCGGATACGTCGGCTACGACGAGGGCGGCCAGCTGACCGAGGCCGTGCGCCGCAAACCGTACTCCGTCGTGCTGTTCGATGAGGTCGAAAAGGCGCACCCGGATGTGTTCAACATCCTGCTGCAGATCCTCGACGACGGCCGCATCACGGACAGCCAGGGCCGCACGGTGGACTTCAAGAACACGATCATCATCCTCACGTCGAACCTCGGCAGCCAGTACCTGCTCGACGGCATCGGCCCGGACGGCGAGATCACCGCGGACGCGCGTGAGCGCGTGCAGGGCGAGCTGCGCCGCGCCTTCCGGCCGGAGTTTCTCAACCGGCTGGATGAGATCCTCATGTTCCGTCCGCTCACGCGCGACAACCTGTCGCACATCATCGACAACCTCGTCGCCGCCCTTCGCAGCCGCCTGGCTGATCGCACGCTGAACCTCGAGATGACCGACGCCGCCAAGGCGCTCATCATCGCCAACGGGTATGACCCGGTCTACGGCGCGCGCCCGCTCAAGCGCTACCTGCAGAGGCACGCCGAGACGCTCATCGCCCGCACGATCCTCTCCGGCGACCTGCACGCCGGCGACACGCTCGTCGTGGACGCCGAAAATGGCGCGCTCGTCTGCCGCGTGAAGGCATAAGGCATAAAAATCACCCCTTGAACCTGTGCATCCTGCACAGGTTCAAGGGGTTTTTGTTTTTCAGGCTTCGGGCCGTTTCCGGCACAGGCGGAAGATCAGCAGCGTCAGCAGCGCGCCGGTGAGGTAGCCCGCCGTGTCGAGCCAGACGTCCGCGATGCGGCCGCTGCGGCCGGGGACGAAGAGCTGGATCGTCTCGTCGCACAGCGCGGCAAAGGGGCCTGGCAGCAGCGCGCGCGGCCACGAAAAATGCGCGCTCGTGCGCAGCGCGGCGGCCGTCAGCGCGCCGAGCACGGCGTACTCGGCAAAGTGCGCGCACTTGCGCAGAATGTGGTCGGTCATGTGCGGCAGGAGTCGCTGCACCACGGCCAGCAGCGCGCCGCTCTCGGCGCCGCTCTGCGCCGCAGGCAGGCACGAGTGCCCCCAGATGACCAGCAGCCACGCCCCGGCGCAGACCGTCAGGATACGGCTGGCGCGGCGGTTCATTTGCCTTCTGCTTCCTTCTGCGCGCGGATCTTGTCCACCCAGCACTTGTGGCACATGGCGACGTAGCTGTCGTTGCCGCCGAGGAGGATCTGCCCGCCCTCGGTGATGATGCGGCCGCTGCCGTCGATGCGGGCGTTGACCGTCGCCTTGCGGCCGCAGGCGCACACGGTCTTGATCTCTGTGATGGAATCGGCCAGCTCCATGAGCCGCCGCGCGCCGGGGAAGAAGTGCGTGAGAAAATCCGTCCGCAGGCCGAAGCACAGCACCGGGATGTTCTGCTCGTCGACGATGCGGCGCAGCTGGTCGATCTGCTCGGGGGAGAAAAACTGCGCCTCGTCCGCGATGATGACATCGGCGTGGCCTGCACGGGCAAACGTGGCGATGATGTCCTCGTCCGGGTGGATGACCTGCGCCTCGCGCTGCAGGCCGATGCGCGAGCGGATGATGTTCGCCCCGTCGCGGTCGTCGACCGACGGCTTGATGAGCCAGACCGTCATGCCCAGCTCCTCATAGTTGAACTGCGTGATGAGCGCCTGTGCGGACTTCGACGAGCCCATGGCGCCGTATTTAAAGTAGAGTTTGGCCATTTAATCCCGCTCCTTTACATAGGCCCGGATGCGCTCCATGACAAAATCGAGTGCGACCTGATTATGCCCGCCTTCGGGGATAATAATATCGGCATAGCGCTTCGACGGCTCGACGAACATCTCGTGCATGGGCTTGACCGTGGTCAGATACTGCGTGACGATCGACTCCAGGTCGCGGCCGCGGTCGCGCACGTCGCGCACGATGCGCCGCAGGATGCGCACATCGGCGTCCGTATCGACAAAGAGCTTGATGTCCAGCCGCTCGCGCAGCTCCGGCTCGGCAAAGATGAGGATGCCCTCGACGACGATGACCTTGGCCGGCGTGACCGTAATGGTCTCGGCCGCGCGGTTATGCACCGTGTAGTCGTACGTCGGGCACTCGATCGTCTGCCCGGCGCGCAGCGCGTCGAGATGCTGCACGAGCAGCGGCGTGTCGAACGCATTCGGGTGGTCGTAGTTGAGCTTTTTGCGCTCGGGGAATGGAATGTCGTCGTGCCGCTTGTAATAATTGTCGTGGTACAGCACGCTCACATCGCCGCCGAATTCGTCGAGGATGCGCCGCGTGATGGTGGTCTTGCCGCTGCCGGTGCCGCCGGCGATGCCGATGGTGATGACGTCGCTCATGGTGCCGCCTCCCGTATGTCGCTGTTTTTCCCCAACATTCTACCACAGGCGCAGGGCCGTTGCAATTTGACTTTTGCATTTTTTGCGGTTAAAATAAAACTGGCCGCCGCGCGCGGCCAAACCTGAAAAAAATAGAAAAACGGAGGTAGTATCATGCCTGTTCCCACGCCGCATATCGCAGCCAAAGCCGGAGACATCGCCAAGACCGTGCTCATGCCCGGTGACCCGCTGCGCTCGAAGTTCATCGCCGAGACCTTTCTGGAAAATCCCGTGCTCGTCAACAACGTCCGCGGCGTGCAGGGCTACACCGGCACGTGGAAGGGCGTGCCCGTGACCGTGATGGCCTCCGGTATGGGCATCCCGTCGATCGGCATCTACAGCTGGGAGCTGTACAACTTCTACGATGTCGACAACATCATCCGCGTCGGCTCGGCCGGTGCGCTCGCGGACGACCTGAACCTCATGGACGTCGTCGCCGGTGCGGGCGCGTGCACGGACTCCAACTTCGCGCACCAGTTCGGCCTCAACGGCACGTTCGCGCCCATCGCGGACTACACGCTGCTCAGCCAGGCCGTCGCCGCGGCGGCCGCCAATGGCGTGACGCTGCACGTGGGCAACGTGCTCTCGGCCGATAACTTCTACGACGACGGCAGCGACGGTCCGGATCAGTGGAAGAAGATGGGCGTGCTCGCCGTCGAGATGGAGGCCGCCGGCCTGTACATGAACGCCGCCCGCGCCGGCAAGCGCGCGCTCGGCCTGTTCACGATCTCCGATCACATCTACCGCGCCGAGGAGCTCACGAGCGAACAGCGGCAGAACTCCTTCGTGCAGATGATTACGATCGCGCTCGACACCGCCGTCAATATGGCAAATCTGTAACACAAGGGCATCTGTCCGCGAAACAAGGACAGATGCCCGATTTGTTTATATTTTTTTTATATTTTCGAAACAAATAGGATTGCTTGCAATTCCGGCGCGTGGTATACTAAAGACAGTTGTGAAAACACAACAAAAAACCACCCGAATGTCGGGTAAAATTTTAATGGAGGAAAAAATAGCATGAACATGAAGAAGCTCGTTGCTCTGCTCCTCGCGCTCGTCATGGTCTTTGCGCTGTGCGCCTGCGGTCCCAAGGACAATCAGGACACGGACAAGAAAGACGACGGCAAAAAAACGGCTATGAAGGCAGACGACATCCCGGACGAAATGACGTCCAGCGATGGCAAGTATCAGGTCGCGTTCGTCACCGACGTGGGCGATCTGAAGGATAAGTCCTTCAACCAGGGCACTTACGACGGCGTGAAGCTGTACGCCAGTGCCAACAGCAAGTCCTACAAGTACTATAAGCCCGCCAACGGCGACAAGGCCACCGATGACGATCGTTACGACGCCATGAAGGCCGCTGTCGACAACGGCGCAGAGGTCGTTGTGGCTGCCGGCTTCCTGCAGGGTGCTGCCCTCGAGAAGGCCGCAAAGGAATTCAAGGACACCAAGTTCGTGTTCATTGACGGTTGGGCTTTCGACGAGCTGACCAACCTTGCTGCCATCAACTTCCGTGAAGAGCAGTGCGGCTACCTGGCCGGCTATGCTGCCGTCATGGAAGGCTACACCAAGCTCGGCTTCACGGGCGGCGGCGGCGGCACGAACGATGCCTGCTGCCGTTACGGCTACGGCTACGTTCAGGGCGCTGAGGCTGCTGCAGCCGAAAAGAACGTCAAGGTCGAGATGAACTACACCTGGAAATACGGCGAGAGCTTCCAGCCCTCCGCTGAGCTGCAGACCCTGGCCTCCGGCTGGTACAAGAACGGCACCGAGGTCATCTTCTCCTGCGGCGGCTCCATCTTCGACTCCATCACCGCTGCTGCTTCCGCGAACGACGCGGCTGTCATCGGCGTGGACGTCGACCAGTCCTACACCTCCGACACCGTCATCACCTCCGCCCTCAAGGGCATCGGCGAGGCTGCTCAGCAGGCTCTGACCGCCGCTTACGGCAGCGATTGGGCCAACTACGGCGGCAAGCTCACCACCCTGGGCGCGGCCGAGGGCGCTGTTGGTCTGCCGACCGACACCTGGAGCCTCAAGAACTGGACCGTTGACCAGTACAAGGCCATGTTCGAGAAGATTGTCAAGGGCGAGATCACCATTGACAACGACTTCACCAAGCTCGCCAGCACCGATCACGTCACCCTCAATCTCGTCAAGTAATTTGACCTGACCCTGTGTAAGGAGAGAAAGCTTTGGCTTTCTC
>HF985783.1:0-534 GCA_000432375.1 Firmicutes bacterium CAG:103
CTGCATATCGCCAAAGTGGCCGTTTCCGGCGGGGAGATACCCGCTGAAAACGTGGACTGGTCTGCTGTTTTTGCGCTGGCGGGGCAGCAGAAGCTGACGCCGCTCCTCTTCGAGGCGGCCCGCAAAGCGCCCGCCGCAGCGGAAAACGCGGCGCTGTTCGCGGCGGTGAAGCAGCAGGTCATCGGGCAGGTACTGCACCAGACCCTGCGCGCGGCGGAGTTTGCCGCGCTCTATGGCGACCTGCGCGCGGCGGGGCTGCACCCCGTCGTGGTCAAGGGGCAGCTGTGCAGCCGGCTGTACCCGCTCCAGGATCACCGCATCAGCGCGGACGACGATCTCTACATCCCGGAGGCGGAGTTTCCGGCCTGCCATGCGCGGCTGCTGGCCAATGGTCTGACCACCGACACGCCCGCGGACGAGCTGGCCGCGGCGGACGAGGTGTCCTATACGAAAGAGGGCAGCCCGCTTTACATCGAGCTGCACCGGCACCTGTTTGACAGCTCCGAGGACGCCCACGACGACCTGAACCGCTTT
>HF985783.1:547-1293 GCA_000432375.1 Firmicutes bacterium CAG:103
TGAACCGCTTTTTTGCCGACTTACATCCCGTTGAGATCGACGGTTTTCTCGCCATGCCGCCGCACGAGCATCTGCTGTATCTGATCCTGCACGCCTACAAGCACTTTGTGCGCAGCGGCATCGGCCTGCGGCAGTTTTGCGATATTGGCCTGTGGGCGCGCGCCTATCACGATCAGATCGACTGGCTGCGCCTGCATGACCAGTGTCGGACCGTGCACGCGGCGAAGTTTGCCGCCGCGGCGTTTTGCATTGCCGCAAACGATCTCGGAATAGAGCTTGACTTACCCGCGCCGTGGGAGGATACTATGGATGTTGCGCCGCTGCTGCACGACACGCTCTGCGGCGGCGTTTACGGCTCCAATGACTACACGCGTCTGCACGCATCCACCGTGACGCTCAACGCCGTCCGGGCCAGCCGCACGGGCGGGCGCAGCAGCGTGCTGCGCACCGTGTTCCCGCCGCGGAGCGTGCTCGCGCGGCGCTACCCGTATCTGAAAAAGCACACGTGGCTGCTGCCGGCCGCGTGGGCGCAGCGCCTCGCGCACTATGCCCGGGAAAAGCGGCAGACCACGGCGGACAGCGCGGCCGGCTCGCTCCGGCTGGCGCGGGAGCGCATCGAACTGATGAAGCAGTATGACATTTTGGAGTGACGGCCTTTCCGCCCGTCACGCCGCACAGAGAAACGACCTGAGAAACCGGAGAAACAAGATGAACATTACCGTAGCCGGTGTGGGCTATGTCGGCCT
>HF985784.1:0-1756 GCA_000432375.1 Firmicutes bacterium CAG:103
GCAAACTCTACGAGGTCCTTTGACAAGCTGAGCAGGGTCGCTCCCTCAGGGAGCGTCCCTGCTCGTATCTGCGGGTTTTTATGCGTTCCAGGTCTTCGTCTGCTCACGCAGCCAGTCGGCCCACGGCTCGATGCCCTCGCCCTTGAGCGCGGAGATCGGGAACACCTGAATGTTCGGGTTGAGCTTCTTGACGCGCTCGACGCACTTGTCGAGGTCGAAGTTGAAGTACGGCGCAACGTCGATCTTGTTGACGAGCAGCACGTCGCAGATCGAGAACATGAGCGGGTACTTCAGCGGCTTGTCGTCGCCCTCCGGCACGGAGAGGATCATGGCGTTTTTCACGGCGCCGGTGTCAAACTCCGCCGGGCAGACAAGGTTGCCGACGTTCTCGAGGATGGCGAGGTCGATGTTCTCAGTGCCGAGGCCCTCAAGGCCCTGGCGCGTCATGCCCGCGTCGAGGTGGCACATGCCGCCGGTGTGCAGCTGGATGACCTTCGCGCCGCTGGTGGAGATGGTCGCGGCGTCGACGTCGGAGTCAATATCGGCCTCCATGACGCCGATGCGCAGATCGTCCTTCAGGGCGTTGATGGTCGCCATGAGGGTCGTGGTCTTGCCGCTGCCGGGCGAGGACATGAGGTTGAGCAGGAAGGTGTGATTGCGCTTGAGTTCTTCGCGCAGCAGATCTGCCTGCCGGTCGTTGTTTTCAAAAACGCTCTTTTTGATTTCGAGCACGCGGAATGCATCCATGATCTTACCTCCAGAATGTTCACGGGGTTTTGTATGCCAAAATTATAGCAGTCTCGCCCCGGTTTTGCAACCTTTTTGCGCGGGGATTGCCAATGTTGGACAGTTCGGGTATAATGGTTTAATATCGTGCGAAACCCAAGGAGGCGATGGTATGCCCCACCATTCCGGCGCCGAGCTGCCGGGCGCGCAGGCGCTGCGGCAGATGGCCGCGCAGAGCGACAGCCGCGGCCTGTTTTCCGACCGCGCGCCCGACCCGGCCTATGCCGGCCTGTTTTTGAATCGCGAGCTGAGCTGGCTGCAATTCAACCGCCGCGTGCTGGCCGAGGCGGCCGACGAGACGCTGCCGGGCTATGAGCGGCTGAAGTTTCTGTCCATCTACTGCTCGAATCTCGATGAATTTTATATGGTGCGCGTCGGCGGGCTGCTCGACCGGGCGCTGCTGCAGCCGTGGCACACGGAGACCATCACGGGCCTGACGCCGCGCGAGCAGCTGCGCGCGATCTATGACGAGACAGCGCGGCAGCAAAAAGATTTTGAAGCGCTCTGGCGCAAAGTGACGGCGGCGCTGGCAAAGCAGCACGTGGAGATCCTGGACTTTGACCGGCTCGACGAGGCGGACGAGGTGCTGCTGCGGCGGCGGTTCGACGCGCTGCGCCCGCTGCTGAGCCCGCAGGTGCTCGACGCCGAGCACCCGCTGCCGTTTCTGCGCAACCGCGAGCAGTATGTGCTCGTGCGCTTTGCGGGCAAGCGCGGCGGCGCGGGGCTCGTGCCGACGACGCAGCTGCCGAAGTTTTTTAAGCTCACGGTCGACGGCGTGCAGAAGCTCGCGCTCACGGCGCCGCTGGTGGCGCACTTTGCGCCCCTGCTCTTCGGCGAGCGGCGCGTGCGCGAGACGGCCATCGTGCGCGTGACGCGCAGCGCCGACATTTCCGTGCGCGACATCATGGACGGGTGCGACGCGGATCTGCGCGCCGTGATGGAGCGGCTGCTGCGGCGCCGCCGCCGGCGC
>HF985784.1:1845-3079 GCA_000432375.1 Firmicutes bacterium CAG:103
GGGCTGCCGAAGCGGCAGCTGTTCGTGACGAGCGCGCCGACGGATCTGTCGTTCGTGCTCACGATGCCGGGGGAGTTCGACCTCACGGGGCTGACGTGTTCCGAGATCCCGCCGGCCAAAAACGTGGCGCTGCAAAAGGGCGACTACTTTGCCTATCTCGCGCAGCATGACCTGCTGCTCGCGCTGCCGTACCAGAGCATCAACCCGTTCGTCGACCTGCTGTACGAGGCGGCGGACGACCCGGACGTCGTGTCGATCAAGATCACGCTCTACCGGCTCGCCGGCAGCAGCCGCATCGCGGCGGCGCTGGCCTACGCGGCCGAGCACGGCAAGCAGGTGCAGTGCCTGCTCGAGCTGCGCGCCCGCTTTGACGAGCAGAGCAACATCGACTACTCGCGCATGCTCGAGGACGCGGGGTGCGACATCCTCTACGGCCTGACGAAATACAAGGTGCACACGAAGCTGTGCCTCATCACGCGGCGGTGTCCCGGCGGCATCTGCTACTACACGCAGGTCGGCACCGGCAACTACAACGAAAAGACCGCCGAACAGTACACCGACCTCATGCTGCTGACGAGCGACCCGGCCATCGGGCGCGACGCGGCGAAAACGTTCGACCGGCTCGCGCGCGGCGAGACCGTCGGCGAGACGGAGGCGCTCTGGCTCGCGCCGGAGGGCTACAAGCCGCAGCTGATGGCGCACATCGAGGCGCAGACGCGCCTCGGCCCGGAGGGATACATCGGCATCAAGGTCAACTCCATGAACGACGCGGACGTCATGGCGCGGCTCGTGCGCGCGAGCGAGGCGGGCACGGAGGTGGAGCTGTTCGTGCGCGGCATCTGCTGCCTGCGGCCGGGCGTGCCCGGGCGGACGGAGCACATCTCGGTGCGCAGCATCATCGGGCGGTACCTGGAGCACGAGCGTATTTTCGTCTTTGGCCGCGGGGAGGCACAGGAGGTGTTCATCGGCTCGGGCGACCTGCTCGAGCGCAACACCATGCGCCGGATCGAGGCCTTCACCGCCGTGCCCGACCTCACCGCCGTGACCGACCCCAGCGCGCGCACGGAGGTACTCGAGGTGCTCAGCGCCATGCGGCGCGACAACCGGCAGGCGTGGATCATGCAGCCGGACGGCAGCTACATCCGTCCCGAGGGCGCGGGCGAGCCGTTTGTCAGTCAGACGTATCTGCACACGTACTTTGCCGGGCGCACCGTCGCAAAAGCCGCGCCCCCTG
>HF985784.1:3085-12830 GCA_000432375.1 Firmicutes bacterium CAG:103
AAAGCCGCGCCCCCTGCCCCGCCCCAGCCAAAGAAAAAGCTGCCGTGGTGGCGGCGGCTGTGGATCTGGCTGAAAAATAATTGACGAAATTCGGAATTTTGGACTTGACAAGCGCGCAAAAGCGCGTATAATGTGCCTTACAATTTCACAGCCTTATCAAGAGTGGCGGAGGGACCGGCCCTGTGAAGCCCGACAACCTGCAGAAACCTGCAAGGTGCCAAATCCGGCGGTGCAAATCGAGAGATGAGGATCTTCGCCTTTTCCAAGCGCTCCGTCGGTTGTCGGGGCGCTTGTTTCTTTGCCCGGCACAACAGAAAGCGAGGAATAGCAATGGCTCATCATCTCTTTACATCCGAATCCGTGACGGAAGGACATCCCGACAAGATCTGCGACCAGATCTCCGACGCGATCCTCGACGCCATTCTGGCGCAGGACCCGAACGGCCGCGTCGCCTGCGAATGCACGGTCACGACCGGCGTCGTGAACGTCATGGGCGAGATCACGACCGACTGCTACGTCGACATCCCGAAGGTCGTGCGCCAGACCGTGCGCGAGATCGGCTACGACCGCGCAAAATACGGCTTTGACTGCGAGACCTGCGCCGTCATCACGAACATCGACGAGCAGAGCGCGGACATCGCCCTCGGCGTCGACCAGTCGCTCGAGAGCAAGGAGACCGGCGACAGCGCGCTCGACAACGGCGCGGGCGATCAGGGCATGATGTTCGGCTTCGCCTGCGACGAGACGCCGGAGCTCATGCCGCTGCCCATCTCGCTGGCCCACAAGCTGGCCAAGCGCCTGACCGCCGTGCGCAAGCAGGGTCTGGTCGACTATCTGCGGCCCGACGGCAAGACGCAGGTCACGGTCGAGTACGACGAGCAGAACCGCCCCGTGCGCGTGCACACCGTCGTGCTCAGCACGCAGCACGCCCCGGAGGTGGACATGGAGCAGCTGCGCAAGGACATGATCGAGCTCGTCATCCGCCCGACCATCCCGGCCGAGCTGCTCGATGACGACACCCGCTACCTCATCAACCCCACCGGCCGCTTCGTCGTCGGCGGCCCGCAGGCGGACTCCGGCCTGACCGGCCGCAAGATCATCGTCGATACTTACGGCGGCAGCGCCCCGCACGGCGGCGGCGCGTTCTCCGGCAAAGACCCGACGAAGGTCGACCGCAGCGCCGCCTACGCCGCGCGCTACGTGGCCAAGAACATCGTGGCGGCCGGGCTGGCCCGCCGCTGCCTCGTGCAGCTGGCGTATGCCATCGGCGTGGCAGAGCCCGTGAGCGTGCTCGTCGACACGCAGGGCACGGGCACTGTGCCGGATGCACAGATCGCCGCTGCCGTGCAGCAGGTGTTTGACCTGCGGCCGACGGCCATCATCCGCGACCTCGACCTGCGCCGCCCGATCTACCGCCAGCTCGCCGCCTACGGCCACATGGGCCGCGAGGAGCTCGGCGTCCGCTGGGAGGACACCGACCGCACCGACGCCCTGCGCGCCGCCGTCGCCAAGACGAACGTGTGATTCAAACCGCATGAAAAACCTCCGCAGCTTCGGCTGCGGAGGTTTTTTCATATTCATTCGTGAACCGGCGAGGCGGGTCTCTATGGAGCATATGCTCAATAGTACGAGTGCCCCCAGGTGGCGTTTTCGTAATTTGCGAGGAAGTCGGCGTTCGCGCGCTCGGTCGGCGAGAGCGAATTGTTATCGAACGACGCGCCGGGCACCGTGCCGTGATACCAGCTCTGGGCCTCGAAATAGGCCGCGATCTGCGGCGTCTGGAAGATGCGGCCGTGGCGCGCAAAAATCTCGTTGCGGGCAAGGCAGCACTGCTCCCAGGTGAGGTTCGCCACGTCCGCCTGCGTGAGCCGGCGCGCGGCGCTGTCCGGCAGGATGTAGCTGCCGGCGGAAGGCGTCGGCGTGGGGCTCGGCGTCGGGGTCGGGGTGGGCGTCGGTGTCGGCGCAGCGGACGGCTCTACCGTCGCCGTCACGGCCGGGGTCGCGGCCACGACCGGGTCTTTCGGCTTGGGCTTGACGTTGAGCGCGATGAGCAGCACGATCAGCGCCACGCCGAGCGCGGCAAAGATGGCGATGAGCAGCGCCTTGCTGCGCGGCGCGTCCCGGTCCTCCGGCGCGGGCTCGTACGGCGCATCGTCCTCCCAGCCGGGCACGGGCGGGTCGTCTGCCCAGGGATCGTCCTGCGGCTCGGCTTCATCGTCCCAGTCGTCGGCGGGGGCGCTGTCCTGCCAGCCGGAAGGGAAATGCTCCCCGTTTCCATCATCCGGCGGCGCGGATGCATCCTGCTGATCCTCCGGCGGGAGAATTTCATTCTGTAAATCATCTTCCGGCGGCATCTGCTCGCCCCCGCAGTAGGGGCACCAGCGCGCATCATCCGGGATGTCTCGTCCACAGTAGGGACACTGCATTGGCTTCACCTGCCCTTTCACACACACAAATCGTTTTCCTCAATGTACCATATTCCCGGCCATACCACAAGATAAAAAAATGTCCCCCGGTGGTTCGCCGGGGGACAAAGAAAAGCCTGTTAACCCGCGATGCGCTTGGCGCCCACGTAATTCCTCAGGTAGTAGCTCGAGCTCAGGTCGCTGATGACGACGCAGCCTGCGCCGGAGCTGCTGTGGATGAACTGGCCGTTGCCGATATAGATACCGACGTGGCCGATGCTGGAGCTGTTGCTCGCAAAGAACACCAGGTCGCCGAGCTGGAGGTTGGCCTTCTCGACATAGGTGCCGTTGTTGTTGTAGATGCTGCTGGCCACACGGCTCATGGAATAGCCGCAGAGCTTGTACACGTAGTTGACAAAGCCGGAGCAGTCAAAGCCCGAGGGGCTCATGCCGCCGTAGACATACGGCGCGCCCATGTACTGCTTGGCCGTGGCGACGATGGTCTCACCGATGGAGCCGCTGGGCTTGCTGCCGCCGTCCGACTTCGTGGTGGTGACGTAGGTGCTGTTGACATAGCCCTTGACGCCGTTGATGGTGACAGCCGTCCAGTTGCCGCTCGTGCCGGTGATCGTCAGCGGCGTGCCGTTGTTATACGTGCCGAGGATGGAATAATTCGTGCCGGCGCCGGAACGCAGACGCACGTCGTTGCCCTTGATGTAGCCGGTCTGGCTCGTGGAGCCGCCGCCGTTACCGGGCTTGGTCGTGGTCATGTAGTCCTTGCTGACATAACCGTCCCTGCCGCTGTAGCTGACTTTGTACCAGTTGCCGCTCTCGCCGGTGATGGTCATCTTCGTGCCGGTGTTATACACGCCGAGGATGGAGCTGGTCGTGCTCGCACCCGAGCGCATACGCACGCCGGTGCCCTTGATGTAGCCGGCCTTGCTGTCGGCCCCGCCGCCGGAGACATAGTCCGAGCGGATGTAGCCGCTCACGCCACCGATGGTGACCTTCGTCCAGCCGTTTTCCGTGCCGGTGATGGTCAGGGGCGTGCCGTTCTGGTAGGTACCGAGGATGGAGTAGTTCGTGCTCGGGCCGGAGCGCATACGCACATCGCTGCCCTTGACCGAACCGTTGGAGCTGTCCGTGCTGCCGCCGCCGTTCGTCACGCCCGAGAGCGAGACATAGTCCGAGTGGACATAGCCGGTGGTGCCGTTGTAGCTGACCTTGTACCAGACGCCGTTGACGCCGGTGATCGTCATGGTCGTGCCGGAGTTGTAGGTGCCGAGGATGGAGCTGCTCGTGCTCGCACCCGAGCGCATACGCACGTAGCTGCCGTTGATCGTGCCGGTACCGAAGCTGGCATCCATTTCATTGGCGCGTTTGAGGTAATCGGAAGATATGTAGCCGACGGTGCCGTTGTAGACCACCGTGGCCCAGCCGCCGCTCGAGCGCGTGGACACCACGACGTGGGTGCCTGCCGGGAGCGTGGAGATAATGCCGTAATTCGTTCCGGCGCCCGTTCGGAAGTTGACGGCCGTCGTCGTCGTCGCACCGCCGGCGCTCGCCGCGGAAGCCGAAACGGCCAGCGTGAGCGCGAAGAGCGCGGAAACAACGGCTGTTTTCAGAAATCGTTTCGCCATAGAATCATCCTTTGCTTAGTTATTCGCAAGCGCGCGGTCCAGCCACACAGCCGCCACATCCATGGCGTTGTACAGGCCGTCCTTTTCTGTCTTTTTGACCACACGGTCGCGGGATTTCAGATCCGGGTCGGTGAGCTGGAGCTGCACGGAGACCCGCGTCGCCACGTCGAGGTCCTTGATCTTTTTCGTGTCGAGGATCTGCATCATAATGATGTACTTGTCAGCCATGCTGCCGTAATAGAGCAGGTTGTCTTTCCGGCGCAGCGGATGGCCTTTGTAGCACAGTTCGGTCGATTTTGCTGCCAATGAGATACACCTCCGATACCACTGTTTTCGAATTGTAACACATTTCAATCTTTTTGTCAACACCGCATGCCCCGCGCTGTCGTTTCGGCGCGGGGACACGCGATGGGGCAGACATTTGCGCGGCTCAGCCGGCGTCGTCGGCATCGCCGCCGGTGTCCTGCGACTGGCCGGAGAAATTGCCGAAGATGCCGGTCGGCGAGCCGATGGTCGGCGTCGGGAAGCTCTTGGTCGGCAGATCCTTATGGATCGGGTCCATGACGAGCTTCCAGATCTGGGCGGCGGGGTTGCCGGAGAAGTTCATATACTCGGGCATATCGTAGCCGGTCCAGACGGCGGCCACATAGTACGGCGTGAAGCCGACGAACCAGCGGTCGCAGTTGTTCGTGGTCGTACCGGTCTTGCCGCCGACGGGCATGCCGGTCAGGCGGGCCTCGGTGCCGGTGCCGCTGTTGACGGCGTTGCAGAGCATGTCGGCCATGTTCCACGCGGTGTTGGCCTTGAGGGCCACGATCGTGCGCGCGGGATTTTCGAGCACGACCTCGCCGCTGGGATCCTTGACATACGAATACGTGCGGCCGTAGGTGAACACGCCGTCGTTGACGAAGGCGGAGTACGCCTGCGTCATCTCGCGGACGGTGATGCCGTTCGTGAGCTGGCCGAGGGCGAGCGGCGCGTAGTCGCAGTCGGACTCGGCAAGGCTCGTGACGCCGAGCTTGTCCTTCAAAAATTCATACGACGCGCGCGGGGTGAGCTTGTCGAGGATCTGCGCAGACACGGTGTTGAGCGAGCGCTGCAGCGCCTCGCGGATGGTGATGACGCCGTAGTTGCCGCCGCCGGAGTTTTTCGGATACCAGCTCGTGCCGGAGAGCTTGATGTCCGGCGAATCGTTGACCTGCGTATACTGCGTGATGAGGCCGAGCTCCATGGCCGGGCCGTAGGTCGCGATCGGCTTGATGGACGATCCGGGCGGGCGCTTGGACTGCGTGGCCCGGTTCGTGCCGAAGTTGATGGTCTTTTTGCCCGTGCCGCCGGACAGGCCCTTGATCTCGCCGGTGTAGGGGTCCATGATGACGATGGCGGACTCGAACTGCTGGCCGGAGGCCGACGGGCGCTGCGGCATCTTGTCGAGGTCGGTATAGACGTCGTCGATCGCCTGCTGGATGCTGGGATCGTAGCAGGAATAGACCTGATAGCCGCCGGAATAGAGCAGCGTGCGCGCCGTGTCGCGGCTGACGCCCTTCTGCTCGACGAGGTCGTTGAGCACGTCGTTGATGACGGCCTCGGCGTAGTAGCTGTAGATGGTCTGGGTGGCATCGTCGGACTCGCTGCGCACGAACACGAGCTCCTGCGCCACGGCCTCATCGTACTGCTCCTTGTTGATGTAGCCCTGTTCGTACATCTGCTTGAGGATGGTCTCCTGCCGGGTCTTATTGTTCTCGCGGCTGATGAAGGGGTCGTATTTTGAGGGGTTATTCGTGATGCCGATGATGCTCGCGCACTCGGCGAGCGTGAGATCCTTCGGTTCTTTGCCGAAGTAGGTCTCGGCGGCGGTGTAGACGCCGTTGCACCCCTCGCCGAAGTAGACGATGTTCAGGTACCACTCCATGATCTCTTCCTTATCATAGGACTTCTCAAATTCGAGCGCCTGGAAGATCTCGAGCAGCTTGCGCTGCACGGTGATATCGTCCTGCTTGGTAAGGTTTTTGATCAGCTGCTGCGTGATGGTCGAGCCGCCGAAGTCGTTTTTCATCGACAGGAACATGTTGATGAACGCGCCGGTCGTGCGGTACCAGTCCACGCCCTTGTGCTTGTAAAAGCGCTTGTCCTCGATGGCGACGGCCGCGTGCTCCATGTCCTTGGGGATGTCGGCATAGTCGATCCAGACGCGGTTTTCCGTGCTCGAGAGGTTCGTGAGATTCTGCCAGTTGCCGTCGGAATCCTCATACAAAATCGAGCTTGAGAGCGAGACCGTGAAGTCCGAGAGCTGCACGTCGAGATCCGTGGACAGGCAGTTTTTCACATAGTACGCGAAGATGCACAAAAACAGCAGCCCCGTGACGAGCACGATCAGCAGGATCGTGCCGAGCACGCGCAGCACAGCGCCCGCGACGCTCACGGTCGCATCCGCGGCCTGGGCCGCGCGCGGGGCGGATGATGATGGTTTCGGTCGTTTTGCCATAGGCAGTGACGCACCTCCCTGATAATACACATTATCGGGTCAAAAACCCGGTCGATATTCAGCGCATAAAAACGGTTAAATGATATTATAGCACACTCTGTCAACCGGGGATAGTCTTTCGCGCGTTTTTGTCCGGCGGGTATGAAATGCGCGCGCGTTGGACAAACTTTCCGGTGAAAGGAGCGAGGCATATGAAACGAACGCTAGCACTGACGGTCGTGACGGCGCTGTGCGCCGTGTCGCCGTTCGTCGCAGGGGCGGCGATGTCCTCCCTGCAGCAGCCGGGCGCGGACGCGCCGGCCACGTCCTACGACGGCGCGCAGGCGGAATATATCCTGCGGGATTACGAGGGCTATGTGAGCGTGTTCGCCTCCGACGCCGACCGCAGGCCGCTGCAGGTGACCGGCATCGAGGTCGCCGGACTGCGCCGCGCTGACCAGGAGCTGCTGCGCGGCGGCATCACCGTCGGCAGTCAGGAGCAGCTTTTGCTGCTGCTGGAGGATCTGGGGTCGTAAAAGGACTTGATTTTACACGCCAGATGGGGTACACTGGAATCAGAAAACGATCACAACTGGAGGACACCCCGATGAGTGAAGCATTCGGCAGCGATTATCTGACGATCGAGGACGAGGACGGCAACGAGTTTGAGCTGGAAGTGCTCAACGAGTTTGAGCTCGACGGTCAGGACTATCTCGCGGCGCTCCCCGCCGATATGGACGAGGACGACCCCGATTTCGGCATCATCCTGCTCAAGATCATGGAGGAAAACGGCGAGGAGCTCTTCGGCTCCATCGACGATGACGACGAGCTGGACAAGGTGTACAATTACTATATGGAAGAGATCTTCGCCGACGAGGACGAAGAATCTGACGGTGGCGCGGAGGAATAAGTTCCCGCGCGGCGCATAGCATGGGAATAAGTCCTGCTGTGTGCGTGGAGCACGACTGAGTGCTCAGAGCTCATTTAAACCCACATCTCTTATAAGGGATGCCAGAACTTCCGCTGCGGATTGCAGGCCTCCCGGCCGGCTGAAAGATGCCGGTTGGACGTTGGAAGCAGAGAAACAGCAGAGAGGCGACCCACCTGCCTTCTTGTGCAGGTTGTAACTGGGCTCACACGGCATTGGCGGGCTGGCCGGCAGCGAAAGCTGCCGGCTTTTTTCTTGCCTCTGACAAGAAAAAGCCAGATTGCATCCGTCGCGGCGTGGCCACTGAAAAAGCCGCGCCGCATTGACAAGCCCCCGCCGCCGGGGCTATGATAAGCCTCAGCGGCACGCGCAGCGTGCCGAATCCTGTCCAAACGAAAGGTGATCCGCCATGCTCCGCTTTCAGAACGATTATTCCGAGGGTGCGCACCCGAACGTGCTGCGCGCCCTGTGCGACACCAACCTCTGCTCCACGCCGGGCTACGGGCTCGACGACGACTGCCGCCGCGCGGCCGACGCCATCCGCGCCCGCTTCGCCTGCCCGGACGCCGACGTGCACTTCCTCGTCGGCGGCACGCAGACGAACCAGCTCGCCGCAGCCGCCTTCCTGCGCCCGTGGGAGGCCATGGTCGCGGCCGACACCGGCCACATCAATGTGCACGAGACCGGCGCGATCGAGGCCACCGGCCACAAGGTGATCGCCGTGCCCGGCGCGGACGGCAAGCTCACCCCCGCCGCCATCGCCGACGCCGCCGCGCAGCACTGCGCCGCCCCCGGCGTGTACGACGAGCACATGGTGCTGCCGCGCATGGTGTACGTGTCCGACGCGACGGAACTCGGCACTGTCTATACCAGGGCGGAGCTGACCGCCCTGCGCGCGGCGTGCGACGCGCACGGGATGTACCTGTATCTCGACGGCGCGCGGCTGGCGCAGGCGCTCACGGCCGCGGGCAGCGACCTGCAGCCGGAGGATCTGCCGCGGCTGTGCGATGCGTTTTACATCGGCGGCACGAAAAACGGCCTGCTCTTCGGCGAGGCAATGGTCATCGTCAACGACGCGCTCAAGCCGGGCTTCCGCCGCGCGATGAAGCGCAACGGCGCCATGCTCGCCAAGGGCCGCCTGCTCGGCGTGCAATTCGCCGCCGCGATGGAACACGACCTCTGGCTCGAGCTGGGCCGGCACGCGGACGCGCAGGCGCAGCGCATCGCCGCCGCGCTCTCGGACCGCGGCATCGCAATGTACGTGCCCTCGCCGACGAACCAGATCTTCCCCATCCTGTCAGATGCGCAGATCGCGCGGCTGCAGGAGCAGGTCGCGTTCAACACGACCGCCCGCGTGGACGCGGCGCACCAGGCCGTGCGGTTCGTGACCTCGTGGGCCACGACGGACGCGCAGGTCGACGCGCTGCTGGCCGTGCTGGCGCAGGTGCTGGACTGACCGCACGACATCGGAATACGAAAACACGCCCGACGCGATCTGCGTCGGGCGTGTTTTCAACTTTACAAATGTTCCTTCTGCATCTTCGCCCAGCGGCGGGGATACTTCGGCGGTGTGGGCGCCGTCTTGCGGATGACGACGACGCTGTGCGTCACGTCCGTGCCGGGGATGGTGTAGCGCGCCGTGCGCTCATACGTGCCGCCGAGCTTGCGGATGGCGCTGCGCGCCTCGTCGAGCTCTGCGGCGCAATCCGGCCCTTTCATGGCGAGAAACACCCCGCCCGTGCGCACAAACGGCAGGCACAGCTCGCACAGCAGGTACAGCCGCGCGACCGCGCGCGAGACCGCCGCGTCGAACTGCCCGCGCAGCTCCGGCGCCTCCTCGGCGCGCGTATGCAGGCACGTCACGTCCGTGAAGCCGGTCGCAGCGCAGACGTCGCCGAGAAAGCGCACGCGCTTGTCCAGACTGTCGAGCAGCGTGAGCGAAATGTCCGGCTGCGCGATCTTCAGCGGCAGGCCGGGAAAGCCCGCGCCGGTGCCGACGTCGATGACCAACTTGCCGGCAAGCGGCTCGACCGTCAGCAGGGCAGCCGAATCGAGAAAGTGCAGCTGCGCCACGTCGGTCTCGCCGTGGATGGCCGTCAGGTTCATGACCTTGCTGCGCTCGTCGAGCAGCGTGTAATATGTCTGAAAACGGGCCAGCGCCGCCGCGTCGAGCGGCAGACCCAGCGCGGCAAACCCCGCGCGCAGAAGTTCGTCCATGCGCGCAGAAGTTCGTCCATGCTTGCCTCCAAAAATGATCGGTTGCCGCCATCTTATCACATTCTCCCCCGCGCGTCCAGTCCCGGGCGGG
>HF985785.1:0-125 GCA_000432375.1 Firmicutes bacterium CAG:103
AAAAAGAGCTTGCAAAAATTGCATTTTTCTGCTCTGCATACTTCCATTCTGTTCGCAGAAAATAGTAGCGGGTCAAGAAACCCAAAACGAGAAAAGGAGATGGAAAACGAAATGGCTAGTTCCAA
>HF985785.1:148-1024 GCA_000432375.1 Firmicutes bacterium CAG:103
AAGAGCAACAACCTTGTCAACCCCAATGCGCGTGAGGCGATGAACCGCTTCAAGATGGAAGCCGCGTCCGAGATGGGCGTGAACCTCAAGCAGGGTTACAACGGTGATCTGACGTCCCGTCAGGCCGGCAGCATCGGCGGCCAGATGGTCAAAAAGATGATCGCCGCCTACGAAAACGGCATGCAGTAATCTGAGCAAAACCGAAAAAAGCAGGGCCGCGGAATTCCGCGGCCCTGTTTCCTATCTGCATCTATATTATTTCCTGGGATAGGCGGCGAAAAACGCCTCGATCGCGGCGGCCGGGGCCGTGCACGAGCCCTGGATCATGGTCGGCTTGCCGCCACCGCGGCCGGAGATGGCGGCATTGATGGTCTTTGCCTCCGTGCGCAGATCGACCGTGCGGCTGCCGATAATATAGCGGTAGCCGTCCGCATCGCTGCCGGTAAAGGCAGCGCAGACGCCGCCGGCAAGCAGCATGCCAGCATTGACGAATTCGCGCATGGCGACCGGATCGTCAAAGCGGTCGATGACGCAGATACTGCCGGGCGTCTCCCGCAGCAGCTGTAGCCGCTGCGCGTTGAGGCGGCGCTCCAGCTCCGCGGCCGCGGCCTTGCGCTGCGCGATCTCATCGAGCAGGCGCTGCACGGCCGGGACGACGTCCGCCTGCCGCACGGACAGCTGCGCCGAGAGCGCCGCGACCTGCGCGCTCTTTTCCCGATAGTCCGCCTCCGCGTCCGACCCGCACAAAATCGTCACGCGCACACCGCCGCGGTGGCGCATGAGCGACGTGAACTTGATCGCGCCGATCTCGCCCGTGTGCGACACGTGCGGCGCGCAGCAGGCGCAGACATCATAGCCCTCCACGGTCACGATGCG
>HF985785.1:1048-2253 GCA_000432375.1 Firmicutes bacterium CAG:103
CCTCCTTCAGGTCGAGCTTGCTGCGGTATTCCATGTGCGCCAGCTGCTCCGGTGCCGGGTACTCTGTCCGGATCGGCACATTGCGGTACACTGCCTCATTTGCCAGCTGCTCGATGTGCATGAGCTGCGTCCATGTGAGCTCGCCGCTATAATCCATCGTGATCGCGTCTTCCCCGAGGTGGAAGCCAACGTTGTCAAATCCGTATTCCTTATGGATCAGCCCGGAGATAATGTGCTCGCCCGAGTGGCCCTGCATGCGCCGGAAGCGCTGCGGCCAGTCGATCTGGCCGCGCACCTGCGCACCGGGTGCGAGCGGCGCGTCCGTATAGTGCACGATCGCATCCGGCAGCAGCTGCACGTCCAGAACGCGCGCGCCGCCGAGCACACCGGTATCGGCCGGCTGACCGCCGCCCTCCGGGAAAAACACCGTCTGATCGAGCACGACGGCATAGCGCGCCCCGTCCGGGTCGCAGCGCAGCACGGTCGCAGAAAAATCACGCCGGTGACTGTCGAGATCATATAATTTCCTGGTCATGGTCAAATCCCCCATTTCTCATAGCAGTATAGCAGGAATTTTCGTTGTTCTCAACCCTTGCTTATTTGTGTCGAATATCGTATTCTTGTGCCAATAACATAAAAAGGTGATAATTATGAACCAGAAACTCAGAAATCTCGTCTACACCGCCATGCTCATGGCGCTGTGCTGCGTGGCGACGCTCGTCATCAAGATCCCGACCGTGACCGGCGGCTATCTCAACGCCGGCGACATCGTGGTCGTACTCGCTGCCCTGCTGGCCGGCCCGCTCTACGGCGGCGTGGCTGCCGGTTTCGGCTCCGGTCTGGCGGATGTGATCTCCGGCTACATGAGCTACGCGCCCGGCACGCTCGTCGTCAAAGGGTGTGCGGCCGTGGTCGCGGCGCTGATCTTCCGCGCCTGCCGCAAAAAGTCCTTTGGCTTCGCGCTGCTGAGCGCCATCTGCGGCGAGATCATCATGGTGCTGGGCTACTTTGTGTTTGAGGATTTCATTCTCGGTTATGGCGCAGCCGCGGCGGCAGAAATCCCGGGCAACGCCGCGCAGGCCGCCGTCGGCATCGTGGGCGGTCTGGCGCTGTACTTTGCGCTGAACAAAGTGCCGCAGATCCGCGATTTCTCCGAGGCCGCGCTGGCAAAAAAGCAGAAATAAAACCATTCCATACGCAAAACA
>HF985785.1:2299-10092 GCA_000432375.1 Firmicutes bacterium CAG:103
TGTTTTGCTCTTATTTACACCACGCGCACACGGATGACCTCCGGAATGCGGTCGATGTCTGCGATCTGCTGATCGTCGAGACGGCCGTTGAGGTCGATCATGGCATAGGCATACGCGCCATAGGCCTTGTTGATCATGTTTTCGACGTTCAGGCCCGTGCTGCAGGTGATCTCCAGGAACTGGTTGAGCATCGTCGGCACGTTCTGGTGCAGGATGCACACACGGCTGACGCCCATGCGCTCGAGCGTCGCGTCCGGGAAGTTGACGGAGTTTTTGATGTTGCCGTTGGCGAGATAATCGTAGAGCTCGCGCGCGGCCATGACGGCGGACTTCTCCTCGCTCTCCGGCGTGCAGGCGCCCAGATGCGGCAGCGCAATGATATTGTCGACGCCAACGACCTTTTCGTTGGGAAAGTCCGTGACATACTTGCCGACGCGGCCGGAGGCAATGGCGGCGAGCATGGCGTCGTCGTCCACGATCTCGGCGCGCGACTCGTTGATGATGCGCACGCCGTCCTTCATCTTGGAAAACGCCTTCGCATCGAGCATATGGAACGTCTGGTCCGTGTACGGCACGTTGATGCTGATATAATCCGCCTTGGCATAGATGCCGTCGAGGTTCACCTCGTGCTTGACATCGCGCGAGAGCCGCCACGCCGCGTCCACGGACAGGTACGGATCATATCCGCAGACATTCATGCCGAGGCTCACGGCAGCGTTGGCGATGAGCGCGCCGATCGCGCCGAGGCCGATGACGCCCAGCGTCTTGCCCATGAGCTCCGGGCCGGCAAACTGCGACTTGCCCTTCTCGACAAGCGCGGGAATGTCCTTGCCCTTGCCGTTGAGGCTCTTGACCCAGTCAATGCTGCCGAGCACATCGCGCGACGAGAGTACGAGCGAGCAGAGGATCTGCTCCTTGACCGCCTCGGCGTTTGCGCCGGGCGAGTTGAACACGACGATGCCGCGGCGGCAGCAATCCTCGAGCGGGATGTTGTTCGTGCCGGCGCCGGAGCGCGCGATGGCGCTCAGGCTCGGCTCAAAGGCATAGCTGTGCAGGTCGGCCGAGCGCAGGATCAGGCCATCTGGTGCCTGTATGTCCTCCCCGACGACGCAGCCGCGCTCTACGAGCTTCTGCAGGCCACAAGGGGATATATGGTTCATGGTTTTGATTTTATACATGATGTTCTACCTCAAACTGTTTCAGATAATCCACGAGCGCATCCACGCCCGCCATCGGCATGGCGTTATAAAGCGAGGCGCGCATGCCGCCGGCAACGCGGTGGCCCTTGAGATTCAGCAGGCCGCGCGCCGCCGCGCCGCTGATGAATTCCTTGTCGAGCGCATCGTCCCCGGTGCGGAACGTGACGTTCATATCCGAGCGGGAGCCCGGCTGCGCACAGGGATGAAACAGCGCGCTGTTGTCGAGAAAATCGTACACCTTTGCGGCGCGCGCATGCTTGAGCTGCTGCATACCTTCCACGCCGCCCTGCCGCTCCAGCCACGCGAGCACGAGACCGAGGATGTAAATACACCAGCACGGCGGGGTGTTGTACATAGAGTCCTTGTCGATCATGCGCTGATAGCTGTACATGACCGGTGTGATGGGCAGCTCATGCCCGGCGAGACTGCGGTCAACGATCGCAACCGTCAGGCCCGCAGGGGCCATGTTTTTCTGCGCGCCGGCGAAGATCACGCCGTATTTTGACACATCGACCGGGCGCGAGAGAATGTCCGACGACATGTCGCACGCGAGCGGCACGCGGCCAGTCTCCGGCACGTACTGCCATTCGGTGCCGTAGATCGTATTGTTGGCGCAATAATAAAAATAGGACGCGCGCGCATCGAGCCTCAGCTCGCTCTGCTGCGGGATGCGGGTATGGCCGCAGGTGGAGGTGTCCGCCGCAATGTGCACCGCGCCGTACTTCTCGGCCTCTTTGGCCGCGTTGCCGGAAAAATGCCCGGTCACGGCATAGTCCGCCGTCCCCTGCTCGCCCATCAGATTGAGCGGGATCATGGAAAACTGTGCCGTGCCGCCGCCCTGCAAAAACAGGATCTCATGTGTGTCCGGCACAGACAGTGCGGCGCGAAAACGCGCCTTCACATCCTGGAAGATATCCGAAAAGGCCTGACTTCGGTGACTCATCTCCATCACGGACATGCCCGTGCCATGATAATTGAGCAATTCCGCCTGCGCCTGCCTGAGCACTTCCTCCGGCAGGACCGACGGTCCGGCAGAAAAATTGAATGTTTCACTTCGGGTCACGGAAATCGCCTCCAGGGGTCAAAATTTATCGCATACAGCACATTCTGCATGGATTGAGAAAAGTCTAACACGTTCCGCAAAGCGCGTCAAACCAAATCCCCCACAAGCATTTGCCCGGAAACGGCAGAGATTTTGACATTTTTCACAAGTCCGCGCAGATTGTCCCCCGCAGCGCGCACCAGACAATAGTTGTCCGAGTGTCCGACCCAGCTGCCGTCATGCTCCGTCTCGAACAAAACGGGCAGCGTCTGGCCGACCTGCTGCACCAGATAGCGCTGCTTGCAGGCATCGGCCACGCGCTGCGCCTCATGCGCGCGCGCCGATTTGACCGCGTGGCTGAGCTGCTCCGGCATGGTGTCCGCCTTCGTGCCGGGGCGGCGGGAGTACGGGAAAACATGCACGGCCGCAAAGCCGACCTGCTCCAAAAACGCCACTGCGGCCGCCTGATCTGCCTCCGTCTCGCCGGGGAAGCCCGTGATCATGTCCGCCGTGAGCGCACAGCCCGGGAAATACCGCCGCAGCCGCTCGACGCAGGCGAGAAACTCTGCAGTATTATATTTGCGGTTCATGCGCGCGAGTGTACGGTCGCATCCGCTTTGCAGCGAGAGATGGAAATGCCGGCAGACCTGCCCGGTCGCGGCGGCGCGGCGGCAGAAGTCCTCCGTGATGACCGTCGGCTCGATCGAGCCGAGGCGCAGACGCATCTGCGGCGCAGCGGCGGCGACCGTCTCCACGGCGTCGGCCAGCGTCAGCTTACCCGGCAGATCCCGGCCGTAGGACGCGATCTCGATGCCGGTCAGCACCAGCTCCCGATAGCCCTCGGCGGCCAGATGCGCCGCCTGACGCGCCATTTCCTCCAGCGGCAGGCTGCGGATGCGGCCGCGCGTATATGGGATGACACAGTAGGTGCAGAAATTATTGCAGCCGTCCTGGATCTTCAGCATCGCGCGCGTGCGGCCGTAGGCCGCGCCCGCCGGCAGCGGCTCAAAGTCAAAGCGCTGGAACGGATTATCCACGCACGTGACGGGCGCGTGCTCACGGAACGCACGCAGAATGTCATCCACAAACGCCTGCTTGCTGCCGCTGCCATGTACCACGTCGGCGCCGATGGACGCCGCGTCCTCCGGACTGAGCTGCGACCAGCAGCCGCACACGGCGCACAGCGCCTGCGGGTGCTCCTCGCGCAGCTTGCGGATCGTCTGGCGCGACTTGCGCCCGCCCTCCGCCGTGACGGCGCAGGTGTTGACGACGATCAGATCGACCGGCTCACCGTCCACTGCGGCCGTGAAGCCGTGCGCGTGCAGGAGCGTTTCGATTGCCTGCGCTTCATACTGGTTGACCTTGCAGCCGAGGGCGGTTATAATATAGTGCATAAAAACATCTCCAAATCGAGGTAAGTGATCATGGTTTATCTGGACAATGCCGCAACGACCCGTGTCTGCCCGGAGGCAGCGGAGGCGGCAGTACATATGATGACGGAGTGCTTCGGCAACCCGAGCACGACCTACAAACTCGGCCGTGAGGCCAAGGCCGCCGTGGACAAGGCGCGCGGCCAGATCGCAAAAGCACTCGGCTGCCAGCCGGATGAGGTGTACTTCACGTCCTGCGGCTCTGAGGGCGACAACTGGGCGCTCATCTCCGGAGCGCGGTACATGCGCCGCCGCGGCAAACACATCATCAGCTCCGCCGTGGAGCACGACGCGGTGCGCAAGTCGCTGGACTTTCTGGAAAAGGAGGGCTACGAGATCACGCGCCTGCAGCCGGACGGCACCGGCGCCATCCCGCTCGAGGCGGTGCGCGCGGCGCTGCGGCCGGACACGATCCTCGTCTCGCTCATGATGGTCAACAACGAGACCGGCGCCGTCAACGACATTGCCGCCGTCGCCCGGATGCTGAAAGCGGAAAACAGCATTGCCCTGCTGCACACGGACGCCGTGCAAGGGTTTTTGAAAGTGCCGTTCTCGGCCAAAACACTCGGCGCGGACATGATCACCATCAGCGGTCACAAGATCCACGCGCCGAAAGGCATCGGCGCGCTCTACATCCGCAGCGGACTGAAGCTGCCGCCCTATATCCTCGGCGGCGGGCAGGAGCGCGGCATGCGCGCCGGTACGGAGGCCACGCCGCAGATCGCCGCCTTTGGTACGGCGGCCGAGATCGGCAGTGCGAAAATGGCGCAGGCCACGAAAACCATGGCCGAGCTGCGCGCCCACGCCATCGACCGGCTGACAGCCGAGGTGGACGGTCTTGTCGTCATCGGCGGCGGCTCGCCGCACATCCTCAGCATTTCTCTGCCCGGCTACCGGAGCGAGGTGCTGATGAACTTCCTCGAGGCGCGCGGGATCTACACATCAAAAAGCTCCGCCTGCAAAAAGGGCGGGCGGAGCCATGTACTCGAGGCGATCGGGCTGCCGGCGAACGTGATCGACGGCGCGCTGCGCATCAGCTTTTCGCGCTACACCACGCGGGAAGACATCGACGCGCTGTGCGATGCACTGCGGGATGCAAAGCAGTCCCTCTTCCCGTCACTTCACTGAATCATCCTTTGGATCCTTGAGCGATTCGTCCGGCACCTCCTGCGGTAGGCGCACCGGCTGCATCGTGGCATCGTCGATGTAATCCAGATCCATATATTCTGCGGTCTCCGTCTGGAGGCCGCGTTTTTTCAGCCCGTGATCGACCAGCCGCTCCAGGCCGGCATAGATCACGACGAACACCGGCACGCCCAGCAGCATGCCGATAAAGCCGAACAGGCCGCCGCCGAGCAGGATGGCGAACATGATCCAGAAACCGTTGATGCCGGTGGAGTTGCCAAGGATCTTCGGGCCGATGATGTTGCCGTCGATCTGCTGCAGGACGATGATGAAGATGACGTAGATCAGGCACTTCATCGGCGAGACGAGCAGAATGATCAGCGCCGTCGGCACCGCGCCGATGAACGGACCGAACACGGGGATGATATTCGTCACGGCGACGATCACGCTCACGAGCACGACATACGGCATGCGCATGATCGCACAGCAGATATAGCAGATAACGCCGATGATGGCGGAATCAATGACCTTACCGCTGATAAAGCCCATGAACGCCGAGTCCGTGAAGCGAATGGCCTTGAGGATGCGCTTGGACGCCTTGACGGAAAACATGCTGTAGAGCACCATCTTGGACTTTGCGAGAAACAGCTCCATATTCGACAGCACATAGCAGGCGACGACGAAGCCGATGAGCACATCGAGGATCGCACGCAAAACGGCATAGATGCCGGTCGTCACGCTCGTGACCACCTTGCCCATGGACGGCAGCAGCGCGGTCTTCACCCAGTCAAGCAGATTGTCGGACACATCGCCGGTCGCAGAGAGGAGCACTTCCTCTACCTCGGGATTGTTTTCAAAGAACTTGTTGATCCAGCCGGTGATCGTGTCATAGTACTCCTGATAGTTGAGCACGATGCTCTCAACGCTCGTATAGATCTGCGGGATGATGAGCCAGATGAGGGCGGCGATGATGATCAGGGCGACCAGGATCGAGAGCGCGACGGACAGGCCGCGCGCAAGTGAGGTGCGCACCGGTTTTTTCGGGCGGAGCTTTTTGAGCAGCGGCTCAAAGAGCTTGCGCTGGAATACCTTCGTCAGCGGCCAGAGCAGATAGGCGATCACCAGGCCCCAGATGATCGGGCTGAGGATGCCGAGCAGCGAGCTGATCGCATCGCCGATGGATTTGCCATGCTGCAGCAGCATGTAAAACAGAATACAGCACGCGATCACGCCGAACGCCGTGATGCCCCAGCCGAGGTATTTGTTTTTCGGATCAAATCGCTTCATAAACCGTCTCCCCCCATCGCGCCCGACAGCGCCTGCCAGTGTCTGTGATCAGTCGGATTTATTTTACTATCATGTGCCCGCACCGTCAAGCCGGTAATACCGGGCTTTTCGTACATTTGCGACACGGTGCGCCGTATCTTGACACGCTCTGAGCGCTTCGGTGTGCAAAAGCCTGTGCAAATTGTGGAGACTCGGACTGCTTTTCCACGCGCCCCCGGCATAGGGTGATAAGGAGAAATCAACGGAAAGGGCTGAGCATATGAAACGATGGATCTGTCTGCTGCTGGCAGCGCTGCTGCTGCTCACACCCGCGATGGCGCTCGAGCAGCCAACGGACGAGGAGCTGAAGATATCCGCACCGTCGGCGATCCTGATGGAGCGCTCGACCGGCACGGTGTTATACGAGAAAAATGCCGACGAGCACCTGTCCCCCGCCAGCGTGACGAAGATCATGACGCTGCTGCTCATCATGGAGCAGCTCGACAGCGGCCAGCTCGATACGAGCGACATCGTGACCGCCAGCGCCCATGCCAGCTCCATGGGCGGCAGCCAGATCTGGCTCAAGGAGGGCGAGCAGATGAGCGTCGACGAGATGCTCAAGTGCATCGCCGTCAACTCCGCCAATGACTGCGCCGTCGCCATGGCAGAGCACATCTCCGGTTCCGAGGAGGCGTTCACCAAGCGCATGAACGACCGCGCGAAAGAACTGGGCATGGAAAACACGCAGTTTCTCAACTGCACGGGGCTGACCGACGATCCCGGCCACTACACGACGGCGCGCGACATCGCGTGCATGTCCCGCGCGCTGCTGGCCCATCCGCGCATCCGCGACTACACCACCATCTGGATGGACACCGTGCGCGACGGCCGCTTCGGCCTCGCCAACACCAACAAGCTCATCCACGCCTACCCCGGCGCGACCGGCCTGAAGACTGGCTACACTCAGCAGGCCATGCACTGCCTGTCGGCCAGCGCCGAGCGCGACGGCGTGGAGTACATTGCCGTGGTGCTGCACGCGGAGAGCTCCAAGGCGCGCTTCGCCGACGCAGCGACGCTCCTCAACTTCGCCTTTGCCAACTATTCGCTCTATTCCGTTGCGGCCAACACGGTCATTCCACCCGTGCGCGTGCGGTTTGCCGAAACGGACAGCGTGCAGCCGGTGCTCTCGGGCACGGACGCCATCGTCGTGCGCAAGGGCACGGCCGCACCGCAGATGGACATCGCGCTCAACGAGGACCTGTGCGCCCCTCTGGAGCCGGGCGCGCAGGTCGGCACCGTGACCGTCACCGACAGCAGCGGCGACACGCTGATCCTGCCGCTGGTCGTCCCGGACGGCGCTGCGCGCATCTCGACGGCGCACCTCTGGCTGCAGCTGCTGCGCGCGCTGTGAGCGACAGATTTCCAGTTGCGAAATCCTGATTTTCGTGTATACTGGTGATATCCTTTAAGAGAGAGGGCATCGCAATGATCAAAGTGGATCTCTCCGGCGCGGCCGGATTTTTTGACCCCGCAGGGCCGGACTACGCGGCCGCTGCACAGGCGCACCGCACGCTGCTCGAGCACACGGGCGCCGGTGCGGATTTTACCGGCTGGCTCGATCTGCCGGAGCGTATGCAAAGCGGAGAGCTCAAGCAGATCCTCACCGCCGCATCCCGCATCCGCGGCCGCTCGCAGGCGCTGGTCGTCGTGGGCATCGGCGGGGCTCATCTC
>HF985785.1:10105-14454 GCA_000432375.1 Firmicutes bacterium CAG:103
CATATCTCGGCGCGAAGGGCGCCTTGGAGCTGCTGCGGCCGCGGCCGCAGCCCGGCGACCCGAAAATTCTCTTTGCCGGCAACTCCCTGTCGCCGGACGCGCTGATGCATCTGCTCGAGGAGCTGGGCGATCTGGACTTTGACCTGAACGTCGTCTCCAAATCCGGCACAACGCTCGAGCCTGCGCTCGCGTTCCGGATGTTCCGCGGCCTGCTGGAGGCAAAGTACGGTCCGGAGAAGGCCAAAAAGCACATTTTTGCCACGACGGACGCCCACCGCGGCGTGCTCAAGCACATGGCGGACGAAGAGGGCTGGGAGACCTTCGTCGTGCCGGACGACGTCGGCGGGCGCTACAGCGTGCTGTCCGCCGTCGGCCTGCTGCCGATGGCCGCCGCCGGTATTGATGTACAGACCGTGATCGGCGAGGCCGGCGAGGCTTTCGCCGCCATGAGCGCGCAGTCGCCCGAAAACCCCGCCTGGCAGTATGCCACCGCGCGCCAGCACCTGTACCAGCTCGGCAAGACGACCGAGATCCTCGCCTGCTACGAGCCGTCGTTCCGTTTCATGGCCGAGTGGTGGAAGCAGCTCTACGGCGAGAGCGAGGGCAAAAACGGCATTGGCATCTTCCCCGCCTCCGTGGAATACAACGCCGACCTGCACTCCATGGGTCAGTATATTCAGGACGGCCCGCGCACGCTCATGGAGACCGTCGTCTCATTCGAGCAGCCGCAAAATGAGTTCACCGTCCCGTTCGCCATGGGCGACCCCGACCGGCTCAACTACCTTGCCGGGCGCAAGCTCAGCGACATCAGCCGCATGGCGCAGGAAGCCGTCAAGGCCGCGCACATCGCAGGCGGCGTGCCGAATCTGGCGGTGCGCGTGCCGAAACGCGACGAGGCCGGGTTTGCCTGGCTCGTGTGCTTCTTCGAGCTGGCATGTGCCATTTCGGGCTATATGTCCGGCGTCAATCCGTTCGATCAGCCCGGCGTGGAAGCATATAAGAAGAATATGTTCTCTCTGCTCGGCAAGCCGGAGGCAAACTGAGAAAAGTTATCGTTGCAGTCGGCGCGAAAACGTGCTAATCTAGGCATAGGGTATCGCCCTGACTTTCAAAAGGAGTGTGATTGACATATGGTCCAACTGATCATGGGTCTCAAAGGTTCCGGCAAAACGAAGCGTTTGGTGGAAATGGTCGCCACGGCCGTCCGCGAGGAATCCGGTTCTGTCGTGTGCATTGAAAAGGACAAAAAACTTACGTATGACATTCCCTATCAGGCTCGCCTGATCTACGCCTGCGACTATGCGTACGCGATGGGCTCTTACGATTTCTTTAAGGGCTTCCTCAGCGGCCTTCATGCCGGCAACTACGATATCACCCATGTGTTTGTTGACAACTTCACGAAAATGCTCTCTGAGGTCTCTGAGCCGCAGATTGCGGAGTTCCTGGCCTGGCTGAACGATTTCTCCGAGCGTGAGAACATTCAGTTCACCCTGTCTCTGAGCATGGATCCTGCGGTGACCGGCAGCGAGATTACAAAATATATGATCTGACATACGGCAAAACCGCCGCTCCGAACATCCGGAGCGGCGGTTTTTTGCGCGCATCATTCGGCGAGCTCGCGGTACATGGCCGCAGCGTCGTCTTTTTTCGCGTTTTCCGTGACGGCGAGCACTTCCACCTTCACGGTGCGCTGGCCGAAGGCGATCTCGATCACGTCGCCGACCTTCACGTCATACGACGCCTTGGCCGTCCGGCCGTTGACCGTGATGTGCTGACCGTCACAGGCATCGTTTGCAACGGTGCGGCGCTTGATGAGCCGCGAAACTTTCAGATATTTGTCCAGGCGCATAGGCATCCTCCTGTGAAAAACGCTCCGGGTCAGGCCCGGAGCGTTTGCATCGCTTATTTGGAAACAGCGTCCTTGAGCACTTTGCCGGCCTTGAAGACGGGCACGCGCGTCGCCGGGATCTCGATCTCTTCCTTGGTCTTGGGGTTGCGGCCGATACGGGAGCCGCGCTCCTTGATGTCGAACACGCCGAAGCCGACGAGCTGCACCTTTTCGCCGACCTCGAGGTTGGCGGTGATGGTGTCAAACGTCGCGTTGACGGCCTTCTCGCTGTCCTTCTTGGACAGGCCGGTCTTTTCGGCAACTGTTGCGATCAGTTCTGCCTTATTCATGATGGTAATCCTCCTACTTCATGTTTGTGTTGGCATATGCCATGATATAGAATTCCGCACGGGTCTCTCACTGCCGTGCAGATTTCTTTCCTTCGTTGTCCGCGCTGGCCGTCTGCTTGGCCTGCTGCCAGAGCGGCTGCATCTGCGCGAGCGTGCGCTGCTCGAGCGGCACGCCGCTGTCCGCCGCTGCGGCCTCCATGGCGGCAAAGCGTCGGATGAATTTTTCGCACGCGGCATGGGCCGCCTGCTCGGGGTCGATGCCCGCAAAGCGCGCCACCTTCACGGCGGCAAACAGCAGATCGCCCAGTTCCTCGGTCACGGCGTCCGCGTCGCCGGAGGCCACGGCCTCGCGCAGTTCCTGCGTCTCTTCGGCGACCTTGTCGAGCGCCGCATCCGCGTCCGGCCACTCAAAGCCGGTCCTGGCCGCCTTGGCCTGAATCTTTTCACAGCGCCAAAGTGCCGGCAGACTGCGCGCCACGCTGTCCATCGCCTCGGCGGTGGTCGTCTGCGCGCGCTCGCGCTGCTTGATCGTGTCCCAGTCCGGCGCATCCGGCTCGTCGCGCCGGAACACATGCGGATGCCGGTAGACGAGCTTTTTGCAGGCAGCGTCCGCCACATCGTCAATATCAAAATGCCCGGCCTCGCGCTCAATATCCGTATGGAACAGCACCTGCATGAGCACGTCGCCCAGCTCTTCCTTCAGGTGCGCCGTATCACCGGCGTCGATGGCCTCGCAGACCTCATACGTCTCCTCCAGGAAGTTGCGGCGGATGCTCTCGTGCGTCTGCACCTGATCCCACGGACAGCCGTCCGGCGAGCGCAGGAACGTGATGAGCGCCGCAAAGTCGCGCAGGTCATAGCTTTCTTTGCAGAGAAAATCTAACACAATTTTGCTCCTTCTGCAACCCTTTTTTCAAAAAACCATTGAAAATTCAGGATTTTTCGGTGTTATGTCATCTGATGTGCAGAACTTTTGCGAGCTTTTCACCCTTCGGGATCAGCTGCAGATCGGCCAGCGTGATCGCGTGCGTTTTCACGACCGCTACCAGATATGTCACGACCGCACAGGCCATGGACACGAGCATGGCCAGCGCCATGCGTTTCCAGCTCAGGTCGCCGCCCATGGCGGCGGACAGGCCCGCATACACGCCCCAGGCCACGACAGCCATGATGAGCGTGCTCAGCAGCGGACGCACGAGCGCCCGGCCGACATTCGGCCGCTCACGGAGCGTTTTGCACAGGAAAATGTGGTTCATGGTGCAGATGACAAGATAGCACGCGAGCGTACCGACCGGCGCGCCGGTGATATTCAGCTCCGGCACCGCGATCAGAAACCAGTTGACCGCGATCTTCGCCAGGCCGCCGGCCAGCATGGAATAGACCGGGTAGATCTCGTGGCCGGTCGCCTGCAGGACCGCCGTTGTGATGAGTGAAATGCACACGAACACGGACGCAATGCCCAGCAGCATCAGCAGCGTGGGGCCGGCCGCATTGCTGCGCGGATAGAGCACATTCACGATCGGGTAAGACAGCACGGCAAGCCCGATGCCCATCGGCATGGCGACCGCCGCGGAGATGCGCAGCGCGGATTCCGCAATGGTCTTCGACTGTGTATACTTTCCCTGCACGTCCGCCGCCNNTCCCTGCACGACCGCCGCCGCAATGGCCGGGACGATGCTGATCGTCATCGGCGTCACGAAAGCGGCCGGGAGATTATACAGTGTCTGCACCTTGCCGTAAACGCCGTAGAGAACGTTTGCATACGACTCGGAATAGCCAAGCGCCGTCTGCAGGCGGTACATGATGAGCTTCGTGTCCACGAGATTGATGATGCTCAGCACACTGGAGCCGAGCGCGATCGGGATGCTGATACGCAGCAGCGTGACGAGAATATGTCCGGCGGAATCCGGCACATCCGGATCCGCGACCGGTTTTTCCGGATAGTGGCGGTGATAATAGATCGCCACATAGATCAGCGCAAAGGCGCCGCCCGCCGTGACGCCGAAGATCGCCCCCGCCGATGCGACCGGCAGGCTCTTGCCCGCGCGCGTAAAGCTCCACGCGAGCACAAGACCGACGGCGACCTTGCCCACGACCTCGAGGATCTGGGAGACGGTCGTCGGCTTCATGTTGCTCATGCCCTGCGCATAGCCGCGGTACGTGCTCGTCAG
>HF985785.1:14460-19365 GCA_000432375.1 Firmicutes bacterium CAG:103
TACGTGCTCGTCAGATACACGAGCACGAGCGCCGGCGACAGCGCCCAGATGCTCTGTGCCGCGCGGACATTGTTGAGCATCCCGGCCAGCTCCGTCGGGAACAGGAACATGACCAGTCCGAGCAGCAGGCCGAAAATGGCAAACGTCAGCCAGGCCACGCGGAAGATCTTGCGCGCCTGCACGGGGCGGCCGAGCGTGTCCGCCTCACTGATCATGCGCGAGAGCGCGACCGGCATACCCGCCGTGGCCATGTTGAGAAAGACATAATAAATATTATAGGCAACGGAGAAATAGCCGTATCCCTCGTCGCCAAGAATATTGCCGAGCGGGATCTTATAGATCGCGCCGAGGATCTTGATGACCACAACGCCGGCCGTCATCATGGCCGCGCCGTGGAGATAGTTCTGCTTGCTGCTTTCCTGCAAACCGCACTCCCTCCCCCGCTGAAATTTCACGTGCCGGTATACTTTACACTACCGGACAGAAAAAATCAAGGGAATGCAGCGCATTCCCTTGATTTGCGGTTTGTTTTTCCGGTCACGCCTTGCGCACGGAGTCGATGTGGCGCGTCAGGTCGAGCATCTTGTTCGAGAAGCCCCACTCGTTGTCGTACCACGCCATGAGCTTGACGAAGTGATCGTTGAGCGCGAGGCCGGCCTTGGCATCAAAGATGCTGGTGTGCGGATCGGTGATGAAGTCGGAGGAGACGACCTCGTCATCGACATACTCGACGACGCCGGCCATCGGGCCTTCCGCGGCAGCCTTGACGGCAGCGCAGATCTCATCATACGTCGCAGCCTTCTCGAGGCGGCAGGTCAGATCGACGATGGACACGTCCGCGCTCGGGATGCGCATGGAAGTGCCGGTCAGCTTGCCCTGCAGGGCCGGAATGACCTTGCCGACCGCCTTGGCAGCGCCGGTACTGGTCGGGATGATGTTGCCGTGCACACCGCGGGACAGACGCCAGTTCTTCTTGGAGAAGCCATCGACGACCTGCTGGGTGGCCGTGTCGGCATGGACGGTGGTCATAAGGCCCTCGACGATGCCGAAATTATCGTTGATGATCTTGGCCAGCGGCGCCAGGCAGTTCGTGGTGCACGAAGCGTTGGACACGATCTTGATATCCGGGGTGTACGCATCGAGGTTAACGCCGCAGACGAACATCGGCGTGTCGTCCTTGGACGGGCCGGAGAGCACGACGACCTGCGCGCCGGCGTCCAGATGATCCTGCGCCTTTTCCTTGGTCAGGAACGCGCCGGTGCACTCGAGCACATACTCGACACCCAGCTCGCCCCAGGGCAGGAGCTTCGCGTCGCGGTTGTTGAGCAGCGCAACGCGCTTGCCATTGACGATCAGGGCCGGGTTCTCGCCGCCCTCGCAATCGACCGTGCCGTGAAAGCGGCCGTGCACGGAATCGTACTTCACGGTATACGCCAGCTGCTCGGGCGTCTTATCCGGCGCGTTGACGGCGACGACCTCGATATCGTCGGCGCAGATCGCGGCGCGGAACACCAGACGGCCGATGCGGCCGAAGCCATTGATGCCAATTTTAATCATGCTCTATTCCTCCTGTTATATCTGCTGCGCACAGCACGCAGCGCAATTTCTTACAGCTACATTCTATAACAATTCCGCCGAAAGCGCAACCACATTCTTATCGGTGCGGCAGGCTGTGCTGGCCATTTGCAACAAATCTCCGAATTTTCGCGTGTAAAAACTTGTGTCTATTGACGAATTCTGCTATACTGTTTTTTAATACATCTTAGGGGGGATCGGAAAATGAGCAATACTTTGATCATCGACTCGCTCAACACGCTGTTTTCGATGAGCAACACCGCCGTGATCGGCGCGCAGGAGCAATTTGTCGCGTTTATGAACCCGGCGGCGCAGGAACTGTTTCGCGGCAACCGCACAAATCACAAACTCACCGAGCTGCTGCCGGCGCACATCACGGAGGCCACGGCTACGGAATTCGTCACGTCTGCCACGATTGAAAAGCGCCACGTCATCATCTCCGTAACATCGTTTGGTGCGTTTCGGCTGTTCTCGTTCGTGCCGCAGGATGAAAACGCCCTGCGGGCCGGCGCGCAGTTTGCACCGTTTCTGGCATCGCTCAACGCTTTCCGCACGCTCACGACGTATTTTTCAGACTACGCCATGCAGCTCAGCGACGTGCGCTTCCGGCGCAACGCCGCCGAATTGACGCAGTTTTACTACCGGCTGCTGCGCTTCACGCTCAACGCCTCCACGGCCTCCGGCCTGTACGACGGCACGCTTGCGTTCATGCCGCAGCTGTGCGACCTGGGCAAGGAATGCCGGACGCTGCTGGACAACATCCAGCCGATCACCGACGCCAACGGCATCGTGCTGGAGGTCAGCATTCCGGACGAGCCGATCAACTGCGCGCTCGACACGGCGCTCATCCAGCGTATGCTGCTCAACATCATTGCCAACTGCACGGAGCGCTGCAAGCACGGCGACCGCATCCGCTTTACCGTCACGCAGGCGGGCGACCACGCCGACATCACCATTCGGGATGACGGTGTACGCATCCCGCCGGAAAAGCTCGGGACGATCTTTATCCCGCTGCGTGTGACCGGCGTGGATTTTTCCGACCTGAGCAGCAACAGCTTTGGCCTGACGGTCGCACTCGGCATTGCGGAAAAGCACGATGGCACCATTCTCCTGGAGAGCAACGAATGGGGCGGAACCACGTTCCACGTCGTGCTCAGCACGGTGCTGCCGGAAACGAGTCTCTTCCGTGCGCCGAAGGTGCCGTATGGTCACGCGCAGGAAGATCCCATCCGGATCTACCTGTCCGATCAAATGCCAAAACAGGAGCTGTAAGCAAACACACAGCATCACAACGGCGTGCCGCCCAAATGGGCAGCACGCCGTCTTTTTATTCTGCTGTCAGGTAACGCGCGCGCAGCGCCGCCCGCTCGGCCGCGCCAACACCAAGCACCTGCGTCAGAAAAGCGTCCACACTGCCGTATCGCTCCGCGACCGCATCGCGTGCAGCCGTCAGGAACGCCACGTCCGCGCGGTCAAACGTGCGGATGACCTCCCGCTCCGCCTCGCTCAGGTCATAGTCCACGACCGCCGTCAGCAGACAGTCGGTCGAGGCGGCCATGCGCTCGTTGGTGATCAGGTAGTTTTCCACGATGACCGGCCAGTCCACACCCAGCGCCGTCAGCAGCAGCATTGTGCCGACACCGACGCGGTCTTTCCCCGCCGTGCAGTGGTAGAGCAGCGCGCCGTCCGTCTGCGCGAGCAGAAGCGCAAAAAATTGCCGGTAGTGCGCGATGGAGAATGCCTGCGTGACGAGACTGCGGTACAGCTCGCACATGAACGCCCGCTCCCGGCCGGCCATCGCTTTCGCGTGCGCGACGACGGCCGCATAGGGGTCGGCGTGCTCCTCGCGCGTCAGGCCAGCCGCCGCCTGCTGCACGATCGGGCAGTGGACATACTGCACGCCCGGCAGGACACGGTCCGGTTTCTGCTCCCGCTCGAGGTCCGTGCGGAAATCCACGACCGTGCGCAGCGGATATTCCGTGAGTGTCTGTGCGTCCGGCTCTGTGATGCCGGCAAGTTCGCCGCTGCGCAGCAGCAGGCCCGGCCGGATCGTGCGGCCATCCATGGTGGGCAGGCCGCCGAGGTCGCGCGCATTCGGCGCGCCGCGCAGCAGCCAGCGCTCAGAGGCCGAAGAGTTGTTTTCCATTTTGCAGTGTCACCTCCGCGACTTCTTCTGTGGTCATGCCCTTGATCTCCGCTATGCGCGCAGCAATGTACGGCAGGTTGCGCGAATCGTTGCGCTTGCCGCGGTTCGGCACCGGGGACAGATAGCGGCACCGGGGACAGATAGGGCGAATCCGTTTCGAGCAGCATCCGGTCCGTCGGGCAGGCGGCGATCACGTCCAGCGCCTTGACGGCATTCTTATATGTGATCGGGCCGTCAAAGCCGAGGTACCAGCCGCGGCGCAGCAGCTCGCGCGCCATCTCCACACTGCCGGAAAAGCAGTGGAACACGCCGCGCAGGCCTGGATAATCGCACACAATGCGCAGGCTGTCGCCGTGCGCCTCCCGGTCGTGGATGATGACCGGGAGATCCAGCTCCAGCGCCAGCTCCAGCTGCGCGCGCAGCATGATCTCCTGCGTTGCCTTCGTGGAGGCGTCCCAGTAATAGTCCAGACCGATCTCGCCGATGGCGCAGACCTTGGGCTGCGCCGCCAGCGCGCGGATCTGCTCCAGACTGTCGTCCGTCCAGCCCGCGGCTTCCTCCGGGTGCCAGCCGACGGCGGCATAGACGAAATCATATTCCTGTGCGATGGCGACGGCGCGCGCGGACGTCGCGGCACAGTCGCCGGGATCCACGATGAGCGCGACGCCGCTCTCATGCGCGGCGCGCAGCACCTCTTCGCGGTCAGCGTTGAACTTTCCGCTGTCGTAGTGCGCGTGGGTATCGAAATACTGCGTCATTCGGCGTGATAGGTCGCGGCCGGGCGGCGCTTATGCTCGCTGCGGCTATGGTAGCGGTCGATGATGGCCTTGTCGTGCTCGCTGGCCTCGCCGGTGAGGATGTATTTGTCGATGGCGGCGTAGGTCACGCCCATCTCCTGCTCATCCGTCTGACCCTCAAAGAGACCGGCGGACGGCGCTTTGCGGATGATGTTTTCCGGCGCGTGCAGCCAGGTCAGGAACTCGTAAATTTCCGTCACGGTCAGGTCGGCGATTGGATTGAAGTCATACGCGCCGTCGCCCCACTTCGTGAAATAGCCCATGTATGCCTCGCTGCGGTTGCCGGTGCCGGCGACGAGACGGCCCTCGGCCGCGCCGATGGTGTAGAGCGTGAGCATGCGCAGGCGCGGGGCGATGTTCGACGTCGCCATCTGGTTGAGCGTCGTG
>HF985785.1:19374-22955 GCA_000432375.1 Firmicutes bacterium CAG:103
GAGCGTCGTGACGGCGGAGACCGTCTGCATGACGAGCTCCTTTTCCGCCGTGAGATCGACCGTGCGCGTCTCGATGTTGAACTGCTCGGCCACGGCCAGACCGTCGGTCATGTCCTCGCCGAAGTTGCGCTTGGAGGCGCACGGCATCATGATGCCGACCGTATTGTCGCACGCGGCCTTGCAGAGGATGCCGACGAGCGCGCTGTCCTTGCCGCCGCTGTTGCCGTAGATGACGCCCTTGGCGCCGCTGCTTTTGAGCAGGTCGCGGATAAAGGCGACGCGGTTTTCAAATTCTTTTGCGTAATCTCGCATGATTTCCACTCCGTTTCTTTCGTTACTCCTGGATCATGTCCAGAAATTCAGCTTCCGTAATGATAGGCGTGCCGAGCGTGAGCGCCTTCTGATACTTCGAGCCGGTGTTTTCGCCGGCGAGCAGATAGGACGTTTTTTTCGACACGGAAGAGCTCGTCTTGCCGCCGAAGCGCTCGATGATGGCGCTGGCCTCGTCGCGGCTGAAGTGCTCGAGCGCGCCGGTGAGCACGAACGTCTTGCCGGCAAAGCGGCGGTCCACGACCTGCTCCCTGGAATCAAAGCTGACGCCCGCATCGCGCAGCAGGCGGATCTGGTGCTGTGACTGCGGGTTATCGAACCACGCGCGCAGGTATGCCGCCGTCGTCGGGCCGACGTCCGGGATGGCCATGAGCTCTTCTTCCGTCGCCGCCATGAGCTTGTCCAGCGTGCCGAAGTGCATGGCCAGCACCTTCGCCGCCTTCTGCCCAACCTGCCGGATGCCGAACGCGCACAGCAGGCGCGCCATGCCGGCGCCCTTGCTCTTTTCGATGGCGGCCATGAGATTCTCGGCCGACTTCTTCCCCATATGGTCCAGCGCCGCGACCGACTGCGGCTCGAGCGCATACAGCTCCGCCGGGGAGTGCACGAGCCCCGCCTCAATCAGCGACTGGCACAGCGAGATGCCGAGGCCGTCGATATCCATCGCCTCGCGGGAGGCAAAGTGCGCAATGTTGCGCAGCCGCTGCGCCGGGCACTCCGCGCCCGTGCAGCGCAGGGCCGCCCCGTCCGGGTCGCGCACCACGGGCGCGCCGCACTCCGGGCAGGTGTCCGGCATATGAAACGGCACCGTGCCCTCCGGCCGCTTCTCGCGCACGACGGAGAGGATCTCGGGAATGATCTCCCCTGCCTTCTGCACGAGCACCGTGTCGCCGATGCGCAGGTCAAGGTTGTCGATGAAGTCCTGATTGTGCAGCGTGGCATTCGTGACGGTCGTGCCGGCCAGACGCACCGGCTCAATGACCGCCTTCGGCGTGAGCACCCCCGTGCGGCCGACCTGCACGACGATGTCGCGCACGCGGCTCTCCTTCTTCTCCGGCGGGTATTTATACGCCACCGCCCAGCGCGGGAACTTCGCCGTGCTGCCGAGATACTGCCGCTGCGCGAGATCGTTGATCTTGATGACCGCGCCGTCGATGTCGAACGGGAACGTCTCGCGGTTGTCGCCGATCCAGTCAATGCGCGCGCAGCAGGCATCGAGCGTTTCACAGCGCTGATACGGCACGACCGGGAAGCCCAGCGACGCCAGATAGTCCAGCGTTTCCGTGTGCGCGGCAAACGTGCGGTCGCTGTCAAACTGGAGGTTGAAGATGATGATATCGAGCTTGCGCGCCGCCGCGACCTTCGGATCCTGCTGGCGCACAGAGCCCGCCGCCGCGTTGCGGGGATTGGCCAGCAGCGGCTGTTCGAGCAGCTCGCGCTCGGCATTGAGCGCTGCGAATACTTCGTGCGACATATAGACCTCACCGCGCACGATAAGCTTTGCAGGCGCGTTTTCAAGCGCCAGCGGCAGGTTGCGCAGCGTGCGGAGGTTTTCCGTCACGTCTTCGCCGGTGATGCCGTCGCCGCGCGTAGCGCCGCGGACGAACACCCCGTTTTCATACTCGAGCGACATGGACAGGCCGTCGATCTTCGGCTCGACGGAATAATCATGCGCCTGCGTGAGCGCCCCGTCCATGCGCGCGCCGAACGCGCGCAGCTCGTCGAACGAGAACACGTCCTGCAGGCTCTCGAGCGGCACCTGATGGCGCACCTGCGCAAAGGTGTTGAGCGCGTAGCCGCCGACGTGCTGCGTCGGCGAATCGGGCGAGGCGTACTCCGGGTGCGCCGCCTCGAGCTCTTCGAGCCTGCGCATAAGCGCGTCGTATTCAAAGTCGCTGATCTCGGGCGCATCCTTCACGTAATAGAGAAAATTTGCGTGTTCCAGCTGACGGCGCAGCGTCAGGATCTCTTCGCGTACATCCATGTTGTCTACTCCACTTCCACATACGTCTGGGGCACTTTGCCGACGATGACCGTCTCGGCCAGCAGGACGTTCGTGCCCACGGTCTCGGTCTGGTGCTCCCAGGGCACCAGAATGTCGAGATCCATCTTCACGTTCAGATATAGTTGATATTTGCTCTGGTTGATCGCGGCCGACATGAGCTCGTTGTGATAGTTCACGTCCGACGTCGTCAGCACAAGGATGCGCACCGGCAGCGGCAGCTTGAGTCCCGGCAGAAAATTCACGCCGAAGAGCGTCTCAAGCGGGATGTCCAGCTCGACCTGCCCGTCGTCCCCGTCCATCATGTGCTCGAGCACGAGCGAGGACACCTGCCCCACGTGCTCGGTGTCGATGCTCACGGCCGTGATGGTCCCGTCAGCGTCCGTGCGGTAGGTATAATAGTCGCCCTGCACCTGCGCCGTCGCCGCCGTGACGGCGGCGTTGATCTTCAGCTGCATGAGGTCGCAGGCGGAGTTGACGGCCAGCTGCGTGATCAGGTGCAGCACCGACACGGTAAAATACGCCATGCCGCCCAACAGAATGCATACCAGCAGCAGCGCCGCCAGCTTCCGGTTCGGCCGCAGCGGGCGCCGGCGGGCAGCCGGTCTCCAGCGGCGAGGTGCACAAATCATAGCAGATCCCCCCTGCCATGCTATGCAGCGGCGGGGCGATTCATGCGCTTATTGCAGAGATTCCACAATGGCGCGGAAGGTATTGCCGCGCTCTTCAAAGTTTTTGAAGAGATCAAACGATGAGCAGGCCGGCGAGAGCGTCACGATATCGCCCGGCTGTGCAAGGCCGTAGGCCGTCTCGACCGCTGCGCGAAAATCCGGCGCCTCAACGAGCGGCAGCTTTCCCGGGTCATAGCATTTCGACGCGCGGATGGCGGCGGCAATGCGCTGCGCCGTCTCGCCGACGACGACCGCCGCCTTCGCGTGCAGGCAGACCTCGTCACCGAGCGTATCAAACGGGATGTGCTTGTCGTGCCCGCCGAGGATGATGACCGGCGGCTTCGGCAGCGCGTGCAGGCCCGCGATCGTGCGCGTGGGGCTCGAGGCGATGGAATCGTTGATGAACGTAATGCCGTTGAGCTCGCGGATGCGCTCCATGCGGTGCGGCACGCCGGAGAAGGCGTGCGCGACCTGAACGCACGCCGCATTGCCGACCAGACCGTCAGTCGCAGCAAAGGCCGCCATATAGTTTTCCACGTTGTGCGCGCCGGGAATGCGGATCTCGGCGGCGTCGAGGA
>HF985785.1:22971-23108 GCA_000432375.1 Firmicutes bacterium CAG:103
GGCTCTTCTCCGCCTTGCCATCGTGCGCGCGGTAAATCACACCGTCCGTGCAGTAAACGCCGGTTTCCACCGGGCCGATGCTGCTGAAATAGCGCACACGCCCCGGCGCCTCGGCCGCGAAGCGCGGCGTATGGGCG
>HF985785.1:23115-25697 GCA_000432375.1 Firmicutes bacterium CAG:103
GGCGTATGGGCGTCCTTCGCGTTGAGCACCAGGCAGCCGTCCGGCCGTTGGCCGCGGTAAATGCTGCACTTGGCCGACACATAGTCCTCGAAATCCGGATGCACATCCAGATGGTTCGGCGAAATATTCGTGATGATGGCCACATCGGGCGCGCAGTGCATGCTGTGCAGCTGGAAGCTGCTGAGCTCGAGCACGGCAAAATCCTCCGGGCGGATCTCCGGAATGCGGTCAAAGAGCGGCGTGCCGATGTTGCCGCCAAGGTGCACGGTGTAGCCCTGCGCGCGCAGGAGCTCGGCCGTGATGGTCGAGGTCGTGGTCTTGCCGTCGCTGCCGGTGATGGCGATGATGCGGCACGGGCAGAGATTGCAGAATGCCTCCATCTCGGAGGTGAGGATCGCGCCGCTTTGCGCAGCCTTGCGCAGCTGCGGCACGATGGGCAGCACGCCCGGTGTGCGGAAGATGACGTCGAAGTCCAGATGCTCCAGATAATCCGCACCAAGGATAAATTTTGCGCCCTGCGCCGCGGCCTCGTCGCCGGCCGCGCCGAGCTGGGCGCGGTCGCGCCGGTCGCACACCGTCACGTCGCAGCCGTTGCGCAGCAGCACGCGCACGAGCGGCTGATTGCTCACGCCGAAGCCGATGACGCCGATGCGCTTGCCGCGCAGATAGTCCATATAGTCCGAAAAGGTCATGCAGACACTCCTTTTCCAAAAGGTAATCATACGTGGAGATTATACCGCTCATTCGTGCCGATTACAAGAAAATAAATCGTTGCCGGACTTGACGCGGTGCGGCAGGATGTGTAAAATAGTCGGGCGAGCGGGCCGGACAGCCGCGGGCACGAGCCGAAAGGCTGTGCGTGAGGAAAGTCCGGGCTCCACAGGGCAAGGATAACGGGTAACACCCGCCAGGGGCGACCCTCGGACAAGTGCAACAGAAACAAACCGCCCGAGCGATCGGGTAAGGGTGGAAAAGTGAGGTAAGAGCTCACTCGCCGGCTGGAGACAGTGCGGCGCTGTAAACTCTATCCGGAGCAACACCGCGGAGGGACATATGGCCGGCCCGGCCGTCCCATGGAGGTGGCTGGAACGCACCGGCAACGGTGCGTCTAGATAGATGGCTGTCGATAACAGAACCCGGCTTACAGGCCCGCTCGCTACGCCTGTCAAAGGAGTCCGCACGGACTTTTTTGGCAGGCTTTCGCATATCGATTTCCCGCGGTAAGGAAAACGTAAGCCCCCGCCAAACGGCGAGGGCCGCACACCGTGCATCGGCTTCGGCGGCTGAAACCGAACATAGGCAAAACGACACCGGACAGGGCTTCCCTGTCCGGCGTCGTGGTTTTTGCGCGGTCTTTGATAAACAAAAAATCCTGCAGCCGCAACGGTTGCAGGATTTTCTGGAGCTGCTACCCGGATTCGGACCGGGGACCTCATCCTTACCAATGGCATTTTCACCGTAATGAGCCGTTGCGGAATGGCCTGAAAAGTAAGGAATTGCAAGGCTTTTCTGATTTCGGCTTTTGAAAAATTAGCTACTGTTTTGAGCCGTTTTGAATTGTTGGTAGCTAAAAAGTAGCTATGCGCTACTGCCTGAATTAGCCCGCCTATTGTCCTGTGGATTGTCCGTGGACAGTCTGCGGACAGTCACAGAATGCAGCTATTTTCACTTACCGTTCAGTAAGATTTACGCAATTTTTAACCGCGCGTTCTCATTTGCGCAAGAATCCACACAAACACAACTCTGAATGCTATAATGCGCTTGCAGACGTTCAGAGGGAGGAGGTTTTCATCATGGACATGACCGCGCGTTTCAAGGCATACAGAGACCTGAACCGGGAAATTGACCTGCAAATTGAACGGCTGGAGCAGATGGAGGCGAAGGCTGGTTCTCCATCCACTCCGAACCTGTCAGGGATGCCCAAAGGCTCCAGCTTCCAGCATGACAGAATGGCCGATACCGTCGCCAGAATTGCCGATCTGCGAAGTGAGATAGATTCCCTCATAGCGGAGCGGGACGCAGAGCAGAAAGCCCTTGAAGCCCTTATTCGGCGATTGCCGAACGCCGATAGGCGGCTTGTGCTGCGGCTGCGTTATCTCGATTCGGAGGAATGGGAAGATGTGCTTTTCATTGCATACGGAGGAAAGCCGGATTTCAATGAAAAATACGACAACTACAAGCAGCGGGTATTCCGCCACCACAAGCAAGCGTTGACAGAGCTGGAGGCAATTTCAGAAAACGAATAGGAGGATTTTTCACATGGACAAGACAGCAGTATTTCTCAGAATCAGAGCACTGACTCACGCCCTCGACATGATCTTTTCTAATGCGGATGATGGGCTGTCAGAGGATGCGAACACCATTTCCATGATGCTTGTGGAGCTGGTGGACGAATACGACCGAATGCGGACGGCAGAGGCAGAATAACGGAGAACGTCAGAAGAGCGGAGGCACAAGCCCCCGCTCTTCCTATTTCCAGCCCGTTACAGCCGCCTGAACCGTTCTTTGATGCTCTGCCGATATTCTTTTCCCTGTCAGAGCTTCCGGCGCCTCCTGCGGCCTCTGAGAGGCTTTTCTGGCTA
>HF985785.1:25702-25810 GCA_000432375.1 Firmicutes bacterium CAG:103
CTGAGAGGCTTTTCTGGCTACTCCTCCCAATCCGGAATAGAGGCGACCCACTCGTCGGCCAGCGTGTGTGCTGCTTCCTTATCGGCGATCAGATATTCCAGCCGCTTC
>HF985785.1:25816-33900 GCA_000432375.1 Firmicutes bacterium CAG:103
AGATATTCCAGCCGCTTCTCGTAAATCTTATACTGCGGATTCTCGCCCAATGTGTCGCGGATGAACTCCGCCGCTTTCAGATTGCCGTCAGCAGCCATTTGAACGGTTTTCACGATAAGCAGCATAAGGTTTGTACAGTCACTTTCTGCAATGCCGTATTTCTGCAAAAGCACCGCCTGTTCTGCGCCGACAGGCAACTGCAAGATGAGCTGTGCAGCGTCTTTCATGGTGCGCTTGCGCCGCCGAACTTTGCCGCTTTCCCTGCCGCCCTTTCGGGCGATTTCTCTTTGCTCGTCCTTTGTTCGCTCGTTCATCGGAATCAGATTCTTGTTCATGTTTTCACCTCCCTGCCTGAGATATAAAGCACCTCCTGAACCGTTGGCTACTCCGGTTCAGGAGGCGGCGCTACAGTCCGAACGCCACGAACGCCTGTAGCACTATAAACTTGACGAAAAGCAGCGCCTACAACTGCCTGTCGCCCGGTTTATTCGGTGGTTGCGGACAGCTCGGAGATCATGTTTTCGACCGTCTCGGCCTGTTCGATGATGTTTCGCTCGGTTACAAGCTGCATATAGCCATCAGTCGGCACGGAGAGCGTAGCACCGTGCAGGTATTCGGTCTCTGTCTGGGACAGCTTGCGGATAAAGAGCGTATCGGCCATTTCCTGAAGCTCTGCCAGAGCGTCGCGGAACTTCTCATATTTGAAAAGCTGGCCGAAGGTCTGCGGGAAAGTCGTGTTGCCGTACTGGTCAGCGATCTGCCGGTCACTGGGCGCGATCTGCTTTTCCAGCACGGAGCGGAACCGCTGCATGATTTCCATATCGCCGGTGAAGTCCCGGAGAATCTGCGCGGCGGTCTCGTCGCTGATAGCTGCGCCCTCCAGCTGGATGAACTGCAAGGCGTTGCTGATTCTCACGGCGTAGTCAGCGGGCTTCTCGGATGTACTGAGCGCGGGAACAGCTTTGCCGCTCAGATGCTCAACAGCACCACGCGCCGAAGCATTCAGCACCTTTGCTTTCTCAGCAGCTGCGGCCAGCAGAGCGGCTTTGTTTTCCTCGTAGACCTCGCGGAGATGTTCCGGCGTGTAGGTGTTTGCCTGCACGTCCTCCTTGTACTTCTGATTCAGCGCCCGGACGCCGTCCGCAAGGCTCTGCTGTGATGCGTGGTATTCGCCGATGAGCTGTTCCAGCTGTGCCTTGATGTTGACCTCTACGATTTCCTTGTTCATGATTGCTTTCATTGTGTTGTCCTCCTGTTTGTTCTTCTCGGCCTGTGGCCGGATGATTTTGCGAAAAGAGAAAGAAGCGGAGAGAATTTGCTTTTTTCTTATCTGTCTATATCTCTATCTCTGTGTAACAATGTTCGCAAAAGCGTAACAAAGTTACGCATACTCAGCAAATGGATTCTCGCCTGTGTTGTTGGCGCTGTCCCGATTGCGCTTGTTTCTCATGCGTCCGGCTGCTGCTGTTTCATTTCCGACAACGTCCTTGACGGCTGACAGATACAGCGATCCGTCATCAAGTCGTTCTACAAGGTTGAGCTTCTCCAGTGTTGCCACCGTCCTGTTGACGATCTCCACCGGCTCGCCCAAGTCAAAGGCGATTTCTTCTGTGCATGACGGGAGGAGTTTGTCATAATGAATCACGCCGACGCTGCGGAGGCTCTTCAGCTGTAACTGCAAATACACGATGCACATTCTATCTCCGTTTTCCTGAGAACGAAGGAACTTAATATGCTTACTGTCGAAAAACCCCTCTTTCAGTCGTAGCCAGTAGTATTTTTTTGATTCGCTCACCCTTGCTCCTCCTGCTCTTGCAGCAGCTTCCGCGCTGAGTCCAGTGTCTGGAAAGTGCTGGAGCCTCGCCGCTCCTCCTGCCGGATGTAGCGCCGTAGCTCGTCCAGCGTGTCGGGGTAATAGTATCCGTGCAGACAGTCGGTGCAGATGACAACGCCCAATCTGCGGATTTCCTCAATTGCCTTGCGGACGGCTCTGTTCCCTTTTCCCGTTACCCTGCAAATCTCGCGGACTTGCGTCCCACCGTCCCGGCCTGCGCCAAGCAGAGAGAGAATCTCAGCATACAGCGTCACCCGGTACAGCTGCGGGAAAACCTGCTCATTCACCTGCTGAATTTCCATTGTCAGAGCGCCCCTTTCAGCTGCTGGAGCTGTTCGACGAATGCGTCAAAATTGATGAGCACCTTGTGCTCAAGGGCGATGCAGGGAATCTTCCCTTGCTTTATCAGCTGACGCAAGGCATATTCTGAGATCATGCCCGTTTTTGCCACCTGTCGCACGGTCATCATTTTGGGGATTTTGGTTTCTCCGTTCATGTTTCTTTCCTCCGTTCATTCTGAATTGTTTTGCGTTTTCCTATTGACAACCGTATTGTACCGCTATAAAATGTTAATTGGAAGACGCATATTTAGACATTTATTTTTAACGAAACGGAGTTGTGTTAATTTTGCATAACATTTCATATGAGACATACGAAAGGCGCAGCCAAGAAATCGGCGAACGGATACGGACAGAGCGGAAAAAGCTCGACCTGACACAGGATGGTCTTGCAGAAAAAATAGACATTGGTTCTCGGCAAACGATAGCCCAATGGGAAAACGGCGTCGCTCTGCCGCCCCTTTCCAAACTGCTGTGTATGTGCGACTTGTTCGGCTGCGAAATCGGCTATTTGCTCTGTGACTATGACTGCAAAACAAGAACCGCAACAGATATTCAAGAGGAAACCGGACTAAGCGAACAGGCTGTCAATTTTTTGAAAGAGCAAAAGCTGTACAGATGCTCAGCAATAGATAAAATCATAACTTATGATGGAGGTATTATTATCAGGCTAATATACGACCATCTTTTCTACAAAGCAAACGATGTAGAAATTGAAGTGGGAAATAACACCACAATCAACAAAAAGAATTTGGCTGATGTCTTTTTACTTCAAATCATCAGTGAGTTGCGAACATTACGAAAAATGATTAGTGGAGGTTCTGACAATGGCCAGCATTAAGAAAATCGAAGGAAAGAACGGCGTCAGCTACAAGATCACGGTTTCCTGCGGCTACGACATTAAGGGCAAGAAGATCATCGAAACGGCCACGTTCAAGCCGGATGCAGGTCTGCCGCCTAAAAAGATGGAAAAAGCCGCGCAGGACTTTGCCCACGAATTTGAATCACGGGTAAAGAGCGGCGCGGCTATGGATGGGCGAAAAGTCACCCTGCAAGTATTTGCTGACAGGTGGATTGAAGAATATGCGAAGCCGAAGCTACAGCCGGGAACGGTCAGAAAATACCGTGAAGAGCTGGACGACAAAATCTTGCCTGCAATCGGACACTATAAGCTGTCGGAGATCAAGCCCCACACGGTAAACGCCTTTTTCCTCTCCCTGACGAAGGACGGCGCACGCAAGGACGGCAAGGCCGGAGGCTACAGCAAGGGCAGCATAACCAAAACGCGCAATGTGCTTTCCTCCATCCTGCGCACGGCTACGGAATGGGAGATCATCGACCGGAATCCCTGTGACAAGGTCAGAATACAGGCCGAAAGCACCGCCGATAAGCTGAAATTCTTCACGCCGGAACAGGCGGCGACTTTTCTCCAGTACATTGAGCAGCCCTATACCGTGCACGTAGGTGGTCACACAAGAGTAGATGATACGGGAATACCATACACCGTTGGAGACTATGAGATTACAAAGAATATACCGGAGCAAATCAAGCTGCTGTTCAATCTGGCGATCTATACCGGTTTGCGAAAAGGTGAGCTACTGGCGCTCAAGTGGTCAGACATTGATTTCCAGAACAACATTGTTCAGGTTTCAAAGGCTGTAACCCTTGTAGACGGGAAACAGGTTTGCAAGACACCGAAAACAAAGTCTTCCTATCGCTCGGTATCTTTTCCGCACTTTCTTGCAGCGCGCCTTAAAGCGTTGCAACTGGCAGAATTGCAGCAGCGCTTTCAATTCGGGCAGGGCTGGCGGGGCGAAGACTGGATTTTCATTCAGGAGAATGGCAAAATGATGAGCTATTCCACGCCGTATGAATCTTTTCAGGATGCAATCCGGCGATACAACGACGGCAGAGCACCGGAGCAGCAGCTCCCCCTGATTCCGTTTCACGGCCTCAGACACACATCAGCTACTTTACTGATTGCTTCCCGGCAGGACGTAAAAACGGTATCAAGCAGACTCGGCCACGCGCAGACCTCCACCACGATGAACATATATGCTCACGCCTTGCAGGAGAGCGACCGAAAAGCCGCCGATGCGCTGGAAAATCTCCTTGCAAAAGAAGCCTGAAAACAAAAAAATCCCGTTCCAGTAGCCAAATAGTAGCTAAATGGCTTTCCGAAACGGGACACAGATTCAAGGAAAAAAGAAAAAAGCCTTGAAAATCAAGGCTTTTTCATGGAGCTGCTACCCGGATTCGGACCGGGGACCTCATCCTTACCAAGGATGCGCTCTACCGACTGAGCTATAGCAGCATACAAAGCCCGCGGAGCTTTCGCCCCGCGGGTGGCGACCGAGAAGGGACTTGAACCCTCGACCTCTAGCGTGACAGGCTAGCGTTCTAACCAACTGAACTACTCGGCCTCGTCGCCTCAGCGCTTGTTTAATATACCAGACGATTCGACTGCTGTCAAGTTATTTTTGAAAAAATTTTCGGCGATTTTCATTTTCCGCTCCGGCCGGTCTCCTCCGGCGCAAAAATGTCTCCCGGGCAAAAAGCCCGGGAGACACACGCGAGAAAATTACTTGGTGATCTGGAAAGCGCGCGTGATGGGCGCTGCCTGATAGTTGCCGCCCAGAGTCACGACCGTCACAACATAGCGGCCGGGCGCAGTCGGGGGCGTCGTGGTGCTCGAATACGGGCGCCACTTGCTGGTGAAGCCGGAGTACAGGTAGTGCACAGAGGACTGATCCTCGACTTGTTTCCCGTTATAGCTCAGCGTCGCACCGAAGTCGAAGTTCTTCGCGTCCGCAGCGGAGATCTTGCCGTTGGTGAAGTTCTGATTCCAGTCGAGCTTCACACCGGAGTAGTGCTTTTTCACAACGAGTGCACCCATACCGAAGCCGGTGTTGTAGTTATCGTTGTTCGTGATCGCGTAAACGGTGTAGATACCCACCTGATCCGGCGTACGCAGGGCAATGCGGACATTGTCCAGCAGGGTGATCTTGTTGAACACGTTGATGATCTGCTGCAGCGTAGCGACGTCAACACCCATCAGCTTGAGCGCTTCACGCACTGCGGCATACTCGCTGCCATTGGCGATCTTGTCCAGATTCTGCTTGAGTTCGCCGACGGTGATGCCCTTGTCCATGATATCCTTGATCGTCCGCAGACCGACTTTTTCGAGCACAGGATCAACAACCTTGATGAACGCGTTGTCTGTGTAGCGCTCGGGCAGCTGCACGAACACGCTGGACACGCCGGTATAGACCGTGAAGATGTCAAAATCGTCCACGGGATCAGTGGTGACGAAGCCCTCGCCCGGCACTTCATCGGCGTAGATGCTCGTCGAGTGCACCTTGACGGAGACATTTGCCTTCTTGACCGTGAGCGAGCCTTCCTCAGCCTCGCTGGAACGATAGGTCTCGTTGCCGTTGAAGGTCACGCGGATCTGCTGCTCACCAGCGCCCATCTGGGGGTAGAGAAGCTGCAAATCACCCAGCTTGACTCCCTTTCCCTCGATCGAAACCCAGTCTTTGAAAGAATTCATGTCGCCGCTAAAATCACCGGCCACGACCTTAGCCGTTGCGTAATACTCGATCGTAAAGTCGTCCGCGCTCAGCGTGCTCTTGTCGGGCAGCGTGGAATCGTCCCAATCAATGACGTATTCAAAAATCTGCTGCGTCATGGCAGCGGCGTCCTTATTGTAGATGAGAGAGATGCTCGGCTTAAGGACGACGGCGCTGGCCTCGCGGCTGTCGGTCATCTCNNGGCTGTCGGTCATCTCGACGGTGACTTCCGCCGTATAAGCCTGGTAGGCTGCGTTGCCGCGCCAGGTGAAGCGGATGGTCTGCTCACCAGTGCCAAATTTAACAAGCTGGTCAATAAAGTCGCTGCCCGTCGGGCTATAATTCAAGGGCTGATAATTTTTGATACCACCTATACCGGCGTTGTACTGCACCGTCACGTCGTTGATGGAGACGTTCGAATCAGCGCTCACGAGCAGCGCCTCGCGCAGAGCCTGCGCGGTTGCCTCGTAGTTGATGCTCTGATCCTTGTTATAGACCATCGAGACTTTGGTCACACCCTGCTTGAGCTGGAACGGAGCTGCCGCGCGGTCAAGGAAGTTCACAGTCGTTTCCTCAGTGACAGCCTTATAATCATCGCTGCCGCTGTAGGAGACTTTGATCTTCTGCTCGCCTGCAGAAATGGCAGGGTAGCCAAGCTCTTGACCTAAAAAAGTAATCGTTTTGCCCTCCAGAGGGACCCATTGTCTGTCGGCTTCGGTCGCGAATTTGGCATGGTACTCAATGGTCACGTCGTCGACCGTCAGCTCGGGCTTGGTGCTCTCCACGACCTGAGCAAAGATGGCTGCACGCAGCGCGTCAAAATCCAGCGTGCCGTCTTCCTTATACGGCAGCTTCACGCTGGCGTCCTGCTTGAGCGTGATGGACGAAGAGAGCTTCTCCGCCTTCGTCAGCGTCACTTCCTGTTTCGTGCTGACAAGGCGAACCTTGTAGTCGCCATCCTTGTTAGCAGCCAGCGCAGGGCAGGTGTACTCAGTCTTAATATACTTACCTTCTTTAACGACTCTGCCACCAGCAATGGAATCCCAGTACAAATCCGAGGATTTTGTCTCAATTATAGTACCCTTATTCTTGAAACCGTTCGTTTTGTACTCCCACTTGAGATCGTCCAGAAGTTTGGCCTGCGTATCCTCGCTCTTCTGGTCAAAATCCTTGACCAGCGCGCGCGTCAGCGCATGGTTCACTTCATCGGTCGTCATCGTGGACTTAATGATGGCCGTACCGTTTTGCAGCGTGTAGCTGCTGTCATCCGCCGCGAACACGGCCGGCGAGAACGCCCCGACCTGCGACAGCAGCAGGACCGCCAGCAGGCATGCCAGCAGACGCTGCAGTTTTTTACCTGTCATGATATTTCCTCCTTTGTTTCTATTTCGCCAAGTGGATCTTGCATGCCCCCGCATGCATGGGACTTTATCATCCCACATAGGTGTTAAGAATACGTTAACAAATCACCCAAAAAATTTCAATTTATTTATTTAAAAAATTTATGATTATTTCGAAACCTATCTATTCGGAATTCTGATACAATCGTAAAGAAATGTAACGAAAAACTTTCTGCCCAAAAGCCGCATTTCCCTCTTGCATTTTTTTGCGCGGTGTGCTATATTATTTGAGCAAATAAAATATCCGGGTGTAGCGCAGTTGGTAGCGTGCTTGAATGGGGTTCAAGAGGCCGGAAGTTCGAATCTTCTCACTCGGACCAGCAAAAAGTCCTGTATTCTCAAGGAATACAGGACTTTTTCTTTTTCCGTTTTTGCGTGCAAATTATCGATGCGGTGTGCAACGGGTGTGTAATAGAAATTATTTATCGGAAAGCTGTTTCACAGACTGATTCAGCCCCGTCGCCGCCCAGCCGGACACGCTGCCGACGTCGGCAGCGTGCTGATCCTGCTGGGCGCCGTCACGATCCTGATCAAGCTGCTATAAACGATCCGCGCCCGCGCTCCGATATGGTGCGCGGGCGTTTGCGATTCGACGCTTCGCGCAAAGATCGTTCCATACTTGACAAAAAATTTGAATTTTATGAAGTTTTTTCGGCACCTACAGCATTCGACACGTTTCTGCTCCATTCTGTGTTAGACTGCGCATCGCAGCGACCGGAAGACGCGCCGGAAACCGCAAATACGCAGAACAAAAAGGAGATCACCATGGACTTCAAGAAACTGTACTTCACCCTCTTCAACACGCTGAGCGACGCCGTTGAGCAAATCGACACCCACGACTATGAGGAGGCGCGGCTGCTGCTGATCCATGCACAGCAGGAAGCCGAGGAGTGCTACATCACGTCTGCATAAGCAACCATGCAGCGGCCGGGCCGCACCCGAA